>JAKSBE010000260.1 GCA_022361275.1 Kiloniellales bacterium
CGACAAGTGATGAAGACTGGGAGCCGAAAAACGCCGTAAACATGGCCGGCGTGCTCTAGTGCCTAGAGGCGTGAATGCCAGTGCCCCCTCCCTAACCCTCCCCACAAGGGGAGCGGATGCTCCAAACGGATCAGTCCGTTACGTCCTCCCCCTCGTCCGTTACGCCCTTCCCCTCGATGGGGGAGGGCCGGGGTGGGGGTGACTCTCTGAACTATGCAAGTCAACACTAGATCAAACTGCGTCTAATTGGACTCAATTAAACGCAGATCATTCGATCTATTCCATAGAGTTAGAGCAGCTTATCCGCGTTCGAATGAACGCGGGCTGCTCTAGGCCTTGAGCCTCTCGTTGCCCGGATCGTAGAGCGGCGCCTCGGCGACGAGCGCGGGGCGGGCTTCGCCGAGGATGGTGACGGCGACTTGCCTGCCGGGTTTGGCCAGGTCCGCGCGCAGGAAGCCGAGGGCGATGTTCTTGCCGATCCTGTGGCCGTAGCCGCCGGAGGCGACGCTGCCGACGACCTCGCCCTCTGACCAGATCGGCGCGCCCATCTGGGCGCTGGCGGTCTCGCAGTCGACGAGCAGGGGCGCGAAGCGGGCGGCGACGCCCGCCTCCTTCTGCGCGCGCAGCGCGTCGCGGCCGAGGAAGTCGCCCTTGTCGAGCTTCACGAAGCGGTCGAGGGACGACTCCAAGGGCGAGAACTCGGTGGTCAGGTCGGCCTTCCAGTGGCGGTAGCCCTTCTCCAGCCGCAGCGACTCCATGGCATAGGTGCCGAAGTGCGCCAGGCCGAATTCTTCTCCGGCCTCGACGAGATGGTCGTAGCAGGCCCGCAGGTCGTCCATCGCGACGTGCAGCTCCCAGCCCAGTTCGCCGACGAAGTTGACGCGCAGGGCCTGCACCTCGGCACCGGCGACGTCGATCCGCCGCGCGCCGAGCCAGGGAAAGGCGTCGTTGTCGAGGAGCGCCCCGGAGACCTTCGAGAGCAGGTCGCGGGCCTGCGGTCCGGCGACGACCAGGGTCGAACGGCGCGCGGTCAGGTTCTCGATGGCCACCTCGGCGCCCTCCAGGTGCTCATGCAGCCACTGCAGGTCGTGGTGCTCGGCCGCCGCGGCCGAGACCAGCCAGAAGGAGTCCGCGGCGAGGCGGACGATGGTGGCCTCGCTCACCACCTTGCCCTGTTCCGAGCAGAAGTAGCCGAGGCCGATCCGGCCGACGGCCGGCAGCCGGCCCGCGATCATGCGGTCGAGGAAGCCGGCGGCCTCGGGACCGGAAACGGCGAGGCGGGTGAAGCCGGTGGTCTCGCTGATCCCGACCCGCTCGGCCAGCGCCCGGCACTCCCGGCCCACCGCGTCGAACCAGGTGGTGTGGCGGAAGCTCGGCACGTCCTCGAAGCCCGGATCCTCCGGCTTGAAGTAGAGGGCCCGCTCCCAGCCGCCGCGCAGTCCGAAGTGCGCGCCCCTGGCCTTGAAGGTCTCGTAGAGCGGCGTGGTCTTGCGCGGCCGCCCGGCGGGCCGCTCCTCGTGGGGCCTATGAAAGACGAACTCGTGCCGGTACTCCTCGATCGCCTTGGCCGCGGTGTAGGCCTGGTCGGCGAAGTCGGTGAAGCGCCGGGGGTCGAGGTCCCACATCTCCCACTCGCTCTCGCCATGGACGATGATCTCGGCCAGGCACTTGCCGTGGCCGCCGCCCTCGCCGATGCCGGCGCGCAGGCCGAGGCAGGCATAGGCGTTGCGCAGGCCGGGGATCTTGCCGATCAGGGGCAGGCCGTCGGGCGAATAGGTGATGGGGCCGTTGACGACGCGGGTGATGCCGGTCTCGGCCAGCACCGGCAGGCGGGCGCAGACGCCCTCCAGATTGATGGCCAGGCGGTCCAGGTCGTCGGGCAGCAGGTCCATGGCGAAGGATTCGGGGATGCCCTCGGTGCCCCAGGTCCGGCAGGCCTGCTCGTAGATCCCGACCAGCAGGCCCCGGCGTTCCTGGCGCGCATAGAAGTCGTCGCCGGGATCGCGGATGATCGGGACGCGGAAGTCCAGCGCCGCGATCTCCGGGATCGTGTCGGTCAGGAAGTACTGGTGCTCCATCGAGACCACGGGGTGCTCGACCCCCAGCATGGCGCCGACCTCGTTGACCCGGTAGCCCGCGGCGTTGACCACGACCTCGCAGTCGATGTCGCCGTTCTTCGTCCGCACCCGCCAGTCGCCCGAGGGCTTGCACGCGACCCCGACGACGGGATTGAAGCGATAGATCTCCGCCCCGGCCTGACGCGCACGACGGGCCAGGGCCTGGGTGAGCTGACTCGGGTCGATGTCGCCGTCGACCGGGTCCCAGAGCGCGCCGGCCAGGCCCTCCGTGTCGATCAGGGGATGACGCTTGCCGGTCTCTTCGGCCGAGAGCAGCTCGAGCTCCACCCCGACCCCCTTGGCCATCGATATGAAGTGCTTGTAGCCGTCGAGGTCGTCGCGGCTGTGGGCGAGGCGCACGCCGCCGGTGATGTGGTAGTTGATCGGATGCGCCGGATCGGCGGCCAGCTCGGCATAGAGCCTGGTGCTGTAGTTCTTGAGGCGGAGCATGGTCTGCACGGTGCCGAACCGGGTGACCTGTCCGGCGGCGTGCCAGGTCGAGCCGGAGGTCAGCTCGTTCCGCTCGACCAGGACCACGTCCGACCAGCCGAGCTTGGTCAGGTGATAGAGCGTCGCGCAGCCGCCGACGCCGCCGCCGATCACGACCACCCGGGCCTGGGTCTTCATCCCACGTCCTCCACCGACCCGGGCGCCGCCGTGCCGCCGCGCGCCTCGCGCGCCTCGCGCACCCCGGCCAGGCGCTGGCGCGCGCGGTCGTTCTGCGCGATCTCGGCCGAGATGACCCCGAAGTCGCTGTGGCCGAGGTCGAGCAGGTAGGCCGCGATGCGCCGGCCCGCGGCCCGGTTGTCGATGCCGACTCCGGGATGCCCGCCGTCCTGGTCCACCACCCCGACCCTGCGCGACCGCCTGGAGGCCAGGGCGCGGGCCGCGGCGTTCGGCAGGTAGCCGAGCTCGGCGACCGCCCGTTCGATGCGCTGCCGGGTGCCGGGCCGGACCAGGTCCGGCTGGTTGAAGAAGCGGGACACCGTGGTCGGCGAGGCCTTGGCCCGCCGCGCCACATCGACCAGGCTCGCCGAGGGCTCCCGATGGGAGCGCTGCCATACCTGGAGTTGGCCCTCAAGCATCGAATCAGCCGGTACATCCAGCTTCATGGATACTCCATGTCAGAGCCGGCAAAAATCGACCATGGCTTGCCGGACACCGATGACTATGATGAAAGCGCTACCATTCGCACCCTATCGGCACAAGCGCGCGCGAGCCTCGGGGGGCCTTGTCAGGAGAAGCCGTGAAGTCGCGGCTCCGCCGGCCTGTCCCGCGCCCCGCTCCGAAGCGGGAGGTCGGCGAGCAGGTGTAATCGTTTTCATACGCTGTCCGGAAAAGGGCCGGCACGATTCAGGGCCTTCTTTCCGGCCTGGAATGGTGATAGGAAGGAAACGGCTAAAACGGTTACATGGATGGATGCCCGTGACCGGCGTCCCCTCAACGGAAAGCAAGGCCAGGCCCGCCCGCCGCCCGGCGCACAACGGGATCCGCGACGTCGCGCGGGCAGCCGGCGTGTCCATCGCGACGGTGTCGCGCGCCTTCAACCGCCCCGAGGCGGTCAGTGCCGAGACCCGCGAGCGGGTCATGGCCGCGGCGCAGCGCCTGACCTACATCCCCGACGGCGCCGCCCGCTCCCTGTCCTCGCAGAAGAGCTTCCGGGTCGGCGTCGTGATCCCGACCATGGACGACTCGATCTTCGCGCGCTTCGTCGAGGCGCTGCAGCGGCACCTGGGCAGCATCGGCTACGCCTTGCTGATCGGCGTCGACCGCTTCGATTCCCAGGCGGAACTGGCCGAGATCCGCGGCCTGATCGAGTCCGGGGTCGACGCCGTCGTGCTCTGCGGCGCGCAGCGCGGCCCGGCGACCTACGAGCTGCTGCGGACCCGCGCTTTGCCCTACCTGATCACCCACGTCCACGCGCCGGACGCCGCCCAAATCTCGGTCGGCTACGACAACCGCGAGGGTGCGGCGACCGCCGCGCACTACCTGGTCGACCTGGGCCATCGCGAGATCGGGGTCATGGACTATCCCCCCGAACGCAACGACCGGGCGGCGCTGCGCATGGCCGCGGTGGCCGAGGCCCTGGCCGCGCGCGGCCTGGAACTGCGCCCGGAACGCCGGATCGAGCGGCCCTTCAGCATCGAGGAAGGCCGCATCGGCCTGCGCCTGCTGCTGGCCCAGGACCCGCGCCCGACGGCGGTGTTCTGCGGCAACGACATCCTGGCCGTCGGCGCGCTCTTCGAGGCCCAGGCCCAGGGCATCGCGGTGCCCGAAGCGCTGTCGATCATCGGCTACGACGACCTGGAACTGGCCGCCCAGGTGACCCCGGCCCTGACCACGGTCCACGTGCCGACCGGCGAGATGGGCGCCCGCGCGGCCGAGATCCTGTCGCTCATGCTGAGCGGCAAGCAGGTGCCGCGCACGACCCGGATCGGCACCGACCTGATCATCCGGAGCACGACCGGCCCGGCACCCCGGCGACCGGCCGCAACCGCGCCGGTCGAGACCTAGCAAAGCGGAGAGGGGGAGACGCGCCATGGCAGAGCTTCCGAAAACGGCACGCGTGGTGATCATCGGCGGCGGCGCCGTCGGCTGCTCCTGCCTCTACCACCTCGCGAAGCAGGGCTGGAGCGACGGCCTGCTGCTGGAGGGCAACGAGCTGACCTCCGGCTCCTCCTGGCACGCCGCCGGCAATTGCCCCAACTTCTCCGGCGCCTGGTCGATCATGAAGATGCAGGCCTATTCGACCGCGCTCTACGCGCGGCTGGGGGACGAAGCCGACTATCCCATGAACTACCACGTCACCGGCTCGATCCGACTGGCCCACGGCGCGGCGCGGATGGAGGAGTTCCGCCACGTCCGCGCCATGGCCCGCTACCAGGGCCTCGACTTCGAGATGCTCGGCCTCAACGAGATCAAGGACCGCTATCCCTTCATCGAGCTGCACGACCTGGAAGGCGGGATCTGGGACCCGGGCGACGGCGACATCGACCCCGCGCAGCTCACCCAGGCCTTCGCCAAGGCCGCCCGGGCGCTGGGCGCCAAGGTCGTGCGCTTCTGCCCGGTGACCGGGCTGCATCGGCTGCCGGGCGGCGAGTGGGAGGTCGAGACGCCGCAGGGCAAGGTCCGCTGCGAGGCCGTGGTGAACGCGGCCGGCTACCGGGCCGCCGAGATCGGCGCCATGGTCGGGCGCCAGGTGCCGACCGTGGCCATGTCGCACCAGTACCTGGTGACCGAGCCCGTCGAGGCGCTGGCGGCCCGCGACGGCAAGCTGCCCCTGCTCCGCGACCCGGACAGCAGCTACTACCTGCGCCAGGAACGCGACGGCCTGCTGCTCGGCCCCTACGAGTGGCAGGCGACGCCGCACTGGACCCGGCGCGACGATCCCATGCCCGAGGACTTCTCCTTCCAGCTCTACCCCGACGACCTGGAGCGCCTGGAGCGGTACATCGAGGACGCCTGCGCCCGGGTGCCGCTGCTCGGCACGGTCGGGGTGCAGCGGGTCATCAACGGGCCGATCCCCTACACCCCCGACGGCAACCCGCTGATCGGACCGGCGCCGGGCCTCCGGAACTTCTACGAGGCCTGCGTCTTCTCCTTCGGCATCGTCCAGGCCGGCGGCGCGGGCAAGGTCCTGGCGGAATGGGTCACGGAGGGCGAGACCGAGTGGGACATGTGGTCGGTCGACCCGCGGCGCTTCACCGGCCACGCCACGCCCGAATACGTCCGCGCCAAGGCGGTCGAGCTCTACCAGAACGAATACGCCATCGGCTTTCCCCACGAGGAGCGGCCGGCCGGCCGCCCCGCCAAGACCTCGCCGCTCTACGACCGCCTGCGGGCCAAGGGCGCGGTCTTCGGCGCCCGCGGCGGCTGGGAGCGCGCCGTCTGGTTCCCGCGCCCCGGAAAGGACGAGGCGAAGAACGCGCTGTCCTACCACCACACCAACTGGTTCGAGGCCGTGGCCGAGGAATGCCGGGCGGTGCGGGATGCGGTCGGCATCCTCGACCTGCCCGGCTTCGCCCGCTTCGAGGTGAGCGGCGCCGGCGCCGGAGACTGGCTGGAGAGCCTGATCGCCGGCGCCCTGCCCAAGCCGGGCCGGATCTCGCTGGCCTACTTCTGTACGCCGCGCGGCCGCACTCTGACCGAGATGACCGTGACCTGCTTCGGCCCGGACCATTACTGGCTGATCACCGCCGCGGCCGCCGAGTGGCACGACCGGGACTGGTTGCTCAAGCATCTGCCCGAGGACGGCCCGGTCCGCGTCGACAGCGTCACCGGGCGCTGGGGCACCCTGGTCCTGGCCGGGCCCAAGGCACGCGAGGTGCTGGCCCAGGTCACCGACTGCGACCTCTCCAACGCGGCTTTCCCCTGGCTGAGCCACCGGCCGGTCACCCTGGCCATGGCCCGGGGCGTCGCGATCCGGGTCAACTACGTCGGCGAGCTGGGCTGGGAGCTGCACCTGCCGGTCGAGTCCCTGCCGGCGACCTACGACCTGCTGTGGCAGGCCGGCGAGGCCCACGGGATCCGCGATTTCGGCATGTACGCGATGGACTCGCTGCGCCTGGAGAAGTGCTACCGGGCCTGGAAGGCGGACCTCTCGACCGACTACACGCCGCTGACCGCTTCGCTCGACCGCTTCGTCCGGCTGAATAAGCCCGACTTCGTCGGCCGCGACGCCCTGATCGCCGAGCGCGAGGCCGGCAGCCCCGAACGCTGCGTGCCCCTGCTGGTCGAGGCCGGCAGCGCCGACGCCCCCTATCTCTCGACGGTCTGGCAGGGCGAGCAGCGGGTCGGGCTGGTGACCTCGGGCGGCTACGGCCATCGCATCGGCCGCTCGATCGCCCTGGCCCACGTCCGCAGCGACCTGGCCGAGGAAGGCGCCGCGCTCGAGGTCGAGATCCTGGGTGAGCGCCGCAGGGCCGTGGTCGGCCGCGAGCCGCTCTACGACCCCGAGAACGCGCGCCTCAAGGCCTGACGGGAGCCCTGCCATGACCGCAACCCTTCCGGACCGGGCCCGGGTCGTCATCATCGGCGGCGGCGTGATCGGCTGCTCGGTCGCCTACCACCTGACCAGGCTCGGCTGGACCGACGTGCTGCTGCTGGAGCGCAAGCAGCTCACCTGCGGCACGACCTGGCACGCCGCCGGGCTGATCGGCCAGCTCCGCGCCACCCGTAACATGACCCAGCTCGCCAAGTATTCGGCCGAGCTCTACACCACCCTGGAGGCCGAGACCGGCGTCGCCACCGGCTTCAAGCAGAACGGCTCGGTCAGTCTGGCCCTGAGCAAGGACCGCCTGGAGGAGCTGAAGCGCGGCGCCTCCATGGCGCGCACCTTCGGCCTGGAGGTCGAGGTCCTGACCCCGCAGGACTGCAAGGAAGCCTATCCGCTGATCGATCCGGCGGGCGTGACCGGCGGCGTCTTCCTGCCGAAGGACGGCCAGGCCGACCCGGCCAACATCACCCAGGCCCTGGCCAAGGGCGCGCGCAACCGCGGCGCCCGGATCCTGGAGGGCGTGAAGGTCACCGCCATCCACCGCAGGGACGGGCGGGTGACCGGGGTCTCCACCGACCGGGGCGAGGTCGCCTGCGCGGCGGTGGTCAACTGCGCCGGCATGTGGGGCCGCGAGGTCGGCAGGCAGGCCGGCGTCAAGGTGCCGCTCCAGGCCTGCGAGCATTTCTACATCGTCACCGAGAGCATCCCCGATCTGCCCCGCGACCTGCCGGTGCTGCGGGTGCCGGACGAATGCGCCTACGTCAAGGAGGACGCCGGCAAGATCCTGCTCGGCGCCTTCGAGCCCAAGGCCAAGCCCTGGGGCCACGACGGCATCCCGGAGGACTTCTGCTTCGACCAGCTGCCCGAGGACGTCGCGCATTTCGAGCCGATCCTGGAGGCCGCGATCCGGCGCCTGCCGATCCTGGAGACCGCCGGCATCCACACCTTCTTCAACGGTCCGGAGAGCTTCACCCCGGACGACCGCTACCTCCTGGGCGAGGCGCCGGAGCTGCGGAACTTCTACGTCGCCTGCGGCTTCAACTCGATCGGCATCCAGTCGGCCGGCGGCGCCGGCAAGGCCCTGGCCGAGTGGATGGAGGCCGGCGCGCCGCCCTTCGACCTCTGGGACGTCGACATCCGGCGCATGCAGCCTTTCCAGAGCACCAAGGCCTACCTCTTCGAAAGGTCCAAGGAGACGCTCGGCCTGCTCTACGCCGACCACTTCCCCTACCGGCAGTTCGAGACCGCGCGCGGCGTCCGCCACTCGCCGCTGCACGAGCGCCTGGCCGCGGCCGGCGCCTGCTTCGGCGAGGTCGCCGGCTGGGAGCGGGCCAACTGGTTCCTGCCCCAGGCGGCCCGCGCCGCCGGGGAACGGCCGGAGTACCGCTATGCCTGGACCCGGCAGAACTGGTTCGATCACGCCGCGGCCGAGCACAAGGCGGTGCGCGAGGGCGTCGGGCTCTTCGACATGACCTCCTTCGCCAAGATCCGGGTCGAGGGCCGCGACGCCGAGGCGGTGCTGCAGCGGATCTGCGCCAACGACGTCGCGGTCGAGCCCGGGCGCATCGTCTACACCCAGTGGCTCAACGGCCGCGGCGGGATCGAGGCCGACCTGACGGTGACCCGCCTCGCCGAGACCTCCTTCCTGATCGTCACCTCGGCGGCCAGCGGGCCGCGCGACCTGGCCTGGCTGAAGCGCCACATCCCGGACGACGCCCGATGCGTCGCGATCGAGGTCACCAGCGGCGAGGCGGTGCTGGCCGTCATGGGCCCGAAGGCCCGCGACCTGATGCAGCCCCTGACCGAGGCCGACCTCTCCAACGAGGCCTTCCCCTTCGGCCGGGCCAAGGAGATCGACCTGGGCATGGCGGTGCTGCGGGCGCACCGCATCACCTACGTCGGCGAGCTCGGCTGGGAACTCTACGTGCCCACGGAGATGGCCCGCCAGGTCTTCGACCGTATCGTCGAGGCGGGCGTCGACCACGGCCTGCGGCTCTGCGGCATGCACGCGCTCGACTCCTGCCGCATCGAGAAAGCCTTCCGGCACTTCGGTCACGACGTCACCGACGAGGATCACGTTCTGGAGGCCGGCCTCGGCTTCGCGGTCAAGCCGGACAAGACGCCCTCCAAGTTCGGCGACTTCCTCGGCCGCGAGGCGGTCCTGCGCAAGACGCAGCAGGGCCTGACGCAGCGCCTGCTGCAGTTCCGCCTGGCCGACCCGGCGCCCCTGCTCTACCACCACGAGCCGATTCTCCGGGACGGCGAGATCGCCGGCTACCTCACCTCCGGCAACTACGGCCACCACCTGGGCGCGGCCATCGGCCTGGGCTACGTGGCCTGCGAGCCCGAGGAGAGCGCCGCCGCGGTTCTCGCCTCGGCCTACGAGATCGAGATCGCCGGCGACCGCGTCCAGGCCGAAGCCAGCCTCAAGCCGCTCTACGATCCGAAGTCGGAGCGGGTCCGGGCCTAGATCAAACTGCGCCTAATCGGACTCAGTTAAGCGCAGATCATTTGACCTATTTCATATAGTTAGAGCAGCCCGCCGTTCCCGCTGGAGCCTGGCGGTGTTCGAGCGCCTGAAGCCGTGCCCGATAAGGCACTCGTTACGCGACGCCGTCGCCTGGTTCGAGGCGATGGGGCACCTTCCGGCGCCAGCCGGGAGACCGGCCCCGCGGCGGCGCGCAGCGGGCCGAGGGTCGCATCCTTGGCGCGCAAAGTTGCGGCTTGCGGGAGGGCCGCGCCAACAGCCAGGATCCCGCGGTCGGGAACAGGGCGGAATCGGAGAGGAAAGCGATGAAACCGGGGATCGCCTTCATCGGCCTCGGCATCATGGGGCACCGGATGCTGACCAACATGACCGCGCACGGCGGCTTCACCCTGGTCGGCGGCTGGGATCCGGGTGGCGGAGCGCGGGACCGGACCCGGGCGGCCTTCCCGGAGCTGACCCTGGTGGACGATCCGGCGGAGATCGTCGCGGCGCCCGGGACCGAGGCGGTCTACATCGCCTGCCCGCCTGCGGCCCACGCCGAGCATGCCCTGGCCGCCCTGGCCGCGGGCAAGGCGATCTGGTGCGAGAAGCCGCTGGGCGTCGATCTCGCCGAGAGCCGGGCGCTGGTGAAGGCGGTCGAGGCGACCGGGGCCAGGAATGCGGTCAACTTCCCCTTCGCCGACGCCCAGGCGGCCAACCTGATCGACCGGGAGCTGAAGGCCGGCGGCCTGGGCACGATCGCCGGAGTCGACGTCCGCCTGCACTTCGCCCGCTGGCCGCGCGACTGGCAGGCCGAGGCGGCCTGGCTGGCCGAGCGGGCCGAGGGCGGCTACGTCCGGGAGGTCTTCTCGCACTTCGTCTACCTGGTCCAGCGGCTCTTCGGGCCCGCCGTCCTGCGCGACGCCGGCCTGCGCTTCCCCGCCGACCCCAGGCTTTGCGAGACCCACTTCACCGCCCTGCTGGACTGCGGCGGGGTGCCGGTCTCGGCGGCGGGCAGCGCAGGCGGCGCCGGGCCCGACCAGGTCGAGATCACGGTCTGGGGCGCCGCGCGCGCCTACCGGCTCTGGGACTGGAACCGCCTCAAGTCCAGCGACGGCGGCGACTGGCGGGACGAGCTGACCGAGCTCGAGAACCCGCGCCAGGACGGCTACCGGCGCATGCTCGACAACTTCCGCGCCTTCCTGGCCGGCGCGCCCAACACTCTGCCGAGCTTCCGCGACGCCCTGGCCGTGCAGGAGATCGTCGAGGCGATTCTCGCCTCTGGCGAAAGATCCGCGGACTGAGATCCGCGGACAGGTCATCGGCGTAGACAGATGGTGCCATGATCCCGGGGTTGCCGAACTTGTCGGCGCCGCCGACTCGAGAGGGGACTATCATCCATGAACGCACCGACACGGCTCGAAGTTCACACGGCCGAAACGCTTTCGCCCGCAGGCCGACCCGAGCGGGCGGAAGCGGAGGCCGCCGTCTGCACCCTGCTGCGCTGGGCGGGCGACGATCCGGAGCGCGAGGGCCTGGTCGACACGCCGGCGCGGGTGGTCCGCGCCTTCGAGGAGTTCTTCCGCGGCTATGAACAGGACCCCGAGGCGATCCTGCGCCGCACCTTCGAGGAGACCGACGGCTACGACGAGATGGTCGTCCTCAAGGACATCCCCTTCGAGAGCCACTGCGAGCACCACATGGCGCCGATTATCGGCAAGGCCCACGTCGGCTATCTGCCGGAGCGCCGCGTGGTCGGCATCTCCAAGCTGGCGCGGGTGGTCGAGGCCTATGCCAAGCGGCTGCAGATCCAGGAGAAGATGACCGCCCAGATCGCCAAGGCCATCGCGGACGTGCTGCAGCCGCGCGGCGTCGCCGTGGTGGTCGAGGCCAGTCACCAGTGCATGACCACCCGCGGCGTGCACAAGGCCGGTGTCACCATGGTCACCAGCCGTATGCTCGGCGCCTTCCGCGACGACGCCATGACCCGGCGCGAGTTCCTGGCGGTGATCGGCAACCCGGCCAGCGCCGGCGGCTGAGGCGCCGCGACGGTCGAAGCGAGGCGTGATGACGGGACGGCGCCGCCTATCGCCGCTCATATCGGGGCCGCTGATCGCCGTCGGCCTGCTTGCCGGCGGCTGCGCCGCGAACACGGAACCGCAGGATCTCCGCGAGCTGAAGCGCGCGGAAAGCCCGAACGACTCCCTTGCCTGCCCGCCCGCTGTGTGCGCGGCCGAGGCCGACTTCGAGAGCCCTGTCTTCACGGCGGCGCCGGAGGCCGTGCTGCAGGCCCTGAAGGAGGCGGTCGCGCGTCAGCCCCGGACCGCGCTGGCGGCCGAGGTGCCGGACCCCAAGCAGGTGATCTACGTCCAGCGCTCGGCGATCTTCCGCTTTCCGGACACCGTCTGGCTCCAGCCCGTCGCCCTGCCGGAGGGCAGCTCGGTGATCGTCTACAGCCGGTCAAACTACGGCTACGGCGACTTCGGGGTAAACCGGGATCGGGTTGGACTCTGGCTCCGGCTCCTGCGGGAGGCCCTGGCGGCAGACCTCGTCGAATGAAGTCCTTCGGGCAAGGCTTCAACGCGGTGGTGGTCGGGGCTTCCGGCGGCCTGGGCAGGGCCTTCGTCGAGGCGCTGCTCGGCGATCCCGCCCTCGGCGGCCTGCTGGCCTGCAGCCGTTCCGACCCTGGCTTCGGCGACCCGCGCGCCGCCTGGCAGCGGCTCGACCTGGAAGACGAAGCGACGATCGCCGAGGCCGCGAAGGCCGCGGAAGCGCGCCTCGGGCCGCTGCACCTGGTGATCGTCGCGAGCGGGCTGCTCCACGACGGCGCCGGCCTGCAGCCGGAGAAGACCTGGCGGGCGCTGGAGGCCGAGGCGCTGGAGCGGGCCTACAAGGTGAACGCCGTCGGGCCGGCGCTGCTCGCCAAGCACGTCCTGCCGTGCCTCGACCGCGGCCGGAAATCGGCCTTCGCGGTCCTGACCGCCCGGGTCGGCAGCATCAGCGACAACCGGCTCGGCGGCTGGTACGCCTACCGCGCGTCCAAGGCGGCCGCCAACATGCTGGTGCGGACTCTTTCGATCGAGCTGGCGCGGCGCAATCCGGCCGCGCTCTGCGTCGCCCTGCACCCCGGCACCGTCGACACGGCGCTGTCCCGACCCTTCCAGCGCGGCGTGCCGGACGGCAAGCTCTTCTCACCGGCCGGATCGGCCGGGCACCTGCTGGAGGTCCTGGACCGGCTCGGACCGGACGACAGCGGCCAGTTCTTCGCCTGGGACGGCCAGCGGATCCCCTTCTGACCGGCCAGGCGAAGAGCAAGAGTGCCGGATCGAGCTCGCGTCCGGCCGCGGCGTCCGCAGGCGGGTCGGCGAGGCCGAGGCCGTTCTCGTCGACGCCGCGGGGATCACGGCCTGCGCCGTCGCTTGGCACCCCGTCAAGGGGGAGGGCCGGGGTGAGGGTGACACGCCGGTCTGCGCAAATCGGCACTAGTTTGATCCGGAGACGAGGCGTCGCTGCAGGAGCGGACGCAGCCGCAGGAAGGCGGCATAGGCGCGGTCGGCGAGCCAGCCGGTCGCCCGGAAGCCGAAGACCCAGCCCAGGGGGCGGAAGGCCGGCAGCGCCCGCCAGACCGCCGCGAAGGCCGGGCCGCCGGAGAGCCGGCGCCCGTCCGGCAGCAGGACGTGGAAGCGCGCCAGGGCGGCGCAGCGGGACAGCCCGGGCGCGACCTCCCCCTCGGGCAGTCGGCTGACGTCCAGCCAGAGGATCTGCGCCGCGCCGCGGCGGCGGCGATAGAAGGCGATCTCCCGGCGGCAGAGCGGGCAGGCGCCGTCGTAGAAGACCGTCAGGGCGGTCGCGGCCGGTCTCGGCGTCTTTTGCAAGATTGCCGTCTCACGCACCATGATCCGGGAGGCCCTCGATGAACCGCAGGGCGGACTCCACGACCGGCGCGTGGCCGTCGAAGGGCGCCGCCAGGGCGAGCAGGATCCAGATGTGGCCGATGTTTTCGAGGGGCAGGTAGCGGGCCTCGGCCCCCAGTTCGGTCAAGCGCGCCGCCAGCTCGTCCGAGTTCCGCGGCTGGACCGTGGTGTCGTCCAGGCCGTGGATCAGCAGGCTCGGCGGCGCGGCGCGGCGGGCGAAGTTGATGGCCCGTGCGCGCTCGGCCGGGACCTCGCCCTCGAAGATCGGCCGGATGCCCCGGTACTTCAGCGGCTCGAACACGTAGGGGCCGGCCAGGCCGACCCAGCCGTCGACGCTGTCCGCGGGCAGGCCGCGCGCCGCCAGGTAGCTCGGGTCGAGGGCCAGCAGGGCGGCGATCTGCGCCCCGGCCGAGTGCCCCATCAGGACCAGGCGCCGCGCCGCGCCGCCGCCGAGGTTCTTGCGGGCCCAGGCCACGGCCAGGGCCCCGTCCTCGACGAATTCCGGAAAGCGCACCTCGGGATAGAGCCGGTAGTCGGGGATCACCGTGGTGTAGCCGCGCGCGGCGAAAGCCTCGCCGACGAAGCGGTAGCTCTGCCGCGCGCCCCGCTTCCAGCTGCCGCCGTAGAAGAAGACGAGGGTCCCCTTCGAGACCTCGCCCGCCGGCGGCCGATAGACGTCGAGCCGGTGACGCCCCTCCGGGCCGTAGGCGGTCCCGGCCTCGACCCGATGGTTCCCCTCGGGCACCAGGGCGTTCACCAGCCCCAGCGGCGAGCAGGCCGGGAGGGCCAGTGCCAGGAGCGGGGCCGAGAGGACCTTCAAGGCTGTATTAAGGCGGATCATGCTTTCCTGTACGGCCGGCGGGCGGAGAAGGATGATGAGGCAGAAGGAGTCCCCGTCTCAAGGCCGCCGCGACCAGATCGTCCTGGCCGCCTGCCACAGCGACGCCCCACCCCCGCCGCTCACCCGGATGCAGAAGCCGGATCTCTCGGCAGCGTTCCGGAAGGGCGCCCTGGGGCCGCGGCCTCTCAAGTCAGCAGCGGATCTGCCATGACCTCGACCAGTGCGGGCCCCTCGGCGGCGAGGGCGGCCTGGAAGGCCTCGGCGAGCTGGTCCGCGCGCTCGACCCGGATGCCGGTGCCGCCGCAGAGCGTGGCGTAGTCGGCGAAGCCCGGGTTGTGCAGGGAGGTCTGCCAGACCTTCCATTCGCCGTCGCGCTGCTCCTTGGAGATCTTGCCGAGCTCGGCGTTGTTGAGCAGGACGTGAGTGATGTCCATGCCGTACTTCACCGCCGTGGTGAACTCGGCCAGGTACTGGCCGAAGCCGCCGTCGCCGCTGATCGAGACCACCTTGCGCCCGGTGCCCGCGGCCCAGGCGCCCATGGCCGCCGGGAAGCCGAAGCCGATGGAGCCGAGGTAGCCGGACATCAGGACCGACTGGGCACGGCACTCGAAGTAGCGGCCGAAGGAATAGGTGTTGTTGCCGACGTCGACGCTGAGGATGGCGTCGGCGGGCACGGCCGCGGCCAGGCGCTGGAACAGGATCGCCGAGTTGATGCCCTTGCCGTCGTCCTTGGCGGCGCGGGCCTCCTTCTCGGCACGCCAGGCCTGCCAGCGCGCGGCCAGCTCGGCGCGCTGGTCGTTGCAGGCGCGGTCCTTCGGCAGGCCCTCCAGCAGCAGGGCCGCGGTGACCCCGATGTCGCCCCAGACCGGCTCGTCGACGCCGTGGAACTTGCCCAGGGCCATGCGGTCGAAGTCGACCTGGATCGTCGGCTTGCGCGGCTCGATCCCGGTGTGGTGCGAGAAGGAGGCGCCGAAGACGATCAAGAGGTCGGACTCGTTCATGAACCAGCTCGCCACCGGGGTGCCGCTGCGGCCCAGGACGCCGCCGCCCAGGGGATGGTCGTCGCCGATCTGGCCCTTGGCCTTGAAGGTGGTGATCACCGGACAGTTCAGCGCCTCGGCCAGCGCGGTGACCCCGGCCATGCCGTCCCGGGCGCCGTAGCCGACGATGATCAGCGGCCGCTCGGCCCGGGCGATACGATAGAGCGCCTGGTCCAGGGAGGCCTTCGGCGGCGTGATCGCGGTCGGCGCGAGGCGGCCCTCGGCGCGGCCCGGACCGGCCTTGCCGGCGTCCAGCACCTGGACCTCGTCGGGCAGGATCAGGTGCGCCACGTCGCGCTCGACCATGGCGTTCTTGACCGCGAGCGAGGCCAGCTCGGCATGGTCGCTGTTCGGCAGCACGGTCTGGCTGAAGCGGGCCACGGCCTCGAAGGCCGAGGCCAGGTCGATGTCCTGGAAGGCGCCGGGGCCCATGACCTGGGTCTGGACCTGGCCGGTCAGGGCGACGACCGGGGCCCGGTCCACCTTGGCGTCCCAGAGCCCGGTCAGCAGGTTGGTCGCCCCCGGCCCGGCGATGGAGAGGCAGGCCGCCGGCCGCCCCGTCACCTTGGCGTAGCCGGAGCAGGCGAAGGCGGCCGCGCCCTCGTGGCGGATGCCGAAGAAGCGCAGCTTGCCCCGGCCTTCCTGGACCCGCAGCGCCTCGGCCATGCCCAGGTTGGAGTGGCCGACCATGCCGAAGACGCTGTCGACGCCCCATTCGACCAGGGTCTCGGCGATGACGTGGCTGACCGTCCACTCCGAGCGCTTGGGCTTGGGCAGGGCGATCTCGACCCGGCCGCCCTCCTCGCGGATCTTCAGGGCCTCGACCCGGTGCTCGTTGCCCCGGCCCTTGCCGGTCTTGAGGTCGAAGTCGTAGCCGTGCCAGGGACAGCGCAAGGCGCCGTCGCAGAGGTTGCCTTCGCCCAGCGGCCCGCCCTGGTGCGGGCAGCGGCCGTCGAGGGCGTGGAGCGCGCCGTCCAGCCGCACCACCGCGGCCTGCTTCTCGCCCACGGTCAGGGCCTTGACCCGGCCTTCGGCGAAGTCCTCGGCCTTGCCGACCGCGACCCAGGTCTCCTCGCCGGTCTCCTTGGCCCTGGCGGCCTTGGAGATGGTCAGGGCCTCGTCGTCGTGGAAGCCGGCGTACCAGTGGCTGCCGTCGCAGAAGGGCTTGTTGCGCGAGGCGCCGCAGCGGCAGAGCACGTAGTGCTCGCGGCTGGCGCCCGCGCCGAAGGCGGCTCCCTCCAGCGCGACCCCGCCGCGCACGTAGTAGGGCCCGTCGCGCGAGACCTGGATCTCGGCCGAGACGTGGAACGCGGTCTTTGCCTGACCGTCCTCCAGGTAGCTCAGTGCGCCGGAGGGACACTTGCGGAGGGTCTCGACGATCTCCGCTTTGCCGGCGCCGTCGGGATCGATCCAGGGCTCGACGCCCATGCGCCAGACCGCCGGCAGGCCGGAGGTGCAGTAGCCGGCGTGGGAGCAGATCCCGCGGTTGTCCAGGATCGTGACCTCGCCGCCCTCGTAGGTCTCCAGCTTGTCGGGCTGGCGCTCCGCCGACTTCTCGTCGGTGAAGCCGATGTCGCTGTGGGTGCCGTCGCAGAAGGGCTTGTTCTTGGAGGCGCCGCAGCGGCAGAGGAAGGCCGTCTTCTTGGTCGCGATGGTCTCGCCGCGCGAGTTGAGGAAGGTCTGAAGGCCGGTGACCTTGAGCGGGCCGTCCTTCTCCAGGCCGATCGTCGGGCGCTCGGCGGCGGGTTTCTCTGCCATGATCTCTCCACTCCTCGATTAGACCTTTGTCTTCGGGCCGGTCTTCCGGCTCCGTCCGGGTTTCCCTCCCGGACACGCGCGCCGTAACCTTCTCCAGCGGCGCAGCGTCGTAGGTTAGGCAAGGCGCCGAGGCTCCGCTAGTATCGGTCGAGGGGCGGCCGCGGGTTTTCGAGATCGCCTCGGGGCGAGGACAGGAGGAGTCCAGATGGAGTCTTTTTCGGTGCTGCTACAGCCGGTGGTGCTGATCTCCGGCGTTGGCCTGTTGATCCTTTCCACCACGGCGCGCTTCGGCCAGCTGGAGGCGGAAGTCAACAGGCTGACCGGCGCGGCGGACGAGGCCAGCCGCAAGCTGCTTCAGCACCTTCTGCTGCGCGCGCGCAAGTACCGCCTGGCCCTGATGTGCCTTTACGCCAGCGCGTCCATTCTGGCCGGCGCCACGCTGATCGGCGGGGTCCTGGCGCTCTTCGGGACCCTGGCGGTGCCGGTGACCCAGGCCCTGACCTGCTTCGCCGTGCTCTGGATCTTCGTCGCCCTGGTCGCGCTGCTGATCGAATCGCGCCTGTCCATCGAGGCCCTGGAGCACCAGGCCCGCGCTACGGCGCCGGCCGGCTGACGGCGCGGTCACGCGGCGGTCTCCGGAAGGACCGCGCCGTCGCCGTCCAGGGCCGCGACCGCCGCCGTCTCGCCGTAGATGAAGATCTCGTCGGCCAGCCGGATCTCCTCGCCGGCATCGGGCAGGTTGAGAAAGCTGCCGTCGTCGCGCAGGACGCCCAGGACCACGGTGCCCTCCGCCGAGAGCGTCCCGAGCGGCTTGCCCGGGAGTCCGCTGTCCCGGTGGGCCAGAAGCTGCGTGACGCCGCGGCCCTGGGGCAGCTGCAGCAGGCGCGCCGGCCGGCGGCCGCCGAAGCCCTGGCTGCGCGCCAGCAGCTTGCCGATGGCGCCGCACATGATCCGGTCCGCCAGGGGATTGAGCGCGACGAACCAGAGGACCAGGAGCACGGCGGCGAGCCAGAGCAGTTGGGCCAGGATCCCGCCCTCGGCCTCGCCGGAGCCGACCAGGGACACGACGACCGTCGCCATGACCGAGACGAAGCCCAGGTTGCCCACGACCATCAGGATGCTGACGACGCGCCGGCGCACCGGATGCCGGAGGATCGACTCGGATTCCGTTGTCGTGAAGCCGCAGCCGGTGAAGGCGGAGCGGGCCTGGAAGCGGGCGGTCTCCTCCGGCAGACCGGTGATCCTCAGGGCCACGGCGGCCGTGCGGATCACCAGCACCGAGAGCGTCAGGACGACGAAGAGCGTGAGCGCGGCGAGCATGTCGGGGAACCCTTCGGGGATGGCGAAAAAGGACACAGACGCCGCGGCCTCGCGGCGCGGCCGTCAAGGTCGACCCGAGCCGCCTGGACTTGGATGCAGGCGCCGCCCCCAGGTTACAGCGGCCGGTCCAAGTTCAAAGCCCGAAACCGCCGGCCCGGCCAGTCGGGCAAAGACGACTCCCTGGGTTTTCGTGTAACCTTGCCGCCCTTGGCGTCGTCTACCAGGGGGCGTCGTCTACCAGGGTTTGAAGGCGCGCGCCCGGCTCGGGGGAGGCTGAAGCGAGATGGACACCCAGGCTTTCGCGATCATCGCCGCCGGCGTGGTCCTCTTCGGCGTGGTCTCGCGCCGGCTCGAAGCCTCGCCCCTTACCGGGCCGATGATCTTCGCCGCCTTCGGTTTGCTGATCGGCGGCGCGGTGCTGGGCGTCGCCGACCTGGACTTCGGCCACGGCTTCGTCCACGGCCTGGCCGAGGTCACCCTGGTCCTGGTGCTGTTCTCCGACGCCGCCCGGATCGACCTCCGCGTGGTCCGCCGCGACCACGACCTGCCGGTCCGGATGCTGCTGATCGGCATGCCCCTGATCATCGTCTGCGGCACCTTGGTGGGGCTGGCCCTGCCGCTGGGACTCGGGCTCTGGGAGGCCGCCCTGCTGGCGGCGATCCTGGCGCCGACCGACGCCGCCCTCGGCCAGTCCGTGGTCGCCAGCCCGCTGGTGCCGGCGCGCATCCGCCAGGCGCTGAACATCGAGAGCGGCCTCAACGACGGCATCGCCCTGCCGCTGGTGCTGCTCTTCGCCTGCTTCGCCTCCCTGGCCCACGCCACCGAGGACGGCCGCAACTGGGTCGTCTTCGGTGCCATGCAGATCACCCTCGGCCCGCTGGTCGGCGCCGCGGTCGGCTGGGGCGCGGCGCGACTGATCGACGGCGCGGTCAAGGCCGGCTGGATGGCCGAGAGCTACCAGGGCCCGGCGATCCTGGGCGTCGCCCTGCTGGCCTTCGCCGGCGCCGAGCTGATCGGCGGCAACGGCTTCATCGCCGCCTTCGTCGCCGGCATGGTCTTCGGCAACCAGGTGCGCGAGCGCTGTGGCTTCCTTTTCGAGTTCGCCGAGGCCGAGGGCCATCTCCTGACCCTGCTGACCTTCCTGCTCTTCGGCGCCGCCATCCTGCCCGAGGCCTTCGGCCACGCCGGGCCCATGGTCCTGCTCTATGCCGTGCTCAGCCTGACCGCCGTGCGCATGATCCCGATCGCGGTCTCGCTGATCGGCGCGGGCTTGCGGGCGCCGACGGTCGGCTTCCTGGCCTGGTTCGGGCCGCGCGGCCTGGCCTCGATTCTCTTCGCGCTCTTCATCCTGGAGGAGGCGGAGACCCCGGGCGCCGAGACCGTCCTGGTTACGGTCGTGGCCACCGTCGCGTTGTCGATCCTGGCGCACGGCCTGAGCGCGGCACCGGCCGCGAAGTGGTACGGCAACCTGATCGGGCAGCGGCGCGAGGCCAGGGAGAGCGAGGCCGTCACCGAGATGCCGACGCGGGTCGGCCGGCTGTCCCGCGTGGCGGGCGAGTGAGACCTTAGATGGCGGCGAATAAGGACTCGCCGCTTCCCCACCCAAGGAGACGTCATGCTCAACGAACTGCAGGAACAATGGTGCTCCGAAAGCACCTGGGATTTCTCTGACCTCAAGGCCCTCTTCCTGAACTGCACGCTCAAGAAGTCGCCCGAGCTCTCCCACACCGACGGCCTGATCCGGATCGCCCGGGCGATCATGGAGAAGAACGGCGTGGCCGTGGAGGCCCTGCGGCCGGTCGACCACGACATCGCCTTCGGGGTCTATCCCGACATGACCGAGCAGGGCTGGGACAAGGACGACTGGCCGGAGATCTACAAGAAGGTCGAGGCGGCCGACATCCTGGTCCTGACCACGCCGATCTGGCTGGGCGAGAAGTCCTCGGTCTGCACCCAGGTCATCGAGCGCCTCTACGCCAACTCGCACATCCTCAACGCCGAGGGTCAGTACGCCTACTACGGCCGGGTCGGCGGCTGCCTGATCACGGGCAACGAGGACGGCGCCAAGCACTGTGCCATGAACATCCTCTATTCCTTGCAGCACCTGGGCTACGTGATCCCGCCCCAGGCCGACGCCGGCTGGCTCGGCGAGGCCGGGCCGGGGCCCTCCTACCTGGACGCGGGGTCGGGCGGCCCGGAGAACGACTTCACCAACCGCAACACCACCTTCATGACCTGGAACCTCCTGCACATGGCGCGGATGATCAAGGACGCGGGCGGCATTCCGGCCCACGGCAACCAGCGCTCCAAGTGGGAGGCCGGCTGCCGCTTCGACTATCCCAACCCGGACTACCGCTGAGGGGCGGCGGAACACGGCGCGGCCTCTTCGCCTTCGCGGGCACTAACTCTTTGAATCTCGTGTGATTCAGCTTCCAAATCTCGGCACACGAAATGTGCCGAACTTCGAAAACATTACTAGAGCAGCCCGCGCTCATGCGAACGCGGATAAGCTGCTCTCACTCTATGAAATAGATCAAGGCCTCATTGAGGCCAGTTAAGCGCAGTTTGATACTGTTCCCGCGATGACCTACGAAGAGTTCAACAGCTTCTGTGCCTCGCTGCCCGCGACCAGCCACGTGGTGCAATGGGGCGGCTCCCACGTCTGGAAGGTCGGTGGGAAGGTCTTCGCCATCGGCGGCTGGCACGAGGACGAGGAAGCCCGCTTCACCTTCAAGGTCTCCGACATCGCCTACGAGATCCTGCAGGAGCAGCCGGGCCTGCGCCCGGCGCCCTATCTCGCCTCGCGCGGCATGAAGTGGATCCAGCATTTCGAGAAGCCGGGCCTCTCGGACGACGATCTGAAGGACTACCTGCGGGAATCCCACCGTATCGTCTCCCTCGGCCTGTCGAAGAAGAAGCAGAAGGAGCTGGGGCTCAACCAGGGCTAGCGATCTGAACCCCGCGACCCTTCCTCTGTCATGACCGGATCAAGTTCGGCCATGACGGCGAGTGTGTAGGTCCGACGAGTTTCCTCGAAGCACCGACCCTTCCCCAAGACATCGCGCCTCCCTCAAAACAGCGTCAGCTGGGCGCTCTTCGGCTCGGGTCGGAGGAACTGGCTGGTGTCGAGGGTCCAGTCCTCGCGCTGGTGGTTGAGGCCGAGGCGCTTGGCGGCGAGGTCGAAGCGGCGGGCCAGCAGCTCGGCCTCGATGCCCTTGCCGCGCATGCGCTCGCTCCAGCGGGCCACGTAGAGCCGGCCGCCGCGGGCGGCACGCAGCTGGTTGAGCACTCGCTCCTTGCGCTCGGGGAAATGCGCCTCCAGCCATTCCTCGAAGAGATCCTTGAGCTCCAGCGGCAGGCGCAGCAGGACGTAGCCGGCGAGCTTCGCCCCGGCCGCGGCGCCGGCCTCGAGGATCGCCTCCAGTTCGCTGTCGTTCAGGGCCGGGATCATCGGCGCCGCCATGACTCCGCTCGGCACCCCGGCCTCGGCCAGGGTGCGGATCGCGGCCAGGCGCTTTTTCGGAGTCGGCGCGCGCGGCTCCATCACCCGGGCGAGGTCGCGCTCGAGCGTGGTCACCGAGATGCAGACCTTGGCCAGGCCCTCGGCGGCCATGGGGCCGAGTATGTCGAGGTCGCGGACCACCAGGTCGGACTTGCTGACGACGGTCACCGGGTTGCGCGCCCGCCACAGCACCTCGAGGATCTGCCGGGTCAGCTCCAGGCGCCGCTCGACCGGCTGGTAGGGATCGGTGTTGGTACCCAGCGCTATGGGCTGCGGCTTGTAGGAGGGCTTGGCGAGCTCCTTCTCGAGCAGCGCTGCGACCTTGTGCTTGGCCATGATCCGAGTCTCGAAGTCGAGACCCGGCGACATGCCGAGGTAGGCGTGGGTCGGCCGGGCGAAGCAGTAGACGCAGCCGTGCTCGCAGCCCCGGTAGGGGTTGACCGACTTGTCGAAGGGCACATCGGGGGAGTCGTTGCGCACGATCACGCTCTTTGAACCGTCGGCCAGGACGACGGTGCGCAGCGGCGCCTCCGTCTCCTCGCCCTCTTCCGCCGAAGACCAGCCGTCGTCGACCGCGACCCGGCCGGCGGACTCGTAGCGGTTGTCGGGGTTGGAGACGGCGCCGCGGCCCTTTCTGGGGCGATCCGGCAGCCGTTCGTCCATGTTTCCAGACTAGTGCAGGGCTTCGAACAAAACAAGAACAATCGACATCTTATGGCAAGACACGAAGGGCGCCCTCTCGGGCGCGCCTCACCCTTCGACAGGCTCAGGATGAGGCTTCGGCGGGCTCGGCACGAGGGGGGGCGGGAGGTCGCCTTGCGAACCCTTCGACCTCATCCTGAGCCTGTCGAAGGGCGAGGCGGCACCATCTCGCCGTGCTTTAGGCCGCTGAAAGAAAGCGAGACTCAGATTTGAAGCCGAGTCGGCTCCACATCATCCCGCATTAGTGCCGGCGCACCTCGTAGATCGTCCGCCGGCCGAGCCGGTTGTCCAGGACCAGGCGGGAGAGCGCGTCGATGGTCAGGGCCTCGGTCTGCAGGGCGGACTCGTCGGCCCAGGCGGCCTGCACGATCATCAGGTCGTGCGCGGCCTCGCAGAGCACCTCCAGCGCGCGGGCGATGCGGGCCCGGCCGTCCTCGCTGAAGTCCCAGGTCCCGTCTTCCCCCGGGGCCTCCTCGTTCAGCAGGTCGCGGGCCTCCGGCAACTCGACCACCGGCGGCGAGGTCACGGACAGCCATTCCGGTTTCGGATCGGAGACCTGCGTGCCGGCGACGTCCCTGGCCGCCTCCACGGCCTGCCGGATGGCATTCGGATGGGCGCGCGGAAAGGTGACGGTGAAGATCAGGGTCATGACCGCAACAGTGTGCCAGACCCCTGGCCTTTCGCCATATCCTAAATCAGCTCCTCCAGCCCCGGCCGGGCCAGCCATTCGCCGCGCATGCGCCGAAGGGTGGCCGCCGAGAGGTAGTCGTCGACCCGGCCGGCGACGTGAGCGATGGTGGCGGGGTCGGTGTTCTCGGCCGACCAGTCCTCGGCGCTCGCGGCCGCGTGCTTGTCGGCGGCGCCTGCGCGCCGGTGAAGCACCCGCCACTTGGCGCACCAGGTGATCGCGCGCAGGAACAGCAGGCGCCGCAGGGGGACCAGCCAGGGCCTCAGCGCGGCGGCCAGCTCCGGCGCCGCGATCTCCATGTAGTGGCGGTAGAAGGCCGCGACCTCCTTGACCGAGAGCGCGGCGTGGACCTCCAGATCCCAGGTGGTGGAGGAGTAGACCGTGGCGTGGGCCAGGTCGATTCCGGGCGAGCCGTAGAGCGCCTTCTCCAGGTCGACGATCACCGCCCTGGTCTCGCCGCCGGGGCCTGCCTCGACTAGGAAGTTGCCGGGATGGGTGTCGGTCAGCACCAGGGTGATGGGCTGCGGCCGTCCCGCGACCTCGCCGGCGAAGACGCGGGCCCAGGACAGCTCGTCCTCGACCTCGGCGCGGGCCGGCACCGTCAGCGCGGCCTGGTCGAGGAAGCGGGCCTGGGCTTCGATCTCGTCCATCGCCCCGGCCACCGGGTCGCGGTGGTCTTCCAGCGGCGGCCTGTCGCCGGGCGGCGGGACCGGCAGGGAATGCACCCGCGCCATGCAGGCGGCGAGGGCCGGCAGGTCCTGCGGCAGGCGCGGCGGCCGGCCGGCGATCTCCTCGACCAGCAGCGCACCCATCGGCAGCGCCGGCGTCGGCGGCAGCAGGGCGTGCAGCCGCGGGGCCCGGCCGCTGCGGCTGGCCCGCTCGAAGCAGGCGGCCTGGTAGCGCAGGTTGACCTCGGCCGAGAGCCCGAACTGGCTCTGCTTCGGGACCCGCAGCAGCAGGCCGCGCCCGGCGACGCGGAGGTGGTCGTGGGCCAGGCCCTTGTCCTGCAGCGGCAGCAGATCCGCCGGCGCGACCTCGGCGAGGCCGGGCAGCCGGATCAGCGCGGCGTGGAGGGCGGAAAGATCGGCCATGACTGTGGGTTACCACGTACCACACGACCGAGAGCGGCTCAATTCGGGTGCTGGCGGATGGCCCGGCTCACCGGAGGCCGAGCTTGCGGACCAGCCGGTCTCGGCGGCTTAGCCACCAGCCGAACTCCGGCTTCCAGAGCGCGAAGCCCTCGTCGCGGCCGAGGGCTTCGGCCGCCCGAAGGGTCCAGTTCGGGTCGCTGAGGACCTCGCGGGCCAGCGCCACCAGGTCGGCCTGGCCGTGCGCGACGATGGCGTTGGCCGCGTCCGGGTCCCAGATGAAGCCGACCGCCATGGTCGCGATCCCGGCCTCCCGCCGCACCGCTTCGGCGAAGGGCGCCTGGAAGCCCTGGCTCAGGGCCATGCGCCGCGGCCGCTCCTTGCCGCCGATGCCGCCGCTCGAGCAGTCGATCACGTCGACCCCGCGGTCCTTGAGCCGCCGGGCGAAGGCGATCGTGTCCTCCAGCTCCCAGCCGCCGTCCAGCCAGTCGGTCGCCGAGAGCCGGAAGATCAGCGGCAGCGCCTCGGGCCAGACGCTGCGGATCGCCTCGGCGATCTCCAGGCCCAGGCGGATCCGGCCCTCGTAGTCGCCGCCGTAGGCGTCCTCCCGGCGGTTGGCGATGGGGGAATAGAACTGGTGGATCAGGAAGCCGTGGGCGGCGTAGACCTCGACGACCTTGAAGCCTGCCGCCAGCGCCCGGCGCGCGGCGTCGCGGAAGGCCGCCACCACTTCGGCGATGTCCGCAGGGGTCATCTCCGCCGGGGCCGGCCAGCCCTCGGCGTAGGGCAGGGGCGAGGGGCCGATGGCGGTCCAGGGCGCCTCGCCGCGCAGCGCGATGTCTTCCGCCACGACCGGGGTCTCGCCGTGCCAGGGCCGCCGTTCGCTCGCCTTGCGGCCGGCATGGGCCAACTGGATGCCGGGCACCGCGCCCTCGGCCGCCAGGAAGCGGGCGACCCGGGCCAGGCCGTCGATCTGCTCGTCCCGCCAGAGGCCCAGGTCGCCGTGGGTGCGGCGCCCGCGCGCCTCGACCGCCGTCGCCTCGCAGAACACCAGGCCGGCGCCGCCGAGGGCGAAGCGGCCCAGGTGCACCAGGTGCCAGTCGTTGGCGAAGCCCCGCCCGGCCCGGTACTGGCTCATGGGCGAGACGACGACGCGGTTCGGGAGTTCGACGCCGCGCAGCGTGAAGGGGGCGAAGAGGGTCATGGCAGGCTCTCGAAGCGGGGAGGATCCGGATGACGACCGTGCAGATGGTAACCTCGGGCGCGCGGCGCCCATCACATATCCGTCAGGTCTTCGACGGTGCCGAAGCCGGGCCGCCGGTCCCGGGTGTTTCGGCGCAGGATGCGACTTGGGTTATAGTCCTTGACGGAGAGGTCCTCTGAATCTTCCGGAGGCCTCGGTGGGGGAGTGGATGGAGAAATCGATGACGACGCGGATTCGGAGCGGGGCGTCCCGCCGGACGGGACCATCGGCCGTGGGCCGGCGTTTGCCGCCGCCCGTATCGCTGCTCGGCCTGATCCTGATGGCCCTCGCCGTCGTCTGGCTGCCCGAGGCCGGCCGGGCCCAGACCTTCGCCGGCCAGGCCGGCGCGGCGCAGGAGCCGGCCGCCGGGACGGTCGCGCTGCCCGAGGATCTGTCGCCCGCGCAGCTCCGCGACCTGGTCGCCGGGCTGTCGGACGAGCAGGTTCGCGCGATCCTGCTGGAGCAGCTCGACAAGGCCGCCGGTGACGAAGCGCGCGTCTCCGAGGCCGGCTCGATGAACGTCCTGATGAGCGTCGAGAACCTGGGCGGCACCCTGCGGGCCCGGCTCGTCGAGGTTCTCGCGCAGGCGCCGGAGGCGCCCTCCATGCTGGGCCTGGTCGTGATGCGGCTGGACGCCAGCGGCGGGGTCTTGGTCACGTTGCTCGGGCTGCTGGTGGTCCTCGGCCTCGGCTTTGCCGCGCGCTTCTTCTGGCGGCGCTTCGTCGGCAAGCGGCAGGAGCGGCTCGCGGCCCGGGGCGCCGAGGTCGGGGCCTTCGCCTCGCTCGCGGTGGTCGGCGACACCATCGTCTGGCTGCTGCTGGAGCTCTCGGGCGTGGTCATCTTCTACCTGGCGGCGATGGTCGTCGTCTTCGCCTTCTGGCACGGCGACGAGGCGGCGCGCTTCTTCCTCGGCACCTTCGTCTCCGCCACCGCCGGCACCCTGCTGGTCATGGCGATCACCGAGTTCTTCCTGCCCCGGAAATGGCGGGTCTATCGGCTCTTGCCCCTGGACGACGCGTCGACCTTACGGATCCGCCGCTTCGTCCTGGCGCTGGCGGTGATCTGGAACTTCGGCTTCTTGACCTGCGCCCTCCTGGCGATCTACGGCGCGCCGCCGCTTATGCACAGCTTCCTGCTGACCATGGTGGCGACGGTCTTCGTCGCAGTCTTGGTCCTCGCCATCTGGAGTATCCGCAAGGAGATCGCCGGCCTGATCCGCGGCGAGGCCGGGGGCGGCGGCACATTGGGCTACCTTCGGGACCTGCTGGCGGGCAGTTGGCACTACCTGGCCAGCGGCTACATGCTGCTGATCTGGGGCCTGTCCTTGGGCCGGCTGCTGATCGAGGGCGAGCAGTCGGACCGCACCAACACCGGGCTGATCAGCCTGCTGCTCTTCGTCGCCGCGCCGGCCCTCGACATCATGATCGGCCGCTTCCTGGCGGCGCGCTACGGCGCCGACAGCGCGGTCTGTGCCGCTCTCAGGCGCGCCCTGCGGGTCCTGATCGTGGTCGGCGCCGGGGCGGTCTTCCTGTCGCTCTGGGGCTTCCAGGTCGAGACCCTGGAGGCCGTCGGCATCGGCGGCTGGCTGGTCGCGGCTGCCATCAACGTCGGCGTTACGGCCCTGGTCGGCTACGTCATCTGGCAGCTGGTCAGCGCCATGATCGACAGCCGCCTGGAGGCCGAAAGCGGCGGCGAGCCGAGCGAGCAGGCGGCCCCCGGTGGAGAGGGCGGTGGCGCCGGCGCGACCCGGGCGGCGACCCTGCTGCCGCTGCTGCGCACCTTCACCTTCGCCACGATCGCGGTCATGGCGACCATGACCGCGCTCTCGAGCCTGGGGATCGACATCGGGCCGCTCCTGGCCGGGGCCGGCGTCGTCGGCATCGCCATCGGCTTCGGCGCCCAGACCCTGGTGCGCGACATCGTCTCCGGCGCCTTCTTCCTGATCGACGACGCCTTCCGGATGGGCGAGTACATCGACGTCGGCGCGGCCAAGGGCACGGTCGAGAAGATCTCGATCCGCAGCCTGCGCCTGCGCCATCACCGCGGCCCCCTGAACACCATTCCCTTCGGCGAGATCCAGACCCTGACCAATTATTCGCGCGACTGGGTGATCATGAAGCTGCCCATGCGCCTGACCTACGACACCGATCCGGTCAAGGTGAAGAAGATCGTCAAGCAGATCGGCCAGGAGATGGCCCAGGACCCCGATCTGGGCCCGATGCTGCTCGACCCGCCGAAGTCCCAGGGCGTTCTGCAGATGGACGACTCGGCGATGATCCTGCGGGTCAAGTTCATGGCCAAGCCCGGCGAGCAGTTCGTCCTGCGGCGCGAACTCCTGCACCGCATCCGCGCCGCCTTCGAGCGCGAGGGCATCACCTTCGCCAGCCGCGAGGTCACGGTCCACGTGACCGGCAACGCCGAAAGCGGCGGCACCAAGGAGGCCTCCGCCGCGGCCGCCCGCCGGATCCTGGACGACGAGGCCGAGCGCCAGCAGGCCGCCGCGGCCGGCGCCGACACGCGTTAGATCAAACAGCGTTTAATTGGCCTCAATTAAACGCAGGTAATTTGATCTATTCCATAGAGTTAGAGCAGCTTATCCGCGTTCGAATGAACGCGGGCTGCGCTAGGCGCGGCGATCCATCCCGGTTCCTTTCGGGGCCGGGGCCTTTCACGCGGCCGGCGATGTGCCGGCGATGCCTCGGGCCGCGCGCCATGCTATCACGCCGCCATGGCGGCTGCGAAGCTCGATGTCGTGATTCCCGTCCTCGGCGCGCCGCCGATCCTGGCGGCGACGCTGGAGGCGCTGGAGGAGGGGCGGGCGGCCGGTCTGGTCGGCGAGGTTCTCCTGGTCGGCGGCGACGGCGATGCGGAGCTGGCGCGCAGTTTCGGTCGGGCGGCGCGGGTGATCGCCGCGCCGCGCGGCCGCGGCCAGCAGCTCGCGGCGGGGGCCGACGCCTGCGGGGCGCCCTGGCTGCTGTTCCTGCACGCCGATACCCGGCTCGATCCGGGCTGGGCCGGACAAGCGGCCGTCTTCATCGATGCAGCGCCGGCCGGCGAGCGGGCCGCCGCCTTCCGCCTCGCCTTCGACGATCCCCATCCGGGCGCGCGGCGGATCGCGGCGCTGGCGAACTGGCGCAGCCGCCGGCTCGGCCTGCCTTACGGCGATCAAGGGCTGCTGATCTCGCGCGCCCTCTACGACGAGGTCGGCGGCTTCCGGCCGTTGGTCCTGATGGAGGACGTCGACCTTGTCCGGCGTATCGGCCGGCGGCGCCTGACGATCCTCGAGGGGCGGGCCGTGACCTCGGCCGCGCGCTACCGCGGCGGCGGCTGGTGGCTCAGGCCCTTGCGCAACCTCTCGATCCTGGGGCTCTATTTCCTCGGCGTGCCGCCGGCCACCCTGCGCCGGCTCTATGGATAGGAGCTGCCGCTTGCCCCCCGCCCAGAGGAGACCGGCCCAGAGGAGACCGGCCCA
>JAKSBE010000014.1 GCA_022361275.1 Kiloniellales bacterium
CTCCGGCTCTTTCCCTTCGATCCGATTGCGGCAATGCTGTCCGATTGGGGATATGTGACCGAAAAGCTGGAGGACAGAACGTTCAAACAGCGGCGGTTCGTTAGCGAGGGTGAGCGTGAGCAGGTTCTGCAGCAGCTTCGCGAACAGGGCGTCGATCCGGCTGGCAAAGAGGCCGAAGGACATCTGCATGCGGAATTCTATTTGTCCCGCCCTGCCGTCGATGCCAAGGGTGCCTCCGTGGAAACGCTACTGGCGGTCTGACCTGGGGTTTGATCAATTCGCCAAGAACCCGGCCCGCGATTCGCCGGTGAGACATGGGCGTTTCCGCCGTCGGTCCAGAGAAGATCTGTTGCCGATGTGCCGTCCAGATGCCCTTTTTGCCCCGGGCGCGTTCGATGCTCAACGAAGGGCCCGGGGCAACCGCTTGTTTCTCGCCGCTTCGTGGCGGTGTCTCCTTTAAGCCGTCGCTTGCTTCGTGCGTGGTTCGGCCAACAGGCCCTTGATCAGCGCGAAGCAGCCGAGCAGCAAGACAACGGCGAAAGGCAGTCCGGTGGAAACTGCTGCCGCCTGTAGCGCGCCGAGGCCGCCGCCGAGTAGCAGGGCAATGGCCACCAGTCCCTCGAAGCAGGCCCAGAACACCCGCTGCGAGACCGGTGCGTCGACCTTGCCGCCGGCCGTGATCGTATCGATCACCAGCGAGCCTGAATCCGACGAGGTGACAAAGAAGACGATCACCAGCACGATGCCGACGAAGGAGGTGAGGCCCGCCAGCGGCAACTGGTCGAGCATGGCGAAAAGCTTCAGCTCCAGGCCCGCGTCGGCGATGGCCTGGTAGCCCTCGGTCAGCAAGCTGACGGCCGTACCGCCGAAGGCGGTCATCCACAACACGGATACCAGCGACGGAATCAGCAAGACGCAGAAGATGAACTCACGCACCGTGCGCCCGCGGCTGACGCGGGCGATGAACATGCCGACGAAGGGCGACCAGGAGATCCACCAGGCCCAGTAGAAGGACGTCCAGCCCTGGCTGAAGTTGGCGTCGTCCCGCCCGAAGGGGTTGGAGAGCGCCGGCAGGTATTCGGCATAGGCGCCGAGGTTGGCGAAGAAGCCGGTCAGAATCGCCAGGGTCGGGCCGAAAGCGATGACGAAGAGCAACAGCAGCGCTGCCAGCACCATGTTGATCTCCGACAGCCGCTTCACGCCGGCGTCAAGCCCGGCGATCACCGAGATCAGGGCGACGCCGGTGATGCCGGAGATCAGCAGAACCTTGGAGACGTCGTTCACCGGCAGGCCGAAGAGGAACTCCAGCCCGGCGTTGGCCTGCTCGGCTCCGATGCCGAGCGAGGTGGCGAGGCCGAACAGTGTCGCGAAGACCGCCAGGGTGTCGATGACGTGGCCGGTCCAGCCCCAGACCCGCTCGCCGAAGATCGGGTAGAACATCGAGCGGACGCTCAGCGGCAGCCCCTTGTTGTAGGCGAAGATCGCCAGCGACAGGCCGACGATAGCGTAGATCGCCCAGGGGTGCAGGCCCCAGTGGAAGATCGTCGCCGCCATGCCGAGCCGCCGCGCCTCGGCCTCGTCGCCTGCGGCGCCGGCCAGGGGCGCCCAGCTGTCGGGCGCGCCGGCACCTTCGGCAAGGGAGGAGGAATAGTGCGAGATCGGCTCGGAGACGCCGAAGAACATCAGGCCGATGCCCATGCCGGCGGCGAAGAGCATGGCGAACCAGCCGGGATAGGAATAGTCCGGCGTCGCGTCCGTGCCGCCGATCCGAACCTTGCCCAAAGGCGAGAGCATGACCGCCAGCGCGACCAGCACGAAGACGTTGCCCGCCACGAGGAAGAACCAGTCGAAGGTGGAGGTCAGGGCCGGGCGCAGCCAGCCGAAGAAGGTCTCTGCCACCTCCGGCAAAGCCAGGGCGAAGAATACGAAGGCGACGATGGTCAGTCCGGAGATCATGAACACCGGGTTGTGGATGTCGAGCCCGAAGGGCCCGAGTTTGGGCTGGATGTTATCCTGTCCGACCTCGTAGTCGGTCTCGATCACGTTGGCGGCCCCTTCCGGGGTCAGGTCCGTGGTCTCGGTCATGACGTCTCCTCACATTCCCCCTGCCAGGCCGGTGTCGCGGCGGTGCCCTAGGGCGCCGATCGAAAAAGGACCCGCCTGGTCTCGTTGCTTCCTCTTGTCCAGCCGCATGGCATACCCTTGCCGCGCGCTTGTCGGGACGGCCGGCTATCGCACGACGAAAACCGAGACCTCGGCGTGCGAGGCCACGGCTCCGGCATTCGAGGCAAAGATGTGCTCCGGCAGGCCGGGCACATGGGACGCCATGACGATCAGATCCGCGCCCTGTTCCTTGGCTGCCGCGATCAGCGTGGTGTCGAGGTCGACGGCCGGATCGTGGCTCGCGTAGGCTGCGGTATCGATTGCCAAGCCGTGCTCTCCCGCCGCCTTGGCCCCGAACTCCTTGAGCCTCTCTGTAAACTCTTTTGGCGTGTGCGCAACTTCGGTCGGCGTCTCCGCTGTCACGCCGACGAAGCAGATCGGTATGCCGTAATGCCGGCCGAGATCCGTCGCCGTCGTGATCGCTTTCTCGAGCCGCTCGATGTGCGCCAGATCCACTGGCACCATGATCTTCTTATACACGGCATTCCCCTCGTCATCGTTTGTCCGGGCCGGGCCTCGAGGCTGCTTCCTGGGAAAACCAAGACCTTCGCCCGATTGCGCGTTGTTTCGTCCGCGCGTTCACGTTGATCGTCTTGAATCAGTCGTGACTCATCAGACCGGGGACTTGATCGTTCCAGCGCGCCGGCCTTTCGATCCTGGGCGACGTGTCAGACAGTATTGTGCTGTCGGGCGTTTTCCAGACGCCGAGAAGAACATTACACCGATACCGAGTCAAATCCGCTTGGGCGGCGATCGCGGATGGCGGACTGGGAACCACGAACCGAGGCGCCGGTTATGCGGGCTTGGGACAAGCGGTCTGGTGGGTTCCAATACTTCAACCGGCTGGGTTGCCGAGCGTGCGGAGCGAAGAGAGCCACACGGAGGGCATAGTGGTCGACGGAATCTTCTACTTCTGCTCATTTCGGTCCCGGTAGGCGGAGCGGGGGGCCAGGCGCAGGAACTGGCTCGTCATTTCCGCTTCGCAGGCTTCCATATAGGCCTGTGCAGCACACATGTGATCGTACATGATGCGCCGCACCTCTCGCTCATCGCGTCGGTGAAGTGCTGTGAGAAGGTGAACCTGATAGTTGAGGCCACTTTCACGCAGCTCAGGGTTTGGCGTGCCGTAAATGCGACGACAAATGGCGAGGCTGCGCAGCAGGTTCTGCAGGAATCCGCAAAAGAAGCCGAGCACGGGGTTGGGGCAGAGTTCGGCCAGGACGGAGTGAAAGTCGAGCTCCGCAAGACGCTGACGATATTCTTCGCCGAGGTTCGCCGGCGGGTGGTCATAGAGACGGATCGTCGCATGCAGTCGTTGGAAGTGCGCTTCGTCGAGGCGGCCGACCAGCGAGGCCGCCATCTCCGGTTCCAGCACTTTGCGCAGCGCATAGATGTCACCGATGGTCGGCTGGGCGAAGAAGAAGTAGTTGCCCAGCAGCTCCATCGCACGCGTGCCATCCATTTCCGCGATATAGGCCCCGCCGCCGGGGCCGGTGCGGGTCCTGACAAGGCCTTGCGTCTGTAGCGCGCCGAGCGCCTCCCGAACCGTGCTCTTCGACGCCTTGAACATGGCCATGAGCTCGCGTTCCTGAGGCAGCCGATCACCCGGCTTCAAGCTGCGCTCGACGATCCAGTCCTTCAGACTCTCGCATATCTCCTGTGGGCGTTTGGCCTGCCGACTCGGCAGACCGGCGCCGGCAGAACGGTCTGTGGAGTGCTCCTGCTTCGTCATCTCGGCTCGCTCCCTTCCGCCGATGGCCCTTCCAGGGGAAAAAAGCAGGCGGCAGCGTGCTCGCCGACTCCCTTGGAGTCCAAAGGCGGCAATTCGTCGCGACAGAGCTCGCCGGCCCGCGGGCAGCGCGATGCGAAGGCACAGCCAAGCACGAGCGTAAAGGGATCGGGCAGCTCGATCGGCTTGTCATAACCCTCGACGAGGCGACGACCGAGCACCGGGGCGGAGTCCAGAAGCAGCTTCGTATAGGGATGCCGCGGCGCCTCGAACAGCTTGGCCGCCGGTGCAAGCTCAACGATGCGGCCGAAATACATGACGGCGACCCGGTCGCTGATGCTCTCGACGACCGACAAGTCATGGCTGATGAAGATAAAGGTCAAGCCATAGCGGGCCTTCAGCTCGTCCAGGAGATTGAGCACCTGGGCCTGGACCGAGACGTCGAGTGCCGAAACGGGTTCGTCGAGCACGATGATCCGTGGCTCCGCGGCAAGAGCGCGGGCGATACCTATGCGCTGAGCCTGTCCGCCGGAAAACTCGTGAGGATAGCGTTCGAGGAACTCTTCGCGGAGGTTGACCGCCGCCATCAACTCCTTCAGGCGCTCCTCGCGGCGTTCGCGAGGCAGCCCCAGGAGGTGAATCATCGGCGCCAGAAGTATAGAACGTATGGTCTTGCGCGGGTTCAGCGAGCTCACCGGATCCTGAAAGACGTACTGAATCGTCGTCGCCAGCCGCCTAGCTCGCCCGCCACCGGCGGCGTGTATGTCCTGTCCATCCAGTCGGATGACGCCCTCGCTGGGCCGGTCGAGGCCGACCAGCATACGCGCCAAGGTCGATTTCCCGCAGCCCGACTCGCCAACGATGCCAAGGGTTTCGCCCGGGCGCAGATCCAGATTGACGCTCCGCACTGCGTGGACCTCGGGCGTTCGTCCCCCGAGCAGGCGCCGCTCGCCGCCGAAGCGGCGCGCCAGTCCGTCGACTTGCAGCAACGCCTGGGTCATGACACACGCTGCTTTTCGCTGGAGAGGAGCGGGAAGAGACATCGGACCGATCGCTCATCGCCAAGCCGATCGAGCGTTATGTTGCCCCTGCGACAGTCCGGGCGGGCCTGTGGACAGCGATCGGCGAAGGCGCAGCCTTCGGGCAGTCGGTTGACCGCGGGCGGCAGGCCGGGAATGGCATCGAGTCTTCGCTCGCGCTCGCCCAGGACCGGGACGCAGTCGATCAGCTTGCGGGTATAGGGATGGGCCGGCCGGGTCAGCAGCTCTTCAGTCGGCCCCACTTCGACGATTCGCCCGGCGTACATCACCGCCACGCGGTCGCAGATCTCCGAGACCACGCCGAAGTCGTGCGTGATGAACAGGACCGCAGCTTGCTTGTCCATCCTCAGACGATTGAGCAGCCTGAGCACTTGCGCCTGCACGGTCACGTCGAGCGCAGTGGTCGGCTCATCGGCGATCAGGACCTCCGGATCGTTGGCCAAGGCCATGGCGATGCAAATGCGCTGGCGCATGCCGCCGGAGAGCTCGTGGGGATAGGCCTCCATGCGCCGCTCGGGGCCGGGAATCTGTACCAGCTTCAGGAGCTCGACCGCCTTGGCATGCGCGGCACGATAGCCCAAGGCCTGGTGAGCGCGGATCGCCTCGACGATCTGATCGCCGACTGTGTAGAGCGGATGAAGCGTGGACAGCGGGTCCTGGAAGACGCAGGCGAAGGAGCCGCCGCGCAGCTGCCGCAGCCGGTCGTAGCTCACGTCGAGGAGGTCCTCGCCGCGATGGGCGACCCGACCGCCGACGACCCGGCCGGGTGGCGAGGGGACCAGGCCCAGCAACGACATTGCGGTGACCGACTTTCCGGATCCGGATTCTCCAACCAGTCCCAGGCACTCCTCCGCCTTCAGCTCGAAGTCGACACCGCCGACGGCGCGGTAAACCTCCGAGCCGACCCGGAACTCCGTCGTCAGCCCGTCTACGTCCAGGAGGGCCGTCGCTGCCTCCTGCGCCGTCGCGGCCTTGGCACGATCGGAAGCGACGTCGGTTCGCGCCGAGGGTCGGCCGAGCGCGCCCGATTTCAGTCGGGGGTCGAGAAGGTCGCGTACGCCGTCCCCCATCAGGTTGATGCTCATTACCAGAACGAAGATCATCAGGCCCGGGATGATCGAGACGTGAGGTGCGGTGAAGAGCTGCCGGCGCCCTTCGCCCAGCATCGAGCCAAGATCGGCCTGGGGTGGCTGTGCGCCCAGGCCAAGGAAGCTCAGGCCGGCCGTCTCGAGGATCATCCAGCCGACCGTGGTCGCCATGGTGATCACGACGACCGGCAGGACGTTGGGCAGTACCTCGGTCAAGAGGATGGACAGGTCGCCCTTACCCGACAGCCGGGCGGCATCGACGAACTCCCGGTGCACCAGACCGACGGTCACGCCGCGGATGTTCCGTGCGAAGAAGGGGATGTTGACGACGGCGATGGCCAGAAGGGCATTCATCAGGCCAGGGCCGAGGGCGGCGACGATGGCCAGTGCCAACAGGATATAGGGAAAGGCCATCAGCATGTCGATGCCGCGCATGATCAGGTTGTCACTGCGTCCCCCGGCGTAGCCCGCGACCAGGCCCAGCAGCGAGCCGATGACGGCTGCAACCAGGGTTGCGGAGAGCCCGACCGCAATGGAGGTGCGCGTGCCGTGGAGCAGCCGGCTCAGGATATCGCGGCCCAGTTGGTCGCTGCCCAGGAGGTATCCGTCGCTCATCGGCCTGAGCAGCCGGTTTGCCGGCTCAGTCGCGTCCGGCGACGGCAGCGGCAGCAGAGGCGCGAGCAGGACGAGAACGGCGATCGCTGCCAGCACGATCAGCCCGCCAGCCGCAAGTCGGTTGGCCGCGAAGAGTCGCCAAGGGCTGGGTCTGCCGGATCCGCCCCCGCTCGATGGGCTGGTGGCAAGCGCAGCCTGACTCATGCCTTCAGCCTCGGGTCGAGAAGGTATTGGGCCACATCGGCGAGCAGGTTGATCAGCACGTAGCTTGCGGCGACCACCAGGACGCCGCCCTGGACCAGCAGCAGATCGCGCGTGGATATCGCCTTGACCAGCATGCGACCTATACCGGGCCACTGGAAGACGGTCTCGATGTAGACGGCGCCGCCCAGGACGAAGCCGGCCTGGATGCCGAGCACCGGGATCACGCTGACCAGGGCCACCTTGAAGGCATGGCGGTAGATCACCCGACGCTCGTCGATCCCCTTGGCGCGCGCCGTACGAATGTAGTCCTGGCGCAAGACCTCCAGCATCGCCGTGCGGGTCAAACGCGCGATGACACCCGTGGCCACGATCGCCAGCGTGACGGCCGGAAGGATCAGGTGCACAAGGAGGTCGGGCAGATCGCCACCCCCGTAGATGGCGAACATGCCGCTGGCCGGCAGGAGCCTCCACTTCACCGCAAAGGCCAGGATCAGCAGGAGCCCGAGCCAGAATGACGGCATGGAGAGGCCGATCAGCACGAAGAAGGTGATGGCCCTGTCGGCCCAGCCGAACTGCCGTACCGCCGAGACGATGCCGGCCAAGAGACCGAACAGCGAACACAGCAGCATCGCGGCGCCGGCCAGGATCAAGGTCGCGCCGAAGCGCTCCAGCACCTCGTCGATTACGGGGCGGTTGAGCGTGTAGGAGCGTCCGAAATCGCCTTGCAGGAGGTTGCCGATCCAAATGACATATTGCTCGATGAGGGACTTATCGAGTCCAAGCTCCCGGTTGAGCCTGGCCACGTTTTCCGGGGTCGCGAAAGCGCCCAGGATGGCCGTTGCCGGGTCCCCCGGGATCATCGCCATGATCAGGAAGACGATGACCGTCAGCCCGAAGAGGACCGGCACGGCCGACAGCAAGCGTTTCAGGATATAGAGGCCCATCTGCCACTCTGCTTCTGTCGGGCCGCCAAGGTGGAGCGCCGACGCCGGGAGCCGTCAAGGCGCGGAACGCCTCTCCGGATCCCGGCGACCTGGCTCAGGACTTGGAGACCTTGCCGAGCAGCAGGAAGAACGAAGGCTGCAGCTTGAAGCCGGACACCCGCTCGCTGGTCACCGCGTTCTGCTTCCAGTTGGCGATGAAGGCCCAGGGTGCGTCTTCCTGCACGATCTCCTGCATCTCCTTGTAGAGTTTCGCGCGCTCGTCCTGATCGGTCGAGCGGCGGGCCGCCTCCAAAAGCTCGTCGACTTTCGGGTTGGAGTAGTAGCCCGAGTTGAAGCCCCCCTTGTCCGGAGAGGCTTCGGTGCGCAGCGCCAGGTAGGGCAGGGTGTCCGGATCGTTGGTCATCCACGCCATCTCCGCCATGTCGGCCTTGCCCTCGAGGCCGGGGTTCACCTTGCCGAGGAAGGTGTTCCATTCGTAAGTCTCGATTTTGACGTCGAAGCCGACCTCCGCAAGGTCGGCCTGGATGGCCGTGCCCATCGGGACGGGATCCAGCATGCCCGAGCCGCCGTCGGTCACATAGAAGGTAAGGGCGGCGCCCTCGGCACCGGCCTCCGTGATCAGCTTGCGTGCCTTGTCGGGGTCGTGGGGATAGGGCTGAAGGCTCGTGTTGTAAGCCCAGGAGAAGGCCGGCGGAATGGGCCCCGCCGCGACCTGCGCCGTGCCCTGCAGCACGTTTTCGACCAGCGACTCCTTGTCGATCGCGTAGTTCACGGCCTGACGCACACGCTTGTCGGCGAAGGGGCCCTCCTTAGTGTTCAGAATCAGGAACCAGACGTGCGGTCCGGCCTGTTCGTGGACGGTGTAGGCGCCGTCCTTGGCGAAGGTCGCGACGTTGTCGGGCGGCACCTCCACCATCAGGTCGATGCCTCCCGAGAGCATCTCGGCGACGCGCGTGTTGGCGTCGGTGATCGGGCGGAAGACCACGGCCTCGAGCGCGGGCGCTCCCCCCCAATAGTCCTCGTTGCGTACGATGACGACCTTGGCGTTGCTCTCCCACTCCGCGAAGCGAAATGGGCCGGTCCCCGAGGGATTGCGCCCGAAGTCCTTGCCATGTGCTTCGACAGCCTTGGGCGAGACGATCAGCCCGGTCGGATAGGCCAGATTCGACAGGAAGGGCGCATAGGGTTCGTTCAAGGTGAAGACCACGGTACGCGGGTCCTTGACCTCCACAGACTCGATGGCGCTGAAGAAGAAGGCCAGCGGGAAGGGGCCCGTTTCGTGATAAGGGTGCTGCTCGTCGAGCATGCGGTCGAAGTTGAACTTTACGGCCTCCGCGGTCAGCGGGGAGCCGTCATGGAAGCTGATGCCCTCGCGCAGGGTGAAGCTATAGACCAACCCATCGTCGCTGATCGTCCAGGATTCAGCCAGCGCCGACTCGACCTCTAGCGTGCCGTCCTTGTAGCGCACCAATCCGTCGTAGACGTTCATCAGGATGCGGAAGTCGTTGACCGCGGTGACCGCGTGAGGGTCGAGCGACTTTGGCTCGGCGATCTGACCCACCACCAGGACGTTCGGCGGCGTCTGCGCCTGGACGGTCGCGAGGGGCGAAAGAGCGGCGGCGGCCAGGACCGCCGCAGCGAGAACGCCGTGGGCGCGTTTCAGCGCACTGATGTTCTTGTTCATTGTGATCCTCCCTGAAGCTGCGTGAGCGGCTGCGTCCGAAATTATCATGATAAATTTCTGTTCTACAACAATTGATGATGATAATTTTGTTCCGATCTCGGTCTCTCAAGCGGGGACCCCATAGCGGAGAGGCAGGTCTTGGCGCCGAGCTTTCATCCAGCCATTAACGTGGAACGTCTGAAGGGACGGCTGACGACTCTGGCCCAAATCGGGGCAGATCCTTCGGGCCGTGGCGTGCATCGCCCAAGCTTTTCGCCTGCGGACATGGAAGCGCGGCGCTGGCTTTGCCGCGAGATGGAGAGCCTCGGGCTGCGTGCGCGGATGGATTCGGTCGGTAACGTGATCGGGCGCTGGGAGGTCGGCCGAGGACCGGCGGTCCTCGTGGGTTCGCATCTGGACAGTGTGCCGCACGGAGGTGCTTTCGATGGCGCCCTGGGCGTGGTCGCCGCCCTCGAATGCGTCGAGACCCTGATGGAGAGCGGCATCCATCCGGCAGCTCCCGTCGAGGTTGTCGGCACCAGCGAAGAAGAGGGCCGTTTCGGTGGGATGCTTGGCGCGCAGGCAATGGCCGGTGTGGTGCCGGAGGCTTGGTTCCATTCGGCCGAGGACGATCGAGGTGTGAAGCTCGCCGACGCCATGCAAAAAGCCGGGCTGGATCCGCAGGCCTACGGCGCGGCGCGGCGGGAACCCTCAGAGATCAAGGCGTTCCTCGAACTTCACATTGAACAGGGGCCCGTGTTGGACCGCGCCGGCCGTTCTGTGGGAATCGTCGAAGGGATTTCAGGTGTCTTCAACTGGCACGTCGTGATGACGGGTACCGCCAACCACGCCGGGACGACACCGATGGAGCTGCGTCAGGACGCCTTCCGCGGGCTGGCTGACTTCGCCTCCGAGGTGCCGGGCGTTCTGGCGCGGCATGGCACGCCGGCCAGTCGCCTGACGGTCGGCAAGGTGGACCTTCAGCCCAACTTCCCGCACACGGTCCCCGGCCGCGCCGAGTTCTCGATCGTCGGGCGCGATATGGACGAGGAGGTCATGACGGCAATGGCCGCGGCTTGCCGGGGTGTGCTGGCCAACGCCGCAGAGCGCAACGGCCTGACCTTCGAAATCGGCGAGACGAGCTGGCTGGCGCCGACACCTTGCCATGCCGACATCGTCGAGGCTTTCGTGCGCCAAGCTGCTGCGCTCGGCCTCGACGCACCCGTCATGCCCAGCGGCGCGGGACACGACACCCAGGTGATGGCGCAACTCACAAGGTCCGGGATGATCTTCGTGGCCAGCAGATGCGGGATCAGTCACGCTCCCGAGGAACACAGCGATTGGCCGGACATTGAGCTAGGGGCCAACCTGCTTCTGCATACGCTTTTGGACGTCGCGAGCCTTGAATTGGGTTGGTCCGAAACTTGAGCCGCGCCTTGTGAAGACTCGATCCCGGGATCGGTCGTCCCAGCATGTTTCGACGACAGACTGGGGACCTTCTTCGGCAACATCGCCGACACTTTTGCCGCTGCTGGAATCGACGACCTCCAAGGCGGCGGGCAGCTTCACTGGTCCCGAATCTTAAGAGCCTCATCGATTGGGACGGCGAAGCGCATCCGGCCAGCGGTAGGGCAAGTCGCCGACTTCCCCCGCAAAGCAGAACAGGCCAGTGAGCTCAACTGCCGTCGGCTGGTCTGTGTCGAGATGATCATGGCCAAGTCGTCGTACTTTGGATCCAGGGCCTGCGCGTCTCTGCTGCGATACTCGTAGTTGCGGCAGAGAAGGACATACCCCTTAACCTCGGCATCGAAGCTGCTCTGGAAGGTCGAGTTAGGCACGCACTTGGCCAATGCCGCCATCTTCGACATCCGGCAGGATCGGCGGCTTGTCGCAGGTCGTCTTGTCCGTGAAGTTCGCCGAATCCGTCGCCGTCTTCGCGGGAATAGCGACCCCGTTGCGCTTGATCGGAAGGGTGGCGCCGGCAAGGCATTGAAGCTTATCCGGAACAGCGACAGCTCCGACGGCCTTCTTGCAGGCATCTATATAGTCCGACCAAGTCTGTGCAGCGGCGGGCCCGCAGTTCAGAAATCCGAGGCCGGCCAGCGCAGAGGCCCTCAGCAGCATTCCAGCGTTCATAATCTCTCTCCTGTTCGTGTTTTCTTTTCCAAGATGAGATCGCAGATCAGGCGTCGTCTGCTGCGGTCGCCGCTGGCCACCAACCGGGTTTCACCTCGTAGACGATGTCGCGCAGGGTCAGCACCGGCAGTTGGACGTCATTGAAGCTGGCGAAAAGGGTCAGCGACTGCACCAGCCTTGCTTCCTCGGTCGCCGGCAGGCGGACCCGGTACCAGGCATCCAGGTCGGCCGCGAGTCTCTCCGCGATCGCGCGGGGGGTCGCGGCCTCCTCCTCACCACTCGCTTCGCCTAGCCGGATGCGCAGGTCGTCGCTCAGGATGGCTGCGCTGCTGCTCTCGATCACGGAGTCCGGATTTCGGAGATCCCGGATGAGGGCGAAGCCGTAGCCGGTTTCGAGCTTGGCGATCCGCAGTTCAGCAGCCGCGGAACCGGCGTTGAGAAGCGGGCCAAGCGCTTCGTAAAGTGTGCCGGCCAGCGAGTCCCGTGCGGGAATGGGCCCATAGCCGCGTAGCGAAAGCAAAGGTATGACCGGGTTGGCGAAGGTCGTCTCCGGCGTGCGGTAGACCAGATCCGGATTGGTCGGCGGCTGATCGCCCGAGGAGAGGTTGGAGTTCCGGACGATCCAGGCCGCCAGCCGCCCGGTCTGCTCGCCCAGGGCATCGAGGTTGCGCCATTCGAAGAGCAGTGCATCGCGGGGCAGGTCGTCCGGCGGTGCCTTGAGGGCATAGGTTCTTTGCCAGCCCGTCCCGCTGGGTTGCCGTGCCGGCGGATTGGGGGCGGCGCCATTGATTTGCGGCCAAAGCTCGTTCTGGTCGCTGGTGACGATCAGCTCCGGCTTGGCCCTGCCGGCGTCTTGGAAGTCGACATCGTAGGGAACGATCCGGCGCGCCGGCGGTGCCGCGTCCTCGGCCAGCAATCGCAGCGGAAACAACGCTTGCCCATCGGCGCCCGTCACACCGCGGAAGGCGGCCCAGTGTTCGGCAACCGCGCGCGCGACCTCCAGAAGCAAAGCGACGATTTTCTCCGGCGCGGGGCCCTTACCCTCCGGTTTTGCAACCCTTGTGGGCAGCGAGGCGACCATGGGCTCGAGCCGGTCCCAGGCCACGACAAAGCGGGCGAGGGCTTGGAAAAGGCCGGTGATATCGCCGGGGCCGCTCATTTCCCCTGGCTCCCGCAAGGCGACACGCTTGCGCCGTTTCTGTGCCAGTCCGTCGATGCGTTCGTTAAAGAAGAGGCGCGTGTGCAGGACATCCTTGGTGTTGGCTTCGGTCTTGCGTACCACGGCCTTGTAGTTCCAACCGAAGCGCTGCCCGGGGTCGCCGGTCCCTGCGCCCAGCAGGGTGGCCTCGCTGGCGGCCTGCCTGGCTTCCTGCAGAAAGAGCACCGGGTCGGTGGGGTAGGAAATGGTCGGCAGTGGCAGACGGAAGCTGCCGAGCGCGAAGTCGAAGGGCGTCTTCGGGCCCGTTTCCACAAGCCGCAGCCAGGTCGAAGGCCGGTAGCCGTAGGCCGTATCTTCCTCATCGACCAGGTGCTCGATGAAGCCGGGACGATAGGAAAGTTCGGTGTCGATATGTGTCCGCTCGTCCGGATTGGCCGCGCGAACCAGGAAAGTCGGGAAGCGCGGCCGCTTCGGTGCCGGAGGTTGCAGGATCAGTTTGGCGTTGGAGACGGAGAAGCTCGACTCCGGTGGGTCTGCGGCAAGGTCGTTTTCGGGGCGCACTGCGCCGCCGAAGAGGCGCGGCGCCGTTTTCTCCGCGGGAAGGCTCGCCTCTGCCGTCGTGATATCCGCAGCCGTCTGCAGGATCACGGCCGTCTCGTAGGCCGTGGAAAGGTGGGTGAGCACGCTCTGCTCGAAGCGGTCTCTCGCGGTGTCGAGGTCGCCCTCTATCAACTGGTTGAGGCCGAACTTGAGATCGCCCCGCTTTATGGCCTCGTCGTCGCGGAAGACGGGCGCCACACCGCGCTTTATGGCCGCTGCCAGGAGCTCCTTGATCTTGAGCAGCGAATCGTAGTCGGCGGCGGAGACTTCGGCGATGGCGGCGGCGACCGCAGGGCTCAGGCTGTTGTCGAGGGCTTTCAGGTAGCCCCTGGCCCAGACGTCCAAGTCTATTGCGGAAAAGCTTCGATGTTCTTCCTTCCCGTCCAGCTGTTCGTCGTAGACCACCACCGGTACATCGCCGCCTTGAAGCTTGTTGGATAGCGGCGTCGGCGCGAAATACGCGGCTTCGCCATCACGGAAGGCAATATGAAGCCCGTGGTCTTTGCTCCAGCGGACGCCCCAGATGTAAGCGTGTTCGCCGGTGGCGGAGAAGTCCGCTTCGCCCATGCGGACCGCAAGCTTGAGGCGTCCCTCGGCGCCGTCGAAGCCTTCGAAGACCTTCTCGAAGTCCGCTGCGAAGGCCCTGAGGTCGACTTCCTCGGGCGCATCCTCAGCTCTGCCGTTGGCGGCCCGCTGGTTCAGTTCCGGCGGCAGTATCCAGGCGGTCTGTCGCGAGGCCGGAAGCTTGCTTTCAGCTTCAGGATCGACGAGGCCTTTCCGCCGCAACTCCACATCGAAGACGATCGCAAAGATGTTGGAGTCCCGTTGCGTCATCCTGGCCGGGTCGATCTGAACGGCGAAGGCCCAGCGCTTGGGCTTCAGCTCTGCCGGATCGCCGCTGTCGAGATAACGCTGTAGTTGATCCGAGATCTCAGTGGCCGCGTCCGCCAAGTCGTTCCGGAGGCCGGGGCCTTCATCCAGGGGCGCCCGCTCGCCGAAGAGGCTGGAGAAAAGATGCGCTTCCGTGTTGGGGTCGTGCAGTTGGTCGATGACGAAGCGATAGCGGTAGTGCGCAATTTTCGCCTGCTGGTGCCCCTTGTCGATCGCCGTCGGCTGCGATACCCCGGCGACGGCCATGAGATCCTCGGGATCCGGCCTGACAATCGATTCGGGATCGAACTCCAGGCCAAGGATCACGGCGGGGCCGGCAGTGCCGTCCTCGGCCACCCGATAGGCCGCGCGGATCCCGGGCCATTCGCCCAGGGAGATCAGCGGGTCGTGATAGAGGGCGCTGAAGGCCCTGCGGTGGCTCTCGTCGTCCAGAGCATTGCCATAGGTGTCGAGAATCCGAAACTGGAGCTGCGGTTCTCCGCCGACGGCATCGTAGACGTTCTTGCTTCCACCTTTGACGAAGCGGTAAACCGGCACGACCTGCCGGTAGCTGCCGGGTTCTTCCGACGGCCCGGCGCCAAGGTTACGGTCATCGGAGCGCCCGAGCGGCGCGCTCCACAGCGAGCTCTCGAAACGCGGGCCTCCCGCGGTGTCCCCGGAGATCCGGAACTGAATCAGGTCGTAGAGTGCGGCGATGGTGTCCTCGCCATAGGGCGGCGGGCGGGCATCGTCGTCGGCTGCAAGACGCAATGCCGCAGCATCGCGCCAGTCGATGTGAAAACCGACGCAGCCCGGCGGATAGGCTGGCTGGTGTTCCTGGGCAAAAGTCCCGTCGGGCATCGCCGCCGAGATGAACACGGCGTCCGCGACGTCGCCCGGCAGAACCAGCGCGTTGGAAAAGTCGTGCAGGCGGCGGTCCCGTGACGGTCGCGCGAGAATCGCCAGATCGGCGCTGTCGCTCTCGCCGAAGAGATCGTCGGGCAAGCCCTCTCCGTCGGCATCGGCATAGCGCAGGTAGAAGCCCGCGGCGTTGACGATGCTGTTTTCCCAGATCAGCCGGAGGAAGGCTGCCGGATCGTCCAATGATCCGAAGGTGGGGCCGAGGTCTTCCTCGGTCAGTGCCGCGCGCAGGAGCAAGCTGGTCTCCAGCGACTCCGGCTGGCTTACTGTGGAGAGATTGGTTTTGATCAGAAAGACCGGCTGGCTGTCGAGGTCCAGCGTCTCGGAACGGTAGCCGCCCCCCGCCTTGTTGGTGAGAACGGAAAGTTCGATCTCGCCAAGCTGCTCCGAGCGCAGCAGGCGGCCGATCCGCTGCCGCGTGTCGTCCTGGGTGGTGGTGATTTCGTAGATTCGCTCGAGGTAATCGGGAACCGACTCGCCGCTCTCCTCGACATTGCTGTCCAGCTGTCGCGTCACCCGTCGGACGCGGAACTGGATGAAGAGCGCTGGCCGGGCTTCAGCCTCGTGAACGGACAGGTCCGGCTCTTGGGGCGGCTTGGTCCGAACGGTCAGGGACAGAGGTGCCTCGCGCGCCAGGGACAAGAGCTCCGACGGCGGGAAGAGAACATAGGAGCGGGTATCGTTCGGCTGTTCCCAGACTTCGTTCTCCCGTGTTGCGAACCAGCGGCGGGACGATGACACCGCCGCCAAGGGCGCCACGGTGATGTCGGCGCCGGCCAGGGCCGCGGGACCGTCGCGCCACACCGGCGCGGGTACGGGGGGCGCAGCCGCGACGGGAATCCGCGCCGTCGTCGTCCCGGGCTCTTCGCCGTCCTCCGCCGTGAAGCGAATTGCCGAGGCCAGCGGCGCATCCGGATCGGCGAGGGAAAAGACGGCTTCGGTGATGGGCTGCGAGAGATCGACGGCAAACTGCTGGCGGGTCAGGACGTAGAGACCGCGCAGGGGCAGGTCCTGCAGGTCGACCTTCTTGGGGTCCGGGTTCACATCCTTCGGGTCCGGCAGGATCAGGCCGTTCAGGAGCGTGCGCGAGGCCATGTTCGCGACCTCGACGGCAATGCTCCGCACTTCCTCTTCGAGACTGCGCGGGGCCGCAATGTCGCCGGCGTTCTCCTCCTCGTAATCGGCGAGGCGGCGCGCCATGTCCCGGGCGATCATCAGGAAATAGTCGACGAACATCAGCTGCGCCATCGAGGGGCCGTCCGGCGCGAGCGCCAGTCGGTCGAGTTCCGGCGGCTCTTCGGGATTGGACATCAGAAGGCCAAGGGTGAGCTCCGCGAAGTACTTCGCGATGACCTCGCCATAGTCGACAGGGGTCTTGGTTGCATCGAAATCGATCGGCTCTTCGCCGCCCGTCACGGACATCCGCAAGGCCTGAAACATCGGCAGGACGGTGAGGTCCGCCTCCGGCAGATCCGCGCTGAGATCGACACCCTGGAGGACGAAGCGAAAAGCCTCGCCGAGGAAGTCGAAGAGTTGTTCCGTGAATCCGGGTGGTGGCGGGCTCCCACCCTGTCCCAGGGCCTCGACGACGTCGTGCCATAGGGGCTCCGTACCGCCGTATTCGGCGAGCAGCCAGCGGGCCAGGCTGATGAGCAGGCGGTCGTAGTCTGTCGGCGGGTTCTCGGGATCCGCCGCCGGCGCGTCCAGCATGGGAACGGCGACAGCCTGAGAGGCTCCCGCCTCGCCGCTGTAGACGGCACCGGGGAAGAGCAGCATATGGACCCTGAGGTCTTGAGCCTGGACGTCGCGCTGCAGGTCGCTGCGGAGAAAGGCGGGACAGGGGCGTCCGCCCAGGGCGAAGCTTCGGGCGGCGATCTGGGGCGGAATGCCGCGGAAGGAGGGGTTTCTCGGTCCTTCGATGCTGGCGGGCCCGTGACGCCCGTTGCTGAGCACGAAGTTCTCGGTCAGCGTCAGAGAGAAGCTGGCCTTGATGGTGACGAAGACGACCTTGACCTTGGCCTGGACCTTTACGGAAGCCGTGACCCGGGCGACGGTGCCATAGTCGGTCTCGAAGGCGATCCCCGCGGTCACCGAAAGCCGGATGGAGACGGTGACCTTGATGATCTTGAGGTCGACGCTGCCTTGCAGCAGGCCCACGATGCCGACCGTGGCGGAAAACCAGAAGTAGTCCGGTGCCCGGGAGATCGACCCTGCGGCGGTCAGGGCCCGGCTGCCGGGCAGAAGACGCGCTTGTTCATCTTGCCATGCGACGATGCCCTGAAACACGCCCTGGAGCGTGAGGCTGAGCTCGGCCGAAAAGACGCCTTTGTGGATCGAGCGGCCAAGCCCGATCTTGATCGCCAGGCCGAGCGCGAGGATGGGATTGTACGAGACCGGCGGATCCGGCTCCTGCGGGTTCAGGCCGCTGCGCAGCTTGGCGAAGTAGAAGGCGCAGCCACCGATGAAGATATAGATCTCGAAGCCGATGGAATTGGGCCCAAGGGGCCAACCGACGCTGACCTTGAAGTCGCCGTTGGTGTAGATCCAGATCTCGAAGGACGGCAAAGTCAGCGCGACCGCGCCCAGGTTGATCTGCCGGTACTGTTCCGGAATCGAGATCGCACCGTAGAAGACGCCGAGGTCCGGGCCGAGCTTCTGGTAGAGGATCTCGAACTTGAAGCCTTTGAACTTGTCCGAATCGGAAGTAATGCGCAGGCCGTAGAGGGCCGGATCGTTGAAGATCAGCTGTACCCGCCAGCCCTTGAGATAGATGTTGGCGCCGAAGAACCAGTTGCGGTCGGGGTGGTAGTACTTCTGCACCAGCTCGCGCAGCAGGGTCTTGGGGTCGTTGGAAACCAGGTTCTTCTGGAGATCGTCGAAGATCTTCTCGATCGGGTCTTCGGCCGAAAGATCCGCCGTCGGCCCGAAGTGCTGCCCCAGTCCGGCATAGTCCAGCCGGAACAGCGAGCCGCCTTCGCCCGGCAAGGGGAAGGGGTAGTCCACGACCTCCGTCTTGCCCTCCGGCGGGTCAGCGCCCAGCTGTGCGACCACGAGGTTCGGGTTCTGGTCCGGGATGTGGATGCGGGCCCTGAGGTCGAGGCCGCCCTGCTCCTGCCAGTAGCCGATGATGAGGTCGTAGATCGTGATGTCGGGCTCGACCGTCAGCCAGGACGGCAGCACCTCGGAAAAGGTGATGCCGTAGCGGCCCTTGTAGAAGAGCTTGAAGCGGGCCTGGACCGAGCTGGCTTCCGGCGCCAGGATGACGGCGAGTTCGGGCAGGATCGCGACCTTGAAGACCTTGCCCCAGGTCTTGGATTCGCCCAGCTTCTTGAAGGCATCCAAGGCGTCGAGGCCGAGCAGCTTGGC
>JAKSBE010000588.1 GCA_022361275.1 Kiloniellales bacterium
CATCGCCGAGCGGTTCCTTCAAGAGCGCGCGATAGCGCTCCCGGAGGCGATTCTCGTAGCGCCGTGCAAGGCCGCCGAGCAGGCACAGCCACGCGCAGTCCGCCGGCATGATCGCATCCAGCGCCTCCTCGATACTGCGCCTTGCGCCTTCGACGAGCGCCGTGGCGATCGGATCGTTCCGCTCGGCGTACTCGAACACCAGCGGTGCGAACACGCCAAACTCTCCTGGCTTGGCCGTGTGCGCGTACTCGACGAGCCGCCGCGGATCGCCATCGAAACGATCCAGCACGGCGTTGCTCAAGGGCGAAGCCGAATGGACACCGTCGTGTGCAAGCAGCGTCTCCTGCAACAGCGCCCGCCCCACGCGCGCGCCGCTGCCGAGATCCCCGACCATGAAGCCCCAACCGCCGACAAAGCGCAGCCGGCCGTTGTCGCGTGCCGCGAAGACCGAGCCGGTGCCGATGATGGCGACCGCGCCGTCGCGGTCGCCAAGCGCACCCTGAAGCGCGATCACCGCATCGCTTTCGATGACGCTCTCCCGGAAGGGCAGAGCCAAGCGGATTCGCCGGGCATAGTCCCCGACGTTCGCGCCGGCCAAGCCCAGCACGGCCGGGATCGCCTCCAAGTCGACCGGAGCGAGGCCGGCATCGCGGCAAGCGCTGCAGGCCGCATCGACGATGTTCACGCGCGCACTTTCGAGATCGGTCATGATGTTGGCCGCGCCACTTGCTCCGCTGCCAAGCACGCTGCCCTGCGCATCTGCGACCGCAGCGCGGCAAGTGGTGCCCCCTCCGTCGATGCCGATCACGTGCTGCAAGCCGGCGTCCTCCCGTTGCGGCATCATACCAATTGACTACCAATAACCAATAGCTTGCAGGCGAGATCGGAAAGAAAAATTGTATCCATCTGATTCTGAATGAATTACTTCATCGCTTTCCATTTTTGGAGGAAAAAGTCCCTCATGGCACCTTGGACAAGTGGTATTTTTTTGGCATTATATCGAGAATCAAGGGTGGCATCATGACGGTCTCGAGAACCGA
>JAKSBE010000087.1 GCA_022361275.1 Kiloniellales bacterium
CGCCGCCGCCGGTCCCGGCAAAGCCAAAGCCGGTGCCCGGCCAAGGCTTGAGGCTCGATCTGGCCGTCGGGGATCTGCTGCGCAACTGGTACCTCGTTCTGGCCGGAGGGGTCCTGGCGCTGCTCGCGGCCCTGGCGATCGTCCACATCAAGGGCCCGACCTACGCGGCGACCATGATCGTCGCCCCGGTGACCGACGATGCCCTCAACAAGGTACAGTTCTACGGCAACAGCTACAGCTTCGCGGACGACAACCCGCTGCTCGGCCGCTTCGGCGGCGGTCAGCCGAAGGAGTTCGAGCAGTTCATCGTCCTGCTCAAGACTCATCGGGCGGCCGAGGTTCTCGAGCAAAAGCACCAGGTCAGCCGGATCCTCTTCGCCGGTCTCTGGGATGAAGGGCGACAGGCCTGGAACCGCCCGACCGGCCTGCTGTTTCGGGTCAAGGACTTCGCCCGCGGCCTCTTCGGCTATCCCGAGTGGGAGCCGCCGCGGGCCAAGCAAGTCCAGGCCTACCTCCGGAACCACCTGGACATCGCGCCCTTGAGCCAGGGGACGATGCGCTCGGTATCGCTGTCCGGCAAGAATCCGGAGATCCTGGCGCAGATTCTGCTCTGGCTCTTCGAGGAAACCAGCGCCCTGATGCGCGAGGAACGCAACGCGGCGCTCAGCAACAACATCAGCTACCTCCAGGATCGCCTGGTTCAATCCCGGATCGACGTCTATCGGGAGTCCCTGATCTCGCTGCTCGCCGATCAGGAGCGCGAGTTGATGCTGTCTCAGACCCAGCAGCCCTATGGCGCGGTTCTTCTGGAGGCGCCGGTCCGCCCGCGCCTGCCGAGCGGGCCGGAGCCGCTGTTCCTGCTCGCCGTGGTTTCCTTCGGTGGTCTGGTCGTTGCCGGACTGCTGGTGCTCAGCGTCACCATCCCGCGGCGACGCTTGGCACAGGCGGGAAACCCGGCCGGTCACCGCGGCGACCTCCCCGCGACCTAATCCTCGGCGTCGGGCGCCGGCTCGGGCGCGCGGGCCGAACCCCGAGGTCGCAGGCTTACCGACCTTCGGGCCAAGTGTCACCATGGCCAAGTGTCACCATGAAAGATCAAGGCATGACGCAGGTATCCGCAGACAGCGATCTGGTCGCGGCCCGGAAAGCGCCGGTCTCTCTGCTGCGCTATTTCCTGACGCATGGCGGCGCCGCGACCGGGGTCAAGCTGGCGGCGGTCGTCCTCAGCTACCTCTTCCTGGTTCTGCTGGCCAGGAGCGTGGATGAAGCCGAGTACGGACGCTATGGCTTCGCCATCAGCCTTGCGGTTTTTCTCGGGATCCTGGCGAACTTCGGCCAAAGCATGGCGATCCTGCGCTTCTGGCCGCAGTTCCAGGCGGGAGACGACCCGGCCCGCGCGAAAGGTGCGCTGCTTCGAAGCTACACCACGGTCCTGATCGGCGCCGGTGCCATCGTCGGCCTCGCCTTCCTGGCCGTAACCCTTGCCAAGCTCATGAACCCCGGGCTGGACGCCGGCTATCTCTATGCCGCCGCCTTTCTGACCTTCCCCACCGCCATCGCCGCCTACCAAAGCGCCGCCATGCGCGCCCTCGGCTTCGTCGCCCGGGCGATGCTGCCAAGCGACATCTTTCACCGTGGCTTCATGGTCCTCGCCCTGCTCTATATGATCGGCGGCGGCCTGCCGCTCTCGGCGGCGTTCGTGCTCTGGATCTCGGGGGGGCTTTGGATTTGTTTCCTCGTTCCCCAAGCCGTCAGGATCATCACGGAAACGCGGCGCCAGGCCCCGGTGGGGAAGGCCAACCTCGACCTTCCGGCCTGGCGCGGCACCAGCCTTGGGCTATGGGGTCTTGGCGTGCTCGGCATCTTGAGCCAGAGCTCCGACGTGGTGGTGCTCGGGCTCTACTACGGACCCGAGGAGACCGGCAGCTACTTCGTCGCCCTCAAGATGGCCTCGATGTTCGTGATCTTCTTCGCACCGACGAACGTGCTCACCGCGCCGATGATTTCCAGGGCATTCCATGGCGGCGACCGCGACGAGGTGCAGCGCATCTGCCGGACCATCTGCTCTCTGATGATCCCGCCCGCGGTCTGCGGCATCCTGATCGTCGTCTTCGCCGGAGATCTGGTGCTCGGGCTCTTCGGGCCCGTCTTCGCCGAGGGCCATCTGGTTTTCGCCATCCTCTCCGTCGGCTTCGTGATCCAAGTCCTCTCCGGCCCCTCCAACATGCTGCTGACGATGACCGGACACGAGGGCAAGTACCTGCGGATCCTCGGCACCACGCGGATCGCCATGGTCCTCGCACAGATCCTGCTGATTCCGCTTCTGGGGCCGCTGGGCGCCGCCGCCGGAAGCGCCTTGGGGCAGCTCGCCCTGGCCGTCTGGGCACGGGCCTTTGCGATCCGTCACCTGCGTGTCGACCCGACCGTACTCTGCCTTCTCAAGTCCCGACCAAGGTCTGCGGCGCAACCGCGACCGGATGGCGATCAGCGATAAATACTGCAATTAAAGTAATATCTTACATGATAAATCTCATAAACAATATGAGACCTCGTCGCGCAGGGGGCTTGGCTGCCTTGCGCCCGGGTCGATCCGCCGAAAGCGCTGATCACCGCCCGCCACGCCGGAGGAGTTCGCCGACGATGCAACTTCACAGAGAAACCGCGCGTCCCGCCACGCCGTTCCATGGGGCGGGCTGCGCAGCCCGGGCTGCCGCCCCCAGGCGTCCGCGGTCGGGGGCCGTCCGATGACTCCGCCCACGGTCCTGGTCACCGGCGGCGCCGGCTACATCGGAAGTCACTTCGTCCTCAGGCTGACCGAGGCCGGCCATGAGGCGGTGGTCTACGACAACCTCTCGACCGGCCATGACTGGGCGGTCAAGTGGGGCCCGCTCGAGCGCGGCGACCTGCTCGACCAGGCGCGCCTGGAGGCCGTGCTGCGCGACCACCGGCCGGCCGCGGTCATGCACTTCGCCGCCAAGTCCCTGGTCGCCGAGTCCTTTGCCGACCCGCTCGGCTACTACCGCAACAACGTGACCGGCACCCTCAACCTGCTGGCGGCGCTGAGCCGGGCCGGCGCGCCGCCGCTGGTGTTCTCGAGCACCTGCGCCGTCTACGGCGCGCCGCGCCAAATCCCCATGGCCGAGGACCACCCCTGCGATCCCACCACGCCCTACGGCGCGAGCAAGCTGATGATCGAGCGCATGCTCTGGGACCTGGAGCCGGCCGAGGGCCTGAAGGCGGTCGCCCTGCGCTACTTCAATGCCGCCGGCGCCGACCCGGAGGGCCGGATCGGCGAGCTGCACGAACCGGAATCCCACCTGATTCCCAACGTGCTGCGGGTCGCGGCCGGCAGCGAGTCCCAGATCACGATCTATGGCGACGACTACGACACGCCCGACGGCACGGCGATCCGCGACTACATCCACGTGGAGGACCTGGCGCGCGCCCACGTGGCGGCGCTCGCCTATCTGCGCGACGGCGGGGCCAGCCGGGCGCTCAATCTGGGCACCGGCAGCGGCGCCTCGGTGCGCCAGGTGGTGAGCGCCGCCGAGGCCGTCACCGGACGCACTCTGCCGGTCGAGGTCGGGCCGCGCCGCCCGGCCGACGCCGAACGCCTGGTCGCCGATGCCGGC
>JAKSBE010000595.1 GCA_022361275.1 Kiloniellales bacterium
CGTCATCGGCGCGACCGGCAATGTCGGGCGCGAGATGCTCAACATCATGGCGGAACGGGAGTTCCCCGCCGACGAGGTCATCCCGCTCGCCTCGCGCCGTTCCATCGGCGTGGAGGTCTCTTTCGGCGACGCGCGGCTGAAGTGCCGCGACCTGGAGAGCTTCGACTTCTCCGGCTGCGATTTCGCGCTGATGTCGGCAGGCTCCGCCATATCCAAGGACTGGTCGCCGCGGATCGGCGCGCAGGGATGCGTCGTCATCGATAACTCCTCATGCTGGCGCTACGACCCGGACGTGCCGCTGATCGTGCCGGAGGTGAACCCCGAAGCGGTGCGCGATTTCGCCAAGCGCAACATCATCGCCAACCCCAACTGCTCGACCATCCAGATGATGGTGGCGCTCAAGCCGCTGCACGACCTGGCCGGCATCAGCCGGATCGTGGTGGCGACCTACCAGTCGGCCTCCGGCGCGGGCAAGGCGGCGATGGACGAGCTCTTCAACCAGACCCGCTCGATCTACGTCAACGATCCCATCGTCAAGGAGCAGTTCACCAAGCAGATCGCCTTCAACGTCATCCCCCACTGCGACGCCTTCATGGAGGACGGCTCCACCAAGGAAGAGTGGAAGATGATGGTGGAGACCAAGAAGATCCTGGATCCGGGCATCCGGCTGCACGCCACCTGCGTGCGGGTGCCGGTCTTCATCGGCCACGCCGAGGCGATCAACCTCGAGTTCGAGGCCTCGATCTCGGTCGAGGAGGCGCGCGCCGCCCTGCGCGAGGCCCCCGGCGTGACCCTGGTCGACCACCGCGCCGACGAGGGCTACGTCACCCCGGTGGAGGCGGCCGGCGACGACGCCGTCTACGTCAGCCGCCTGCGCGAGGATCCGACGGTCGAGAACGGGCTGAGCCTCTGGGTGGTCTCCGACAACCTGCGCAAGGGCGCGGCGCTCAACACGGTGCAGATCGCCGAAGCCCTGATCGAGGACTACCTGGAGCCGGGCCAGCACGCCGCCGCCGAGTAAGAAGCGGCGGAACGCCGACCGGCGCGGCACGGCGCGGTTGGCCGCCAGGGTCGATCGTCCCCAGGGTCGATCGACCCGGTTGACCGCTCCGATTGATCGCCCGACTGACCATTGACCAAGGGTTTTCCCTTACTTGTCCGGCGCCGTTGCCACAAGCTAGGGTCAAGGGCTTTGCCCATGAAAAAATGGGGCCACCGGGTAGGTGGCCCCAAAAGGGGAGGCAAAGCCATTTCGGAAGCAGGGCAGCTGGCAACGTGCTCGCTGCCCTGCAACATTTCTAGCGTAACCCAATGTTGCTGGGAAGTGTTTTCTTGCTGCGTCGCAACAAAATGACCCGCTTTTCAGGCTGATCTTTCGATTTCTTTCCGCA
>JAKSBE010000241.1 GCA_022361275.1 Kiloniellales bacterium
GAGCCGTCGGTCTCCTGGCCGACGATGATGTAGCCCTTCTCGGCGCGCAGCACGTGCATCGCCTCGGTCCCGAAAGGCGTGATGCCGTAGCGCTGGCCGGCGGTCGTCAGCGCCTGCCAGAGCGTCAGGCCGTGGCGCGCCGGGACGTTGACCTCGAAGCCGGCCTCGCCGGTGAAGGAGATCCGGAAGACCCGCGCCGGCAGCCCCGCGACCCGGCCGTGGCGCAGGCTCATGTGCGGGAAGGCTTTCGCGTCGAGGTCGATGTCGTCAGTCAGCTCGGCCATCAGGCGCCGGGCGTTGGGCCCGGAGAGGCTGGCCGTGGCGTACTGCTCGGTAACCGAGGTCATGAAGACCTTCAGCTCCGGCCACTCGGTCTGCAGCCACTCCTCGAGGTGCGAGAGGACTGCGGCGGCGTTGCCCGACGTCGTGGTCATGAGGAAGTGCTCGGACCCGAGCCGGGAGGTAACGCCGTCGTCCATCACCATGCCGTCCTCGCCCAGCATCAGGCCGTAGCGGCAGCGCCCGACCTCCAGCTTGGACCAGGCGTTGGTGTAGACCCGGTTGAGGAACTCGGCGGCGTCGGGACCCTGGATGTCGATCTTGCCGAGCGTGGTGGCGTCGAGGATGCCGATCGAGTCGCGGCAGGCCAGCACCTCGCGGTCGACCGCCTGCTGCAGGGTCTCGCCGCCGCGCGGGTAGTACCAGGGCCGCTTCCACTGGCCGACGTCCTCGAAGACCGCGCCGGCCTGGGCGTGCCAGGCGTGGATCGGCGTCTTGCGGACCGGGTCCAGCAGCTCGTCGAGGTCGCGCCCGGCGAAGGCGCCGAAGCTGACCGGCGTGTAGGGCGGGCGGAAGGTGGTGACCCCGACCGAGGGCAGGGGCACGCCGAAGTGCTCGGCGACGATGCCGATGGCGTTGACGTTGCTGGTCTTGCCCTGGTCCGTGCCCATGCCGGTGGTGGTGTAGCGCTTGACGTGCTCGATCGAGCGGTAGCCCTCGCGCAGGGCCAGCTTGAGGTCGGCGGCGGTGACGTCGTTCTGCAGGTCGACGAAGGGCTTGCCGCCCCCGCCCAGAGGCGCGCGCCCGGAGGCGCCGTCCGCGGGCAGCAGCCAGAGCCAGCGGGCGGGCAGGGGGCCCTGGTCGTTCGCCTTGGGCTGCTTGCGCCGCCCGCCCTTGGCCTTGAAGCCGGCCTCGGCGGCGGCCTTGACGCCGACCTCGGCGCCCTGCGTCAGGCAGCTCTGCAGGCCGAAGGCGCCGTTGCAGGCGCCGGCGCAGTGGACCGCCTGCCGGGCCTCGCCCTGCTCGGCTTCCTGGGGAAGGAAGCAGGCCAGCTCCGGGTCCCACTTCAGGCTGCCCTTGGCCTGGGAGAAGAGGTGGACCGTGGGGTTCCAGCCGCCGGCGACCGCCAGCAGGTCGCAGTCCAGCTTCTCGGCCTCGCCGAGCACGGCGTCGCCGGCCTCGTTCAGGGGCGCGATGCGGACGGCCGTAACGCGGTTGCGGCCCTCGGTGCCGACCAGGGTCTGGCCGGGCAGGACCGGCAGGCGCTTGGCCTCGGCCTCCTCGCTCCGCGGGCCCTCGGGCTCGGGCCGCAGGTCGACGATGCCGGCGATCTCGACCCCGGCCGCCTGCAGGTCGAGGGCGGCGCCGTAGCCGGAGTCGTTGTTGGTGAAGACCACGGCGCGCTTGCCCGGCCGCACGCCGTAGCGCCTGACGTAGGTCCGGCAGGCGCCCGCCAGCATGACCCCGGGCCGGTCGTTGCCGGGGAAGACCAGGGGCCGCTCGATGGTGCCGGTCGCCAGCACGACCTGCCGGGCGCGCAGCTTCCACAGGCGGTGGCGCGGCAGCTTCTCCGGCGGCGCGGCGAGGTGGTCGGTGACCCGCTCGAAGAGCGCCAGGTAGCCGTGGTCGTAGAAGGCGCCGACCGTGGTCCGGGTCAGGACCCGCACGTCCTGGTTCTTCTCCAGCTCGGCCAGGGCGGCGGCGACCCAGTCCAGGGCCGGCTTGCCGTCGATCTCCTCGGCGAGGCCGAGCAGGGCCCCGCCGGGCTCGGCCTGCTCGTCGGCCAGGATCACCCGGGCGCCGGCGCGCGCGGCGGCCAGGGCCGCGGCCAGGCCGGCCGGCCCGGCGCCGACCACCAGCACGTCGCAGTGGGCGTGGGTCTTGTCGTAGCGGTCCGGGTCGCGGCCCTCCGGCGCCTTGCCCAGGCCGGCGGCGCGGCGGATGACGTACTCGTAGCGCTCCCAGAAGCGCGCCGGCCACATGAAGGTCTTGTAGTAGAAGCCGGCCGGGATCAGGCGCGCCGCCAGGCTGTTCACCTCGCCGAGGTCGTACTCCAGGCTCGGCCAGCGGTTCTGGGAGCGGGCCTCCAGGCCCTCGAAGAGCTCGGCCTGGGTGGCGCGGATGTTGGGCTCGCTGCGCGCGCCGCGGCCGAGCTGGACCAGGGCGTTGGGCTCCTCGACCCCGGCCGAGAAGATGCCGCGCGGCCGGTGGTACTTGAAGCTGCGCCCGACCAGGTGGACGCCGTTGGCGAGCAGGGCCGAGGCCAGGGTGTCGCCTTCGTAGCCCTGATAGTTCCTGCCGTCGAAGCGGAAGCCGACCGGCTTCGAGCGGTCGATGCGGCCCCCTTCGGGCAGGCGGAAGTCCTGTGCCATCGCCGGCGCCTCAGATGTAGGTCGCCGGGTCGAGCTTGGGCGGCTTTTCGCCCATGCGGTAGACCGCCAGGATCCGGTAGCTGACCGTGTCCCGGGCGACGTTGAACCAGCGCCCGCAGCCGTGGCTGTGGACCCAGCGCTCGAGCAGGACGCCCTTGGTGTTGGCGCGCATGAAGACGTAGTCGCCCCATTTCTCGTCGGAGAGCTTCTCCGGGTTCTTGGGCCGGGCGATGTGCGCCTCGCCGCCGTAGCTGAACTCGCTCTCGTCGCGCGGGCCGCACCAGGGGCAAACGATCAGGAGCATGATGGCCTCTCCCTCAGTGCGCCACGGCCGCGGCGCCGTGCTCGTCGATCAGGAAGCCGCTGTGGAAGCGGTCCAGCTTGAAGGGCGCGTTGAGCGCGTGGGGCTCGTCGCGGGCGATGGTGTGGGCGAAGACGTGGCCCGAGCCGGGCGTCGCCTTGAAGCCGCCGGTGCCCCAGCCGCAATTGATGTAGAGCCCCTCGACCGGGGTCTTGGAGAGGATCGGGCTGGCATCAGGGCAGGTATCGACGATGCCGCCCCACTGGCGCAGCATGCGCATGCGCCGGAACATGGGGAAGAGCTCGCAGATTGCCGCCAGGGTCTCCTCGGTGACCGGCAGGCTGCCGCGCTGGCCGTAGCCGACGTAGTGATCGACGCCGGCGCCGATCACCAGTTCGCCCTTGTCGGACTGGCTGATGTAGGCGTGCACGGCGTTCGACATGACGACGCAGTCGATCACCGGCTTGACCGGCTCAGAGACCAGGGCCTGCAGCGGCAGGCTGGTGACCGGCAGTCGGAAGCCGGCGAGTCCGGCCATGACGCTGGAATGGCCGGCGGTGACGATGCCGACCTTCTTGGCCTCGATGTAGCCCTTGCCGGTCTCGATGCCCTGGATGCGGCCGCCATCGATCCGGAAGCCGGTCACTGGGCATTGCTGGATGATGTCGACGCCGAGTGCATCGGCGCCGCGCGCATAGCCCCAGGCCACGGCATCGTGGCGCGCCGTGCCGCCGCGCCGTTGCAGCGAGGCGCCGAGCACCGGATAGCGGCCGTCCTTGCGCAGGTCGATGATCGGGCAGAACTCCTTGACCCCGCGCGCATCCAGGATTTCCGAATCGATGCCGTTCAGGCGGTTGGC
>JAKSBE010000211.1 GCA_022361275.1 Kiloniellales bacterium
AGGCCGCCGCCAGGCGGGCCTCCCGGCTTTACCACCAGTGCCGAGTGCAGCTCTGGCCGCCTAGGGTCATTTGGATCCAGCGTGGCTTGGGACGGGCTACGGCGTCGTAGCTGTGGTAGATGTCGCCGTCGCGGCGACCGGCCGCGTACGAAGACATATCCCCCGCAGCAGGGATAGTAGCGTTCGCAGCCCCGGGGCGACCTTGACATCCGATGTCCCGGCAAATTCACAGGAGAGAGAATCGCGGCCTTTCGCAAGGTGGCGCCAGGGCTTCTTGATCGGAGGCGCACATTCAGAATATCGGGTCGGACTACCTGGAGAAGCCAGGCACAAACGGCCCGGGCCGGTGCCGCAAGCGGCATCCGACCCCTTCGAGCGGCAACAGCAGCTCCGCCTACAGGAAATCGCCATGCGCCGGGCCGAGGAGGCCGAGCGCCGGCGCCAGGAGCGCCTGCGCTCGGAGATCCTGATCGTCGATCGCGGCGGGCCGGGCCCGGCGCCGGAAGCGGCGGCGGCCGGCCCCGCCGGCGCGCTCTTCGGCCAGGCGCGCGGCCTGAGCGGCGCGGGCGGGATATCGGACGGTCCCGGCGGCACGCGTCACCGCCTGGAGCATTTTCTCCAAGTCCGGCCGTCCACTGCCGCCGCTTCTACGACGCTTTGCGGAACGAGGGCAGCGTCCACAGGGCCGCCAAAGTCTACAAGTGGTCCGCTACCTGCTGGGCTTCTCGGAACCTCTCGCCAGGCATGTAGGACTCGCAACTTCGTGATCGCCGCAAATCTCCCCTGACCGCAACCGAATGTTGCAAAGTTGATGTCGTCGGGCGCATCCGGCGCTAGATCGGGAGAGAGCGGCGCGCGAGCGTAACTCGCGATACCGGTGGTCGGGCTTCCTTCTCCGCCTTTTCGACAGAAACGCCTCGCTCACTGAAAATGCGGCCCCAGCCTATATTCGCCTGCGATCCCATCGCCGCATTCCACGCAGTCGTAAGCCGGAACCAGCCCGTAGTCTTCCATGCGCCAATTGAGGCCGAGAACGGCGACGATTGTCCCGATGAAGATCACGCAGAGAACGTTACTGGCTGAATAGAACAGGATCAAGACCGTATCGCCGGCTATCATGGTCTTCAGGATTGCCGACCCGGCGATCACAATGCAATCGCGCGCGCACTTTCGCCGTCGCGGCTACAGCGCGGCGAGCGCCGGTCCGTTTTCCGTCTGGGTGAATCAATGAAACGGGAAACGACTGCGTCTTAAGCAGTTCTGGCACCTTCGGACCCGGTCGCGAACTGCATGTGTTTCCAGGCCGTTTCGCGCTTGGCCGG
>JAKSBE010000409.1 GCA_022361275.1 Kiloniellales bacterium
AGGTTCCCCCGCACGCGCGGGAATCCTTGATCCAGGCCGCGCCAGACCGCTGCGGGAAGAGAGACGGCCGCAGCTACGCGCCCGGGTCAGGCCGCCCGGCTGGCGCCGGCCTTGCGGTCCTCGCGGATCATCTCGGCGCCCTTCTCGGCGATCATGATGGTCGGCGCGTTGGTGTTGCCGGAGGTGATGGTCGGCATGACCGAGGCGTCGACCACGCGCAGGCCCTCCAGGCCGTGGACCCGCAGGCGCGGGTCGACCACGGCGCGGTCGTCCTGGCCCATCTTGCAGGTGCTGACCGGGTGGAAGATGGTGCTGGCGATGTCGCCGGCGGCGCGGGCGAGGTCCCCGTCGCTGGCGATGTGGGCGCCGGGCTTGAACTCCTCGGGCGCGAAGCGGGCCAGGGCCGGGGCGGCGCAGATCTTCCGGGTCAGCCGGATCGCGTCGGCGGCGACCTGGCGGTCGGCGGGGTGGGAGAGGTAGTTGGGCCGGATCGCCGGCGCCTCCCGGGGGTCGGCGTTCCTGATGTGGACCGAGCCGCGGCTCTCCGGGCGCAGGTTGCAGACCGAGGTGGTGAAGGCCGGGAAGGGGTGCAGCGGGTCGCCCAGCCGGTCGCAGGACAGCGGCTGGATGTGATACTCCAGGTTCGGCGTCGCCCGGCTCGGATCGCTCCTGGCGAAGCCGCCGAGCTGGCTGGGCGCCATGGTCAGCGGCCCGCGCCGGAAGAGGGCGTACTCCAGGCCCATGACCGCGCGGCCGATCAGGCTGTTGGCGCGCTGGTTCAGGGTCACGGTGTTTCGGACCTTGAACACCATCCGGACCTGCAGGTGGTCCTGCAGGTTCTCGCCGACCCCCGGCAGCTCGTGGCGGACCTCGATGCCCTGGCCGCGCAGCAGCGCGCCCTGGCCGATGCCCGAGACCTCGAGCAGCTGCGGCGAGCCGATGGCGCCGGCGGCCAGGATCACCTCGCCGCCGGCTGCGGTCCCCGACTCGCTTCGGGCCGCGGCGCGGGCCGGCCGGCCGTCGTGCCAGAAGTCGAGGCCGCAGACCCGCCGGCCGTCGAAGCGCAGCCGGGCCGCCTGGGCCCGGGTCAGGACCGTGAGGTTCGGCCGCGCCGCGACCGGCTTGAGGAAGGCCTTGGCGGTGCTCCAGCGCACGCCCCGCTTCTGGTTGACCTGGAAATAGCCCACCCCCTCGTTGTCGCCGCGGTTGAAGTCCTCGACCACGGGCAGGCCGACCTCGGCCGCGGCGTCGCGGAAGGCGTCGAGGATCTCCCAGGACAGGCGCTGGGTCTCGACCCGCCACTCGCCGCCGCTGCCGTGGAACGCGCTCTCGCCGGCGTAGTGGTCCTCGGAGCGCCGGAAATAGGGCAGGACCTCGTCCCAGCCCCAGCCCCGGTTGCCCATCTGGCGCCACTGGTCGTAGTCCTGGGCCTGGCCGCGCATGTAGATCATGCCGTTGATCGAGGAGCAGCCGCCCAGCACCTTGCCCCGCGGATAGTCCAGGGCGCGGCCGTTCAGCCCCGGCTCGGCCTCGGTCTTGAAGCACCAGTCGGTCCGCGGGTTGTTCATGGTGTAGAGATAGCCGACCGGGATGTGGATCCAGAGGTAGCTGTCCTTGCCGCCGGCCTCGAGCAGCAGGACCGAGACCTCCGGGTCGGCGCTCAGGCGGTTGGCCAGGACGCAGCCGGCCGAGCCGGCGCCCACGATGATGTAGTCGAAGGTCCCGACGCTCGGCGCGCCCTCGAAGCCTTCCGGCATGTCGCCGTCTCCTCCTCCGCTCCGCCAGGGTCCATCTCGCCGGGCGGCGCGAGGGGCGTCAAGGGTCTGATGGCCGAAGTCCTTCGTTGACAGGCTGCGCGCTTTGCCGTCTTCTTCAACCATGGCGTTTGCTCTGCAGTCCAGAAGGCTCCGGCTCGGCGTCGCGGCGCTCGTCATCGTCGCGATGTCGCTCGTCGGCTTCGCGCACGCCCTGCCGCGCGGGAGCCTGATCGACCTTGCCGACTACGCCCTGCCGGACGGTACGCTTCCGACGCTCTGCCTCTCTTGGGCGGAGCCTGCCTCCCAGCAGTCGGGGGCGGGTGTTGCGGTCTGCGACGCCTGCCTCTTGGGAGCCGGCTTCCAGCTCCCGCTCGCCAAGGCCCCGCCGCTCGGCCGGGCTCAGCAGGGCCTTCGGCTCAGCCAGGCCCGACCGGACCAGCCGAGACGGGGCCTTTGCCGCTCCGGCCAAAAACTGGCCCGGGCCCCGCCGTCCCTGATTTCCTAGTCTCGAAGACAAGCCTCCCCAGCGCCCGGACGCCCTGTCGGGCGTTTCGTCGCGACCTGGGGCCGCCCAACAAAGCAACGGGATTCAGAGACGCATCATGTCGACGGAGACCTCCGACCAGACGGGGGCGGCCACGGTCGCTGCCGAGGATACCGCGAGCGACGCCTCGCTCTACCGCGCCATCTGGCGCTGGCACTTCTACGCGGGGCTCCTGGTCCTGCCCTTCATGGTCTGGCTCGCCCTGACCGGCGGGATCTATCTCTTCAAGGACGAGATCAACGGTCTGCTCTACGGCGATTACCGGACCGTCTCGCCCACGGGCGAGGCGACCTTGCCGCCCTCCGAGATCGTGGCCCGGGCGGGCGCGGCGCTCGGCGGCGCCACCGCCATCGCCTACATCCCGCCCATGGCGCCGGACCGCTCCGCCCAGGTCCGGGTCACGACCGCCGAGGGCGAGACGCGCGTGGTCTACGTCGATCCCACCAGCGGCACGGTGCTGGGCGACCAGGCCGATGGCAAGTTCGCCGGCTCGCCGCTGATGCTCCTGGTGCGCAAGCTCCACAGCCTTGCCTACTTCGGCGAGTATCCCAGCCGGATCATCGAGGCCGTCGGCGGCTTCGCCCTGGTCCTGGTGATCACGGGGTTCTACCTCTGGTGGCCGCGAGGCCGCGCCGGCGGTGTCGTCTCGCTCCGCGGCAAGCCGGGGCGCCGCATCTTCTGGCGCGACCTGCACGCGGTCACCGGCGCCTTCGCCGGGGTCCTGATCTTCTTCCTGGCGATCACAGGCCTGCCCTGGTCGGGCTTCTGGGGCGGCAAGGTGAACGAATACGCCAACCAGGCGGGCTGGGGCTATCCCTCTGGCTATTGGGAGAACATCCCGGTCTCGACCGTGCCCATGAGGGACGCCATGACCGAGACCTCCTGGTCCCTGGAGAACCGGCCCATGCCGGCCTCGACGCCGAACGGCGCCGCAACGATCGGCCTGGACCGGGCGGTCGCCATCTTCACCGAGCGGGGCATCGCGCCGGGCTACGTCGTCGACTTCCCGGGCGACGAGACGGGCGTCTTCACCGCCTCGGTCTATCCCGACCGGATCGCCGGCGAGCGGATCATCCACCTGGATCAGTACAGCGGCGAGGTCCTCTTCGACGCCGGCTTCGCGGACCTGGGCGCGGTCGGCCAGGCCATCGAGTGGGGGGTCTCGGTGCACATGGGCCAGGAATTCGGCCTGGCCAACCAGCTCCTGATGCTGGCCGCCTGCCTCGCCATCATCGTGATGTCGACCGCGGCCGTGGTCATGTGGTGGAAGCGCCGCCCCCGGGGCCGCCTCGGCGTGCCGCCCTATCCGGAGAACAGGCGGGTCTACGTCGTGCTCTGGAGCATCGCCGTCGTCATCGGCCTGCTGTTCCCGGTCACCGGCCTGGCCATCGCGACCATGGTCGCCCTCGACCTGCTCCTGATCCGCTGGGTGCCGCCCTTGCGGCGGGCTTTCGC
>JAKSBE010000214.1 GCA_022361275.1 Kiloniellales bacterium
CGCGGATTGGCCAAGGGCCTTCGGCGAGCTGGTCGAGGCGCTGCCGCTGCGCGAGCGGACGGTCGCCCGCCGCACCTTCGAGCGCTTCGAGCACCACCGCCTGCACTCCGTCGATCCCAAGGTCGGTCTCCGTATCGACGACTGGTCGGGAATGCTGGACCAGGCTCCGGCGCCCGCGGCCCCCGGGGTCGGCAACTTCGGGGTCGGCAACTTCGGCGCCGGCCGGCCCGCGCCCGGCCCGGACGGGCAAGGCGAGGCCGCGCCGCCGCGCGACCTGCCGGACCGCGGCGCCTCGGCCCCGGAACCGCCAGGCCCGCCGCCGGCACCGGACGTCACGGACGACTGGAGCGGCCCGGCCCTCGACGCCGGCCGCGCGGCCGTGCTGGCCGGCCTGATCGAGGACGTCCTGGTCGCCGCGCCCGCAGACCTGACGGCCCTGGAACCGCGTATCCGGGCGGCCTTCGCGGACGATCCCTTCACGGTACAGCGCGTCCTCCGGCTCGCCCGGGCGCGGCTCGGCCAAGGCGACGACTTTCTGCAACTGACCCGCGAGAGCCGGGCGCAGGAGGCAGGGGTGGCTCTGCGGGACCTGCGCGATCGCCTCGCCGAGGGCTGGGACTACAAGGGCCGACGCCGCGAGGATAGGGCGGCCTTCGCCGCGCTCGAAGCGGAGAGCGGCTTCCGGCTGCGCCTGACGGCGGACGGCCGGATCGCGATCGGCGAGCCGGGCGAGAGACCGCTGGCCGTCGTCGGCTGGCCTTTGGCGCGGGCCCTGGCCCGAGAGCCCGGGAAGCTCCGCGACCGCTTCGCCCTGATCGACCGCTTGGTCACGAGTCCGGAGTCCGACGCCGTGCTGCGCGACAGGATCGATCAGGCGCTCGGACTGGATATGGGACCGACGCTCTTGCTCGACGTCGGGGCCGGGCCCTACGAGGCGCCCGGCTCGGCGGAGCGCCGGGCCGCGGTCCTCGCCGGCAGGGCCGCGCTCCGTGAGGGCCACGACCCGGCCGCGGTCCGGTCCGGCCTGATCGCGGTCCTGTTTCCGGAACTTACCGAAGATCCCTTTGCCTGGGGCGAGCTGCTGCTCGACCTCCTGCCGGTCATCGGCGAGATCCGCAGCGCGGCCGACGCGGTCGAGAGCTTCGATGCCATGGCCGATGCCCTGGCAAGCGGCGACCTGGAGGAGGCCGCGAAGCAGGGCCTGCTGGGCGCCCTCGCCACTGCCGGCGCCGTCCCGGCGCTCGGCCCTCTGTTCAAGACCCTTCGCACGCTCACCGTTCGCGCCCTGCGGACCCGGGCGGGCACGGCGCTGACGCGTGGGAACGACCTCGTGAAAGGACCGGCCTCGCGCCTCATCCTGGCGCGCAGTCGCAGGCCGCCTGACTTCGTCGCGGGCATCAAGCCGGAAGTCGTCTTCGGCGACCTCTGGGCGAACCTCGCCGCCGACCAGCGGAAGCTGCTGCACGGGCTGATGCCGCACCTGAAGGGTAAGCCGCTCGAGAAGGATCTGGAACGGCTGCTGGACAACGCGGGCATCCAGGTCCTCGCGGTCCAGCATCCACTGCCCATCAGCCAGCGCTCGGTCGCGGACGCGGTCTCGCGGAACGGCTTCTCGGACGGTTTCCGCTTGCTGACCAACAGCTTCGTCTTTCCGACCAAGGGCGAAAAAGGCACGATCTTCGAGTTCAAGCTCGGGGACACGCCGCTTTCCAAGGGCCAGAAGGCCGGGCAGGACGCAGTGGAAGCGGGGCAAAAGGCCGGCGGCACGCCGCCGAGGCTGGCGGGGGTCTCGGCCGTCGACTTCCAGGTCCTCCGCCTCGGCTTCGACCAGGTCCCCGAGGACGTCATCGAAAGCGAGGCCAGGCGCCTCCTGGGCAACCACGTCAACGGCGTGCGCTCGCGGCGCCTGAGCCAGGCCGACGTCGACGCGCTCGTGGGCCAGTTCCTCGCCTGGCACCGGGACCTGCGCAAGCGGACCGCCGGCGAGGTCGCGACCCTCGGCGAGGCCTTCCTGGCCCTGGGGCTCGCGGCTGGCGCAAGGGCGGCCCGGCACGGCCTGGAGCCCGAGGACGAAGCGCCGGAGGCGCAGGACTGACCCGCCGGCGCCCCGGCATCGCCTGCCGGCGGGCCGCTCCCCCGCCGTTGCCCGCTCCGCCCCCCGCTTCTCGTACAGAAGCCACATTTTCCTCACAGCCGGGCGCCCATGCTGGCCGGGACTGGCGGCCCGTCTCCCCCTGCGCGCAGGCAGGTACCGCGCGCTTGGGTCGGGACGCAGCTTGAACACACACACACCGGGCAAAGGAGCGACGCAGGACATGGCAGAGACCAGGACGGCCGGATCCGCCAAGAGGAAGGCATCCGCGGGCGGGGCGGCGAAGCAGAAGGTCACCTACAAGGGGCTCGACCTGGGCACCAGCCGGATCGTCTCCGCCCAGATGGACGGGGACAAGGCGGTCTTCGAGGAGCAGAGGAACGCCTTCGTCGCGCTGCCCTACGCCAAGATGACCCTGGCGACCCTGGAGCAGGAGGGCATCCTGCACCACGTCGAGGACGACGAGATCCTGGTCTTCGGCAACCGGGCGGACGAGTTCGCCAACATCATGGGCGGCACCATGCGCCGGCCCATGGACACCGGCCTCCTCAACCCCCGCGAGCCGCGCAACCTGCAGGTCATCGATCTGGCGGTCCGGGCGCTCATCGGCCCGGCCTCCGGGGACGAGCGGATCAGCTACTCCATCCCCAGCGCCCCCGAGGGCCGCGAGGGCGAGCTGACCTATCACGAAGAGGCCCTGCGCGAGGTCCTGGAGGACCTCGGCTACCAGGCGGCCAGCGTCAACGAGGGTCTGGCCGTGGTCTACACCGCGCTCAAGGAGTCCGACTTCACCGGGATCGGCATGAGCTTCGGCGGCGGTCTCTGCAACGTCTGCGTCTCCTTCCTGGGCATGCCGGTGCTGAACTTCTGCACCACCCACGCCGGCGACTACATCGACCTCAAGGCGGCCTCGGTGATCGGCGAGACCCCGACCACGGTGCGCCAGCACAAGGAGAGCGACGACTTCGACCTGGGCGAGCGGCCCGCCACCGCCATGGATCGGGCGCTGTCGATCTACTACAAGGACGTCATCAAGACCGTGGTCGAGGCGCTCCAGCAGGAGCTGCTGGAGACCAAGCGCATGCCCAAGCTGGTGCTGCCGGTGCCGGTGGTCTTCGCCGGCGGCACGGCCGCGGTCAAGGGCTTCGGGCCGCTGCTCGAGGCCGCGGTCCGTGAGGCCCGCCTGCCGGTCGAGATCTCCGACGTCCGCCAGGCCAAGGGCGCCCTGAACACCACGGCCAAGGGCTCCCTGCTCGCGGCCATGCTCAACATGTGACGCCCCGGCGGCCCCGCGCCGCCCGCCGCCCATTCTCCGAACAGCCCCAAGGGCCGGACCTCCGCCACAGGTCCGGCCCTTGGCCTTGCGCCGCCCGCGCCCCGGCGTGTCGTCTCCTCTCCACCCATCGAGGGGAGGGCCTGATTGAGCGTCGGCCGCGGCCTTCTCCCTCCCCCTTGACGGGGGCGGGCCGGGGAGGGGGTGACGCGCCGAAACCCGCAGGTCGGCACCAGGCGCGCGCCGGACCCCCGACCGGACCCCCGACCCGACCTTCCGGTCGAGAACCAGCAAGAGAAAGGAAAGCACCATGCAGGACAGCCTGACGCAGGACGACGCGGCCCCGGCCGGGGCCGCGGAGGCCGGGCCTCGCGACCCGGCGCCCCGGGACGCCGGTCCCGGGGAAAGCGGCTTCCGGGACCCCGCCCCGGAGGCGGGCGCCGGGCCCGAGCCGAGCGCCGAGGCGGCGGCCCTGGCCGCCATGGCGGCGGCCGATCCCGAGGCGGCCCGGACCCTACAGGCGGAGTGGGGCGCGGACCTGGGCGCGAAGCTCGACCTGGCCCGCAAGGCCGCCCGGGCCTTCGTCTCGCCCGAGCTGCGCCGGGCCCTGGAGGACAGCGGCCTGGGCGACCATCCGGCCATGATCCGGGTCGCCGCCGAGGTCGGCCGCCTGCTGGGCGGACCGGCGGCAGCTCCGGCGGACGCCGCGCAGCACCTCGACGCCGCGGCCCTGGACGCCCTGGAGGCCGAGATCGACCAGCTCCACGCGCTGCAGTTCGCGCGGCCGCAGGAGTACCGCAGCGAGCGGACCCAGCGCGCGCTGGCCCGGCTCTACGCCCGGCGCTACGGCGGCGGGCCCGCGGCCGGCCCGCTCGGGTCGCGGCCGTGAGGCGCAGCTTCCTGGCCGGCCGCAGGCGTCGCTCCGGCGGCGGCGCCCGTCGCGCGGATGCCGGGCGTCCGGCGTCCGAGGGTCTCCGCCAAGGCTCCGGCGGCCCCGGCCCGACGCCGGCGGACGCCGCGCCTCCGGCCGAGGCGCCGGAGCCGAGCCCGCCGCGGGTCCGCCGGGGCGATCTGCACCGGCTCAGCGAGGGCGCCAACGGGCTCAACCTCTGGGGCTACGTCACCGCCGATCCGCTGAGCCGGGTCCTGGCGCCGGGCTACTTCGCGCCGGTCGCCGGCTGGCTGGCGCCCTTCGACCGCATCCTGGTGACCGCCGGCGCCGGGAGCCGCCGGCCCGGCCACGTGACCCTGGTGGTCGCCGGGCAGGGCGCCGAGGGGTCCCTGGTCCAGCGCCTGAAGGCCTGACCCCGCCGTCCCGCCGGGACGACTCCCCCAGAAAGCCCTCCAGCCCCCCCCCCCAGAAAACCCCCGAGAAAACCCCGTAACAATCCCGACCCGATCCGGAGTTCCGAGATGACCGTCAGCACGACCACCTCGCGCGTCCGCTACGAGGGCGACGGCGCGACCCGCGTCTTTCCGATTCCCTTCAAGTTCGTCGACAACGCCCACGTC
>JAKSBE010000481.1 GCA_022361275.1 Kiloniellales bacterium
CATCGTCCCCGTCATCGCCGCCGTCGTCCCCGTCGTCGCCATCGTCCCCGTCGCCGCCGTCGTCGTTATCATCACCGCCATCGTCGTTGTCATCACCGTCATCGTCGTTGTCGTCCGCAAGGGCCACGCTGCCGGAAGAATCGAGCCCTGGCCCTGCCGGCAGCGCAAGGGTAAGGCACAGCGCCAAGGCCGTCGTCGACAGCAACCTAGAAAGTGTGGAGCTGGGGGTAAGGTCTCTCATCGCTGGCGTCCTTTTCATCTCAAGCGGGTCTGGCATGTGCTTGGCATAACGACGCAGCCAGCCGAACTATTCCCTCCTAACTTCTGTGGTCTCTAGCTGCGGCGGAGGACAAAAAAATGTCAGAATGGCGGCGGAATAACGCCTCCGGGAGCCCGTTGTTCCAGCATGCAGACGGAGGGGCGAAGGCATGAGTGACGACGTCAAGCGCGAAATGGTCGAGCTGCTGCCTCGGCTCAGGCGCTTCGCCTACTCGCTGACAGGTTCTATGGAGGAGGCCGACGACATGGTTCAGACCGCTTGTATGAAGGCATTGAGCCGTCTCGATCAGTTTCAGCCGGGAACGCGGCTGGACAGCTGGATGTTCCGGATCGTCCAGACGACCTGGCTGGACCACGTCCGCTCGGCGCCTGTCCAGCGGACCGTGGCCGATCCGGATGCCCTGGACCAGGCGGTCGCCAAGGATCCCATCGAAGAGCGGACCACGGCGAGGCTGGCCTTGGACAAGGTCCGACAGGCGATGGGCGGCCTGCCCGAAGACCAGCGCGTCCTGCTCGGCTTGGTCGTGGTGGACGGCCTCAGCTATCGGGAGGCCGCCGAGAGCCTGGGCATCCCCATGGGAACCGTGATGAGCCGCCTGTCCCGCGCCCGCCGGCGACTGGCCGATGCAATCGAGACCCCGCGGGCGGCTACTCCGGAAGGATCGCTGTCATGACCGAGATCAATGATGAAGTCCTGATGGCCTATGCCGACGGCACGCTCGATGCCGAGGTACGGGACGCGGTCGAAGCCCGCCTGGCGGAGAGCCCGGAGCTGCGCGATCTGGTCGAGCGGATGCAACGCTCCGCAAAGCTTCTGGCCGAGGCCTTCGATGCGCCGATGAGGGAGGCGCCGCCTCAGGCCCTGATCGATACTATCCTTGGCGAGGAGAGCAACGTCGTCTCGCTGGGGCAGCGGCGGCAGAGCCGCGGCGCCTGGCGCCAATGGGGCGGTCTTTCGATCGCGGCCTCGATCGCGCTGGCGGTCGGCATCGGGATCGGCTCCTGGGTCCTGGGGCCCGGTGCGGGTCTGCGCGGCAACACCTACCTCGCGGTCGGCCCGGTGCCGCAAGGCAGCGTCCTGCACCAGGTACTGGAGACCCGCGCCAGCGGTGACGCTCTGACACTCGCAAGCGGCGGGCAGAAGATGGTGACGGTCCTGACCTTCCGGGATGGCATCGGACGCCCCTGCCGCGAGGTCGAAATGGTGCACGCCGACCTGAGCGACCTGCCGGCGGAGGTCGGGGTCGCCTGCCGCGGCGGCGATGGCACCTGGACCATGGAAGGCACGGCCGAGGTCGCGGTCGATCTGGTCCGGGAGGGTCAAACCTTCAGGCCGGTCGCCGGTCCCGAAGCCGAGACCGTCGAGGCGGTTCTGGAAGCGATCGGCGCCGGACCCGCGTTGTCGCCTGACGAAGAAGCCCGCCTCCTGGAGAACGGCTGGCGCTGAGCGAGGCGCCGGGCGTTTCGCCCCCTTCCCAAGACTGCAACGGAGCTGAAGCCCCCTCGCCGCCGGCGAGGGGCGCCGCGTGAATCCGACCACGAAGCGCAGAAATCGCGGGTATTGGGCGGTCCAGGATGGAATAGGCGCGGCACGGCTCCGTTGTGTCGCTAGGAGAGCCAAGAGACGGGCTGGCACGGCCCGAACGGAGCAGAGGTATGACTTTGAAGATTGTGGTCGCCGTCGCTGGGTTCCAGCGCGAGTTGACGGTGCGTGAGGCGGCCAGCGCGGTCGGCGCCGGTCTCCGGCGGATTCAGCCCGATGTCGAGGTGATCAAGCTGCCCTTCGTCGAGGGCGGCGAAGGTTTCACCGCGGCGCTCGTCGATGCCACCGGTGGCGCGATGCACCCGGCGAGCGTCACCGGACCCTGGGGCGACTCCCTGAAGTCCTTCTTCGGTCTGTTGGGCGGGGAGGGGCCGCGGAGCCTGGTGATCGAGGCGGCTGCGGCGGTGGGGACCAGCCTCTTGGCCTCGGCAGACCGCGATCCGGGCCCCGGTAACAGCTGCGGGGTGGGGCAGCTCTTGCAGATCGCCCTCAGTGCCGGCGCGGAGCGCATCCTGCTCGGCTGTGCCGATACCCTGCTGCTGGACGGCGGCGTCGGCATGGCTCGGGCGCTGGGCTTCCGTTTTCTGGACGGCCAGGACCGGGAAATCGGCGAGGGCGTGGACGCGTTGCGGCGCCTGGCGCGGATCGATGGCAGCCAGGCCGACCCGCGTCTCGCGGAGGTTCGGATCGACGCGGTGGTCGACTGGCACAGCGTCCTGCTGGGCTCAAGCGGCGTGGCTCAGAGCATGGCCTTTGCGGACCGGACACGGGAGGCCCGTCTCGAGGAGGCTTTCGGCAAGCTGGCGAGTGCGCTCGCGGACGCCTCGGGCCACGACGTCGGGCTCGTCGCCGGCAGCGGCGCGGCGAAGGGGCTGGGTGCGACGATCCAGGCCCTGTTGGGCGGCAACCTTCGTCCCCTCTTCGATGCGATGTCCGAATACCTTGCGCTGGACCAGTCGCTGGAAACCGCCGACCTGGTTCTGGTCGTCGATGGCGAGGCGGCCCCCCGGGGCCCGGAAGCCTCGGCGCTCGCCAAGGTCGCCCGGCAGGCCAAGCTGCAGGGCGCCCCGGTCTTTGCGCTCGGGATCGCGCCCGAAACCGGCCGCGGACCAGGCCTGACGGCCGACCTTTTCCTCCACGTCGAGCCGCCGCGGGCCGAGGGAGCGAACAGCGGCATGGTCTCCTCGAAGAGCCTCATCCGCGCGGCGGAGGAGGCGATGCGTCTGGCGCTGACCAGCCGATTCGCGCGCGACGCCCGCCGCAAGGCCTGGCCCGGCGCCGGCGGCTGAGGCTCCTTGGTATCAGCTTGCGAGGAAGCCTTTCAGGACGTTCTCCAGAAGCTTCGAGATGTTGTTGTCACCACCGTTGCACAGCAGGCTGCCGCAGAAGGTGATCGAGCCGGTCGAGAAAACGGCGCCGCCGCCGGGCAGCTCGAAATAGGTCATGTCGGCACGGATCAGGTCCTCGGTCGCTTCGCCAGACCAATTGGCGGTGTGGGTCAGGATCTCCTCCGGGACCAGCACGAAGTTGCCGCCGTGGCCTTCCGAGCTGGCCAGGATCACGGCGGCTTCGGGGCTGCCCAGACGCCGGTCGACCCGGTCCAGCTCGAAGCCCGCGGCGCCGCCGCCGCAGAGTCCGAAGTCGCCGAGGATCTCGTCGTCGATTCCGTCGAAGATCCAGGCGGCCGCCGCCTCGTAGGAGGCCGGCCGGCGCCGGTAGTGGGCGCCTTCGAAGGTGCCCTGGGCCGAGAAGCCGACTCCCGTGAGACTCTGCGGCGGCCGGGCGTTGCGCCGCCAGAGGCCGCCGTAGGCGCCGTCGAAGGCGTTGTAATACTCGCCCGGCTCTGCCGCCCAGGCCCGGATGCCGCCCTCGCCGCGGCGGATCTCGATGGCGCCCGGCAGCTCCTGGTGGAGCGCGATCCGCCAGTAGAAGCCGTTGCCGCCGAGGTAGGCGAGGCGGCCGCCGCCGTCGCGGTAGCCTTCGAAGGCGTCGAGGGTCTCGGCGGTATGGTATTCGGGATGGGAGCCGGTCAGCACCGCCTTGTAGGGGCGCAGGACATCGGCGCCCTCCTCGTGCAGCTCGAGGTCGGTCAGGATGTCGCAGTCGAAGCCCTTGGCCCGCAGCCAGGCGATGACGTGGCAATCCGCCTGGTAGTGGCGCAGCCCCGAGCGGCCCTCCGGCTCCGCGAAGGTCAGGAAGCCCTGCTTCAGGGTCATCAGCGGCCGCAGGTGAGAGGCGTGGCAAATGCCGCTGCCGTCGGCATGGAAGTTGTAGGTCGAGAGCCCGTATTCGGGATGGTCGACCGGGTTGTGGGGATAGGCCGACCATTCGGCCGCCCGCTCGCGCCAGGCCTCGGAGAAGTCCGAACGGGCGTGGTTGCCGTAGATCGCGTAGGTGAAGGTCGGGACGACCAGGCAGAGCCTGGCCGTGGCCCCGCCGCGCGGCGGGCAGACGAAGAAGGGGATCGTATCCTCCCGGCGGCCGCAGGACAGGCGGACCGCATAGACGCCGCTCGGCAGGTCGTCGGGCAGGGTGAAGGAGAAGGCGGTCTCCCAGCCGGCATCGTAGATGTCGTCGGCGTGGAAGTGGATCGCCCCGTAGTCCTGGGGCGCGTGGCGCCAGCAGTGCTCGGCGCCGCGCCAGGTCGATCCGGTCATGCCCCGTGCCGGCAGGTTGACCAGGCGGCCGTGCAGGCCGTGGGGGCCGAGGTCGACGATGCGCGTCGTCTGGGTGTCCCGCGCGAAGTCCCAGCGCGCGACGGGCGGCACGGCCGGACCTGTCTGGGCGGGCGCCCGATCGTAGATCGCCGGGGCCTCGATCTTGCCGTCGTGGTGGCCCGAGGGCGGATCGCCATCGAAGGCCGCGATCAGCAGGTCGCCGGCCCCGGCGAGCGCCGGAGGGGCGTCTAGGCGGGATTCGGCGGTGGCCTCGGCCTCCAGAGGGGCCGCCGGGCGGAGCGGCGCCTGTCCGACCTGCAGACGGCCGCTCCCGGCGTCGAAGCTGGCCCAGACCCGGTACCAGCTCCGCTCCTTCAGCGGACGGCCCACGGCCAGCGGCGTGAAGTTCCCCGCGCCTCGGCCGACCCAGAGCGTGACGCCGAGCCTCGGCTCGAGGATCAAGGCGAAGCCGCGGCCCGTCGCGGCATCGAAGCGGGCCAGGATCGCCTGCCGCCCCCGATCGGGCCGGGTCGGCCAGACCCGCGCCGTCAGGTGGAGCGACTCCAGGCCGTCCAGCGGCGCCGGGTTCGCGATGCGGGCGTAGGAGCCGAGCCGGATCGGCTGGACCCGCGAAGGGTAGCGGCCTTCGAAGGCTGCGGCGACCGGCTCCTCCAGGATCCCCGGGCCGGCCGGGTTGGGATCGGCGTTGAAGACCCGGACCAGGCGGGCCTCGTAGTCTTCCGGCCCAATGCTGGAGACCTTGAAGTCGATGGTCTCCCCGGGACGGGCCGAAAGCCGGTCGGCATAGCCGATGAGCGGGATCATGTCCGGACGCGCTCTCTCAGAAGGCCCTGACGCCTTAGACCAGGTCGGGCAGGTAGAGCCCCCGGTCGGAGACGAACGCCAGAAGCGGGATCATGAAGACGTAGGAGATCAGGAGCGGCAGGACCCCGGCCGAATTGTCCTCGATCGAGATGTTGGTGATCCTGGCCGCGGCCGTCGAGAAGAGCTCGAGGATCGCCTGCGGGGTGTCGAAGAGCGTCACCAACTGCCCGAAGGCCCTGGTCGAGCCGAGGACGAAGAGCACCGTGCCGACGGTGATCTCTGTGAAGCGCAGCCCTTCGGCGAGGCGGCGGAAGGTCAGCTTGCGCCAGACCAGGAGCCCGGCGATCAGGCCGTATCGCGCCGACGGCGATCGCGCAGAGGCTGATGCCGCAGACCACCTCCTCGAAATGCCGTTCCAGCCAGCGGATCACTCTGTCCCTCGATCCCGGATCCGGCCGCATCCGGCGCGCGGCTTGGACCGACCGGTGCCTGCCGGCCTCCCTGGCGGGCAGACACCTTTCGCGGACAACCCTCCGGACCCGAAAGGCCCGGCTACTCGGCCGCCGCGCGAAGCCGCGCGATCAGATCCTTGAAGCCCTCGCCCTTGTCGGCCGCGAAGTCGTCCTGGGCCTTCTGGGCGGCCCTGACGAAGACCGCCTTGTCCGGGGCGGTGCGGGCCGGGACGCCTTGCTTGGCCAGGACGCTTCGGATTTCCTCGAACTGCCGGCCCATCTCCTCGCGATGGCAGGCGCCCGCCTCCTCGGCGGCCGGCACCGGCGTCGCCGCCAGGGTGATCACGGTTGCTAGCTCGACGTCCAGCCCGCCCGTCGAGAGTGGCTGCTTCATACCGTTCTCCCTACCCTGCTTCTTGCGGCTCTGGCGATTGGACCAAAGGCTAGCCCAGCTATCTTGCTCTGTATAATATCGTTTTGGGCAGGATTGATGCCGTAGGGTTATCATGTCTCTAGAGCTTCGACACCTCCGGTACTTCCTCGCGGTCGCCGAGGAGCTGCATTTCCGGCGCGCCGCCGAGCGGCTCAACATCGCGCAGCCGGCGCTCAGCCGGGCGATCCGCCAGCTCGAGGCGGAGCTCGGCATGGCCCTGCTGGCGCGGAGCAGCCGGCAGGTCGCCCTGACCGCCGCCGGCGAGGCCTTCCTGGGCGGCTGCCGGGAGGTGATGAACGGGCTCGCCCGGGCCGTCGCGCGCACCCGCAAGGTCGAGACCGGCGAGGTCGGTCATCTGGCCATCGGATACACGGACTTCGCGATCTCGGGCGCCCTGCCGCAGATCATCCAGTGCTTCAGGGAGGAGAACCCGGACATCACCATCGAGCTCGACCACGGCGTCACAAACAGGCAGCTGCCGGCGCTGGAGAGCGGCCGGCTCGACTTCGGCTTCGTCACGGGGCCGATCTTCCAGCGCCATTTCCAGGGCATCGTCGTTGACAACGATCCCTTCGTGGTGGTCCTCCCGCGGGCCCACCGGCTGGCCCGGCAAAAGGAGATCGCGCTCGCCGAACTTGCGGGCGAACCCTTCGTCCTGGGTACCGCGAGCACCTGGACCCACTACCTGGACCACCTCTATCGTCTCTGCCGCAGCGCCGGCTTCGAGCCTCGGGTGGTGCAGAGTGCCTTCAACAGCGAGGGCATTTTCGGACTGGTGGCCAGCAACATGGGCGTGACGATCCATACCGCCAGCGTCCGCAACTACATCCGGAAGGATCTCCTGATCCGGCCTCTGAAGGACTGCGAGCGGCGGGTGCCGACTTTGGCCCTCTGGCGGCGTGAAGGAGTCTCGCGCAGCGGCCGCAAGTTCATCGACTTCGTGACGGCCTACGTCGCCCGGTCGCGCCGGCGATCCCCGGGGGCTCCGGGTCCTAGAGCCGGATGACCACTGCGCGCCGTATGAATCACACTAGAGTCAACAACTTAGTGTCCATTTGATTCTGCAATTCGCTCTCGCGAATTTCAGAATCGGGACACTAGAGCGGATAGTCGCGCTGCGGGTCGATGCCGCAGGTCTCCAGGAACTTGCGGATCTGCGCCACCTCTTCCTTAGAGACGCTGTGGCCGCCGGCGCGGAAAGCGGCGCTATGGCCGCCGAGACGCACGCTGAGCCGGCCGTTGCCCGAATGGCCGAGTTCGCCGCCGAGCTCCTTGAACACGCTCTCGACATCGCGGAAGTGGATGTTAGCACTGACCGGATGGGCGAAGAGGGCGTGCAAGACCTTGCGATGACGGTGATTCATGTCGTTCCTTTCCCAGTGCTGCGGCCGATTCCCGAGCCGCCGGCTGGCCTCGGCAAGTCGTTGGCGGAGCATCTCAGGGCCGAGGGCAGGGCGCACTGACCTGGGTCAATCGGCCCTGGGTCAATCGGCGAGACCGCGAAGGCGCTTCTCCTGCCTACGCCGCCCGGCTGAACAGGAACAAGAGGGCCTTGCGGCCCTCGACAGCGGGCGGAACAAAGGAAAGACCGCCGGGGCTACTTTCGGCCGTCGCCGCGGGAATCGTCCTGGCGGCCGCCGTGGTGCGGGCCCAGGACATGATCCTCTGGCGGATCGGCACCGGCGGCGCCGATTAGAGCGGCCGGCCGTGGGTCGAGCGGGTCCGGCTAGTTATTTTTAGTTAAGTCCTAATCGTTATGTTTCGCGCCATGAGGGCAAAGGCCATGAGGGCAAAGACGGTGCGGCGCGCCTGCAACTCGGATTCGACTTCCTGGCGCGGCCTGCTGCCCGCCGCCGGCGTCCTGCTCGTCGGGATGCTGTTCCTGGCGGCTCTGGCGGCGGCGCCCAAGGCATGGCGGGGGCAGATCGCGCTGGTTTTCGCACCCAACGCCGGCGCGGCCGAGATCATGACGGCGGTGGCGGCCATGGAGGCCCGTTTGGTGCGCAGCGGAGGGCTCGGTAACCTGGTGGTGGTCAGCTTCGATCGCGAGACCTCCTACGCGGAGCTCCGCCGGCACGGAGCCTGGCTCGCCCTGGATCCGGTCCTGGCGGGCGCCTGCGCGCTGCTGCTTGCGGAGCCCTTGCCCAGCCCAGCAACACAAGGCGGCCAGGAACACAAGGCGGAGTGAGATGACGATCCTCGACCAGATTCGGCGCAGCGTCGCCAGCTACATGACCATCTTCATCGGTCTGCACGTACCACTCGTGGCCGGGGCCGGGCTGTTTCTCGGCGTCGACTGGATGCTGCCGACCCTCGGGGCGGCCGCGCTCGCCGGGGCGACGCTCGCCGCCTGGCGGTTCGACGGGGGCGGGCAGCAGAGTCGCTACGTCGCCACCGTGGCTCTGATGCTGAACGTGGGACTGCTGGTCTATGTCTTCCGCGGTCACCCCTGGCAGATCGATGTCCACATGTACTTCTTCGCCTGCCTGGCGATCCTCGCCGCTTACTGCGACTGGCGCGCGATCGCCCTGGGCACCGTCACGGTGGCCTTGCATCACCTGATCCTGAACTTCGCCCTGCCGGCGGCGGTCTTCCCGGACGGCGCCGACTTCTTCCGGGTCTTGCTCCACGCCGTCGTCGTGCTCCTCGAGGCGGCGACCCTGATCTGGCTGTCCGCCAAGCTCGCCGCGGCCTTCCGTCAATCCGAGGCGGCGGTCGAGACGGCGCGCCAGGCCGAGCGGGAAACCGCCCGTCTCGCTGAGGAACGCCAGCAGGCCGAGGTCCGGGCCGCCGAGGACAAGCGCCAGAGCCTGTCGCGTCTCGCCGAGAACCTGGAAAGCGAGGTCGGGCAGGCGGTCGCGGCGATCACGGAACAGGTGTCGCAGCTCAGGCAGCGCGCCGAGGGCATGTCGGACTCGGCTCAGCAGTCGCGGGCGCAAAGCGAGACCGCGGCCGCCTGCACGGACGAGGCGAGCGGCAACACGGAGACGGTCGCCTCCGCCACGCTGGAGCTCAGTACCTCGATCGCGGAGATCGCCAAGCAGATGGCCCACTCCCGCAAGGTCTCGGAGGAGGCGGTGCAGACCGCCGAGACGACCGACGCGACGGTCCAGGACCTGGTCGCCGCCGCGGAGAAGATCGGCCAGGTCACCGGGCTCATCTCCGACATCGCGGAACAGACCAACCTCCTGGCCCTGAACGCCACCATCGAGGCGGCCCGCGCCGGCGAGGCGGGCAAGGGCTTCGCCGTCGTCGCCTCGGAGGTGAAGTCGCTGGCCAACCAGACCGCCAAGGCCACGGAGGAGATCTCGCAGGAGATCAACAACATGCAGACCGTGTCCTCGGGCACCGCCAAGGCGATCGGCGAGATCGTGACCACCATCGGCGAGATGCGGGAAGTCGCGACCACGATCGCCGCGGCGGTCGACGAGCAGTCGGCCGCGGTGCGCGAGATCGAGCGAAGCACCAACCTCGCCGCGGAGGGAACCAAGCAGGCCGGCCAGGAGGTCAAGGCGCTCGGCGACGCCGTCGTCACGACCGAGGCGGCGGCCCAGGACATCGCCGAGGCCGCCGACAGCGTTCACCGGGACGTCGAGGGCCTCAACCGCGAGGTCGCCAGGTTCCTGACCCAGGTCCGCGCCTCCTGACCGCCGGTCCTCCGCCCTTCGGGGCCTGGGCGGTGGCGCGGCGCTCGGCCCGACGCCTCACCGCTCAGCCGTCGTCGCTTTCCGAGGCGACCTCGTGCTTGGCCAGGATCTCCAGGGCGCGGACGATGGCCGAATGGTCCCAGCCGGCGCCGCCGTTCGCGGCGCAGGCGTTGAAGAGTTCCTGGGCGTTGGCGGTGTTGGGCAGGCTGACGCCCAGGGACCTGGCGCCCTGCAGGGCCAGGTTGAGGTCCTTCTGGTGCAGCTCGATGCGGAAGCCGGGATCGAAGCTGCGCTTGTACATGCGCTCGCCGTGGACCTCGAGGATGCGCGAGGAGGCGAGGCCGCCCATCAGGGCCTGGCGCACCTTGGCCGGATCGGCGCCGGCCTTGGAGGCGAAGACCAGGGCTTCGGCCACGGCCTCGATCGTCAGGGCGACGACGATCTGGTTCGCGACCTTGGTGGTCTGGCCGACGCCGCTGCCGCCGACCAGGGTGACGTTCTTGCCCATCAGCGCGAAGATCGGCGTCGCGCGCTCGAAGGCCGCCGGCTTGCCGCCGACCATGATGGTCAGCGAAGCCGCCTTGGCGCCGACCTCGCCGCCGGAGACCGGCGCGTCGAGGTAGTCGCAGCCCAGGGCTTCGATGCGGGCCGCGAAGTCCTTGGTCGCGATCGGCGAGATCGAGCTCATGTCGATCACCAGCTTGCCGCCCGACAGGCCCTCGGCGACGCCGTTCTCGCCGAAGAGCACGGCCTCGACCTGCGGCGTATCGGGCACCATGAGGATGATCACCTCGGCCGCCGCCGCGACCTCCTTGGCCGAGTCGAGCAGGGTCAGGCCCTTGTCGAGCAGCTCCTGGGCCGGCGGCGTGCGGTGGCTCGCCGTCACGACCTCGTGCCCGCCGTCGATGAGATGCCCCGCCATGGGCCTACCCATGATGCCGAGGCCGATGAATCCGATCTTCGCCATGTTTCTACTTCCCTCCACGCGTCATGCCCGGGCATGACATCTTGGTCGCGAGCCGTGTGATCTGCGGGCGTGCACTGGCGGGGCGCCTCAGGCCGCGGCCTCGCCGTCGTTCCTGTAGGGGGCGAACCAGCCCAGTCCCTCGGCCGTGGTCGTCGCCGGCTTGTACTCGCAGCCGATCCAGCCGCTGTAGCCGATCCGGTCCAGGTGCGCGAAGAGGAAGGGGTAGTTGATCTCCCCCGTGCCCGGCTCGTGGCGGCCCGGCGTGTCCGCGAGCTGCAGATGCGCGATCCTGCCAAGGTTGGCTTCGAGGGTCGGGGCCAGATCGCCCTCCATGATCTGCATGTGGTAGATGTCGTACTGGAAGAAGAGGTTGGCCGAGCCGACCTCCTCGATGATCTCCAGCGCCTGGCGCGAGGTGTTCAGGTAGAAGCCGGGGATGTCGCGGGTGTTGATCGCCTCGATCAGCAGCTTGATCCCGGCTGCAGCGGTCTTCTCCGCGGCGTAGCGCAGGTTGTCGACGTAGGTCCGGCGTAGGACGGCCGGATCGGCGCCCGCGGGCGCGAGGCCGGCCATCGCGTGCAGCCGCGTGCAGCCCAGGGCCTTGGCGTAATCGATGGCGGTCTCGACCCCGGCGCGGAATGCCTCGACGCGCTCGGGCAAGATCGCGAGGCCGCGCTCGCCGGCGTCCCAGTCGCCCGGGGGCATGTTGAAGAGGGCCTGGGTCAGGCCGGCCTCGGACAGCCGCTCGGCGAGCTCCACCTTGTCCCAGGCGTAGGGGAAGAGGTACTCGACTCCGGCGAAGCCGGCCTCGGCGGCCGCGGCGAAGCGGTCGAGGAAATCGACCTCGTTGAACATCATCGACAGGTTGGCCGCGAACTTGGGCATCCGCCTCTCTCCTCCTCTGCTAGGCGCACAGCTTCTTGTCGGCATGGGCCCGGTGTCAATGCCGGGGCTTGTGGTCATCAAGCCCGAACAACTTCAGCCTCCTCGCTCAGGGCCGAGCGGACAACCTATTGAGAGATCATATCTAGCCGACCGGTTCCAGCGCCTCCCGCCGGTTGTCGACCTGGTCCAGGCCGACCTCGGCCGGAGTCTCCGGGATGTCGTTCAGGGCCAGGGTCGGGTCCAGGCAGAGGATTTCCTCGAACTCCGTCACCTTGTCGATCTCGGTGCCCATGGAGATGTTGGTGACCCGCTCCAGGATGAACTCGATCACCACCGGCACCTGATGCTTGGCCATCAGGTCCCTGGCCGTCGCGAAGGCCTCCTGGAACTCGTTCGGGCTGCGTACCCGGATCGCCTTGCACCCCAGGCCCTCGGCGACCGCGACATGGTCGACGCCGTAGCCGTCGAGCTCCGGGTTGTTGACGTTGTCGAAGGCGAGCTGGACCTGGAAGTCCATGTCGAAGTTGCGCTGCGCCTGGCGGATCAGGCCGAGGTAGGAATTGTTCACCACCACGTGCAGGTAGGGCAGCTTGAACTGCGCGCCGACCGCCAGCTCCTCGATCATGAACTGGAAGTCGTAGTCGCCGGAGATGGCGACGATCTCGCGCTCCGGATCGGCGGCGCGGACCCCCAGGGCGGCCGGGATGGTCCAGCCCAGCGGACCGGCCTGGCCGCAGTTGATCCAGTTGCGCGCGCCGTAGACGTGGAGGAACTGGGCGGCGGCGATCTGGGACAGGCCGATGGTGCTGACGTAGCAGGTCTCGCGGCCGAAGACGGTGTTCATCTCCTCGTAGACCCGCTGCGGCTTGAGCGGCACCTGGTCGAAGCGGGTCTTGCGCAGCATGTGCAGCTTGCGGTGCTCGCACTGGGCGGCCCAATCGCTGCGGTCCTCGAGGCGGCCGTCCGCGCGCCATTCCCGGGCGACCTCGACGAAGAGGGCCAGCGCCGCCCTGGCGTCCGAGACGATGCCGTAGTCGGGGCCGAAGACCCGGCCGATCTGGGTCGGCTCGATGTCGACGTGCACGAACCTGCGGCCCCTGGTGTAGACCTCGACCGAGCCGGTGTGGCGGTTGGCCCAGCGGTTGCCGATGCCGAGCACGAAGTCGGACTCGAGGAAGGTCGCGTTGCCGTAGCGGTGGCTGGTCTGCAGGCCGACCATGCCGGCCATCAGGGGATGGTCGTCGGGAATCGTGCCCCAGCCCATGAGGGTCGGGATCACGGGAATGCCCGTGACCTCCGCGAACTCGACCAGAAGGTCGGCGGCGTCGGCGTTGATGATCCCGCCGCCGGCGACGATCAGCGGCCGCCGCGCCTCGTTGACCATGGCCAGGGCCTTCTCGATCTGGCGCCGGCTGGCCGCCGGCTTGTAGACGGGCAGGGGCTCGTAGGTCTCGTCGTCGAACGCGATCTCGGCGAGCTGGACGTCCAGCGGCAGGTCGATCAGCACCGGACCCGGGCGGCCGGAGCGCATGACGTGGAAGGCCTGCTGGAAGACCCGCGGCACCAGGGCCGGCTCCTGCACGGTCACCGCCCACTTGGTCACCGGCTTGGCGATGGCTTCGATGTCGACCGCCTGGAAGTCTTCCTTGTGCAGCCTGGCGCGGGGTGCCTGGCCGGTGATGCAGAGGATCGGGATCGAATCCGCCGCGGCCGAGTAGAGCCCGGTGATCATGTCGGTCCCGGCCGGGCCCGAGGTACCGATGCAGACCCCGATGTTGCCCGGCGCGGCCCGGGTGTAGCCCTCGGCCATGTGCGAGGCGCCCTCGACGTGGCGGGCGATGACGTGGTCGATCGTCGCCCGGCTCTTGAGCGCCGAATAGAGCGGGTTGATCGCCGCCCCCGGGACGCCGAAGGCGCGGATCACGCCCTCCTTCTCGAGCACGCGGACCGCCGCGTCGATCGCTCTCATCCGTGCCATGGCAAGCCTCCCGGTTGCGCCGTTAATTTCCGTATGGCGGGAAAATGTATCGTTATACGGAAACAGTCAAGGAAAATGGAAAAATATCTCGTAATATGGAAAAATTGACCGAGGAACCCCGGCAAAGGGATGGTCGGCGCAGGACGGAGGGGACGTCAGAGCCGGAGGCCAGGGCCATGACGACGAAGGAGCTTACCGCCCGGCCGCGCGGCCGGCCCCGCGGCAGCGAGCCCGGCGGCTCGGTCCAGGCGCTCGACCGCGCCCTGTCCCTGTTGGAGCTGCTGGCCGACGCGGACGGCCTGACCCTGACCGAGCTGGCTCACAAGGCGGAGATGGCGCCCTCGACCGCGCACCGCCTGCTGACCACGCTGGAGGGCCGCGGCTTCGCCGATCAGGACCGCGAGCAGGGGACCTGGCGGATCGGCGTCGGCGCCTTCCGGGTCGGGTCCGCCTTTCTGCGCAACCGCAAGGTCGTGACCATGGGGCGGGCGGTGATGCGCGGCCTGATGGAGGCGACCGGGGAAACGGTCAACCTGGGCATCGCCGACGGGGCCGAGGTGGTCTTCATCTCGCAGTTCGAGAGCCACGCGCCGATGCGGGCCTTCTTCCGCCCGGGGCGGCGCGGGCCGATCCACGCCTCGGGCCTGGGCAAGGCGATCCTGGCCGCGCGCGGCGACGAGGAGGTCAGGGCGCTGTTTCGGGACCGCAAGCTGGCCCGTTTCACCGACAACACCATCACCCGCCTTAGGGCCTTCCTGGCGGAGCTGGCGAAAATCCGGCAGCGGGGTTGGTCCCTGGACGACGAGGAGCACACCCTCGGCATGCGCTGCATCGCCGCCGCCGTCTACGACGAGTACGGCGAGCCGCTCGCCGGCGTTTCGGTCTCCGGCCCCAGCGTGCGCCTCCCCGATTCCCGCCTCGCGGCGCTCGGCCCCGCCGTGGCGGAGGCGGCCGCCGAGATCACCGAATCGATCGGCGGGCGGAGGCCCGGTTGAAGCCGGGGTGGTGGTGCGGAAGCCCGCGCCCCCGAATCCTCGCGAGGCTCGCTCGCACAGGGGGCGTAGCTGCATTGCCGCAGGCATAGGTGATCTCGGCCAGCGGCAGCTCCGTTTGGTGCGGCAGCTCGCAGGCCCGCTGTACCCCAAAAAGGCGATGCAGGAGGCCTACAACCACGGTCCGGACGAGCGGATCCACCTGGTCTTCGATCTGCTGCCCCGCAGCCGCTTCGCCATGGTCTAAGGGCAGGCGCGGGCCGCCGGAGCGCACGCCCTCCCGGCCGCCTCGCCGGTGGCCGCGTCGATCTCGGTATCGGTGCGGCGCGCGCCTTCGGTCTCGGCGTCATCAGCGCTTCGGAGGCCAGGCCCGTCTGGGCTCCCTGGAGCGGGCTCGGAGCGCTTTCAGCAGATTTTCATCTTGCCGTCAGACGGCGTTAATCGACCGGTCAGGCAAGTCTCATCCCGATCCGCAATGTTGTTAACTAACGAGGTATCGGCGGATCGCGGCAGTGCCGCCCGAGACCGAGAGGAGCCGGATCAAGGGCTTAACGGCCCAGGCCCAAAAACGACGACAGGCCGGAGAATAGACGCCCGCCTGTTCCGTTCTAAGGACATGGCACCTGCAAACGAGGAGACGGACGTGATCAAGGAATTCAACACTCTCGGCGAGGAGGCCAAGCAGGTCCTTTCGGCTGCGCCGGTCAACCTCAACCGGCCGGGTGCGGCCAGCGCCGCAGCCAAGCCCCAGCCCCTGCCGCCGGGACGCCTGCAGGCTGCCAAGCGGTCCTATGCGACGCGGCGGATCGCGCTCGGCGACGCCGCCTGCCTGTTGACCTCCGGGGTCCGGCCGCAGAGCGGCGACCTGGTCCTCGCCCGGATCGACCGGATCGGCCACCATCGCCGGATCGAAAGCCCCGAAGGCCGCCGCGGTCAGCTCTACGTCGGCGACGAGGTTCTGCTCTGCTACGGTGCCCGCTACGCGAGCGACCAGTTCGAGGCGGTGGTCCCGAAGCGGCTGGAGCCCTGCCACATGGTGGCGGCCGGCGGCATCGCGGCGCTCTGCGTCAACCGCCACGGCTCGACCAAGCCGGCAACCCAGATCACCCCGATCGGCGTGGTCGCCGACGCCGGGGGCCGCGCCCTCAACCTGAAGAACTATGCCCTGTCGGGCGCGCGGCCGCTGTCGGTCCGGCCCTACACCATGACGGTCGTCGGCACCTCGATGAACGCCGGCAAGACCACGACCATCGCCGGCATGGTCCGCGGCCTGAGCCTCAACGGCCTGAAAGTCGCGGTCGGCAAGGTGACCGGGACCGGTGCCGGCGGCGACCGCTGGGCCTACGTCGACGCCGGCGCCTCGGAGGTGCTCGACTTCACCGACTTCGGCTACGCCTCGACCTACAAGGTGCCGGCCGACGAGCTGAGCGCGCTTCTGCCGGCAATGGTGCGCACCCTGTCGGAGGACCGCCCCGACGTCATCATCCTGGAACTGGCCGACGGCCTCTTCTTCTCGGAGACGGCCGAACTGGTCGAGACACCGGCTTTCGCCGAGCTGGTCGACGACGTGGTGGTCGCGGCAAGCGATGCCATGGGTGCCGAAGCCGGCGTCCGCAGGCTCGCCGCCAATCAGATCACGCCGATCGCCCTTGCCGGTCGGATGACCTCGAGCCCCCTGGCCGTGCGCGAGGCGGCCCGCGTGCTCGGGATGCCCGTCGTGCCGCTCGACGACCTGACCGACGGTGTCTGGCTGCCGCCGCGCCTGGCCGCACCGGCCCGCATCCCGGCCTGACCCCCCGGCCTGACCCGAGCCTGGGAAAGCTCCGATGCGCCTCCCCTCCGTCCTCTCCGGCCGCCGCCGGCTGCGCTTCGCCTACCTCGTCGCCAACGGCGTCGCGCAGGCCGGCGTGGCGGTGGCGACCGCGATGCTGGTCAAGAACGGCTTCGACCGCTTGATCTCGCCGCAGGCGCCCCTGCCGCTGCGGGAGGCGGGGCTCTTCGCGGCAGGCCTGAGCCTGACCATCGTGCTCGGCGCCTGGCTGCGTTGGCGCGGCCATCTCGATGCCGAGCACCTCGGCCAGGGCTATGTCCACGCCGTGCGGCTGAGACTGTTTCGCCACGTTGCCAGGATCGGCGCGGAAGGCGCGCGTCAGATGAGCCGGGGGGCCATCGTACTGCGTTTCGTCGGAGACCTGACCGCCCTGCGACAATGGATCAGCTACGGCCTGGCGCGGCTGACGGTGAGCGGGCTGGCGGCCGTACTGGCGATCGCGGTCCTCGCCGTGGTCGAGCCCGTGGTGGCGCTGGCGGTCGGCATCGCCGTGGCGGTGGCGGCCGGCCTGGCGCTCGCCGTTGGTCCGAATCTGCGGGCCACGACGCGGGAGTCGCGCCGCCGCAGAGGCCGCCTGGCGGCACAGCTCAACGACCGGGTCGCCAACATTGGCGTGGTCGAAGCCTTCGGCCAGGAGGCCAAGGAGAAGAGACGCTTCGAGCGTCTCAGCACCCGCCTGCGTCATGCCCTGATCGCCCGGGCCAGAGTCATCGGCCTGCTGCGTGCGTTGTCCGAGGCCAGCGCCAGCTTTGCCGGTGCCTGCGCCCTCTTTGCCGGCGCCCTCCAGGTCGGGCTGGGCCTCGCCAGCCCCGGCGCCGTGGTCGCCGCCATGGTGGTCGCCGGGCTCCTGGCGCCGCGCCTGCAGGACCTGGGCCGGGTCTACGAATACTGGAACGGCGCCTTGATCGCGCGGGAGAAGCTGGCGCAAATGCTCGCGCTCAAGCCGGTCGGCCGCCGCTCGAACCGCAGGGCCAGGCTGGCCCTCGAACCGGGCCCCGGCCGCGTCGAGCTGCGCGGCCTTCACCTCAAAGGACTGTTCCGCAGCCTCAATGCGACCATCGAAGCCGGCGAGCGCGTCGCCATCGTGGGCGCCAACGGCGCCGGCAAGTCGACCCTGCTGCGTCTGATCGCCGGCATCCTCGACCCGGACAAGGGCCGGGTCCGGCTGGACGGTCAGGACATCCGCAAGCACCGTTGGGAGGACGTTCGCCGGGCCTTCGCCATGGTCTCGCCCGACCTGCCGCTGCTGCGCGGCTCGCTGCGGCTCAACCTGACCTACGGCGCCGTCGACTGGACCGCCGAGGACCTGGAGCGGACCATCTCCGCCCTCGGCCTCGAGGCCCTGGTGTCCCGCCTTCCGGCCGGCATCGAGAGCCGCATCTCGGAGAGCGGCGGCGGGCTTTCGACCGGCGAACGCGCCCGGATCACTCTGGCCCGCGCCCTGCTGTCCCGGCCCCGCGCCCTGCTTCTGGACGAGGCGGACGCCAACCTGGACGACGCGGCCCGAAACGCCCTGGAAGAGGTGGTCAAGGACTTTGCCGGTACGGTCCTCTTCATCACCCACGACCCCGCGCGTGCCGCCAGGGCCGACCGGATTCTCAAGGTTGAGGCCGGTGGCCTGGTCGAGGTCGCGCCGGCCGAGTGGCTGGCGCAGAACACCGCGCCGCCGGCGCTGCGGGCCGTAGGCTGATCTCAAGATCCGGGAAATGTAAACCCAACGAGCGAGCTAGGAATCGAAGCGATGAAGTACTTCCGCAGAATCAAGCATGACGTCGACGTAAAGCCCTTTCTCGACGAGATCGCCTCGATCCGCGAGGCCTGGAACCTCAGCATCGGCCGCCAGAACAAGATCGCGGTCCAGCGCGAGGCGCAGGCGATCCCCTTGAGGGGCCTGGTCGGGTCGAAGATCGGCAACCGCAAGCGCCGCGACGTGCACGAGAGCCGCTATACGACGGCCTCGCGCAAGTTCATCGTGGCCCGCGCCTTCCTGGAAAGCTTCGCGGCCGAGGAGGACGCCGAACTGAGCCGCGCCAGGATCGTCCGGCTGATGCCCGGCCGTCGGGTCTACCCGCACGTCGACCGCGGCGAGTACTACAGGGTCCGCGATCGCTATCACCTGGTTCTGCAAAGCGCGTCCGGCAGCTACCTCAAGAGCGGCGACGAAGAGGTCCGCATGCGGGTCGGCGAACTCTGGTGGTTCGACAACAAGGCGGTGCACGAGGCCTACAATGATGGCACGGCGGAGCGGATCCACATGATCTTCGATCTCTTGCCCAGCCATCGCATTCCGGAGGTCTACGGCGAGGAGCGGGCGGCCTGACCGGCCCCCGCCTTCCCCGGCTCTCTTTCATCCTTTGCAATGAAGGTGATCATCGTGACGACGGGTCTTCTGGCCGCGGCGGCGGCGTCTCATTCCTCCGATCTCCAGGCCCAGACGGCCGCACAGACGGCCACTGAGGCGGCCCTGTCGGGCGCCGCGCTCGAGCTGCGCATGCCGCAGGACGAGGAGGGTGTCCCCTACTATCTCTTCGTTCCCGGCCAGGTCGATCCTGAGGCGCTGCCCCTGGTCACCGTGCATGGCATCTCGCGCGGGGCGGACGAGCACCTCGAGGCCTTTGCGCCCTGGGCCGAACGCAGCGGCCGGGTTCTGATCGCGCCTTTGTTCTCGGAGGCCCAATGCCGCCGCTATCAGAAGGTGGTCGTCGACCGTTGCCAGGCGGACCGGGCGCTCTTCGCCACCTTGCGGGAAGTCTCCGAGGCGACCGGGGTCGAGGTCGACCGCTTCGACCTCTTCGGCTTCTCGGGCGGCGCCCAGTTCGCCCATCGCTTCGCCTTGATGCATCCGGAGCGGGTCGCGCGGCTCGCGGTGTCCTCGGCCGGCTGGTACACCTTGCCCGACACCCTCGACGCCTACCCCTACGGTCTGGCGCCCGGGCCCCGTGCCGCTCGGCGCTTCCAGCCGAAGCTCGAGGCCTTCCTCGAGATCCCGACCCTGGTCACGGTCGGCGAGCGCGACGTCGAGCGTGATTCGGCGCTGCGCAAGGAGGAAAGGGTCGATCAGCGCCAGGGCCTGACCCGGGTCGAGCGGGCGGCGCGCTGGAGCCAGGCTCTGCGCCGGGCGGCGACCAGGACCGGTGTCGCGGCGGAGATCCGCTTCCGCAGCCTGCCGCGCTGCGGCCATGCCTTCGAGGACTGCGTCCGCGACGGGGGCCTGATCGAACAGGTGATGGAGTGGTTTTCCCGGCCGTGAGCCGGGCGTCCTTGCGACCGCCACATTGACACTAGTGTGGCTGAATCACACGAGATTCAACGAGTTAGTGTCCCTTTGCTTCTGCAATTCGCTCTCGCGAATTTCAGAAGCAAAGGGACACTAGAGTAGGCCGGCCTCGCGCGCGTAGGTGACCAGGTTCCGGTAGCCAAGTGCGGCATAGGCGGCCGGTGGCGCCTTCTCGGGGTCCTGCTCGGCTTCCACCACCAGCCAGCCGGCATAGCCGGGCAGGGCGGCCAGCACCTCCGGGAAGTCGACGGCACCGTCGCCGGGCACGGTGAAAACCCCGGCGACCACGGCGTCGAGGAAGCTCCAGTCCGAATCCAGGGCTTGGCGCAGCACCTCCGCCCGCAGGTCCTTGCAGTGGACGTGGGCGACCCGCTCGGCGTAGCGCCGGGCGAGCGCCGCGGGGTCGGCGCCGGCAAAGCCGGCGTGGCCGGTGTCGAGCAGCAGGCGCAGCGCCGGGCCGGTCGCTGCCATCAGCCGCTCGATATCGTCCTGCGACTGCACCACGGTGCCCATGTGGTGGTGGTAGGCGACGGTCAGGCCCTCGGCCGCGACCGCCTCGGCCAGAGCGGTGAGGCGCGCGGCAAAGGTCGGCCACTCGGCGTCGGACAGGACGGGGCGCTGGGACAAGGGCCTGTCCGGCCTGCCGTGGATCGCGCCCGTGGTCTCGGCCAGGATCACGACCTCGGCGTCCAGGGCCTTCAGGAGGTCGAGATGGGGGCGCAGTGCCGCGAGCTCCGCCTCGGGCTCGCGGCTCAGCAGCGAGGCCGAGTACCAGCCGGACACCAGGTCCAGGTCGTGGGCCGCCAGGACCTGCCGCAGGGGCCCGGCCTCGCGCGGGAACTTGTGGCCCAGCTCCATGCCTTCGAAGCCGGCGGCCCGGGCCTCGGTCAGACAGGTCTCCAGCGGGGTCTCGCCGCCCAGGCTGCGCAGGTCGTCGTTCGACCAGGCGATGGGGTTGGCACCGATGCGCGGGGCCACGGCTCAGCCCCCCAGGCTCTGCTCGTCGCGGGCCGTCTCGTAGGCGGCCCGGGCCTCGCGCACCTCGGCCCGTTCCGAGACCTCGGGCACCGCGACGTCCCACCAATGGCCGCCGGCCTCGGTGGCGGCCAGGGGATCGGTGTCGATCACGATGACGCTGCTGCGCGCCGCCTGGCGGGCGCGACCGAGCGCGGCCCCGAGGTCGGCCAGGCTGTCGACCTTCTCGGCGAGCGCGCCGAGGCTGGCGGCGTGGGCGGCGAAGTCGATCTGCGGCAGGGTCTCGTGCCGGGTGTGCGCGAAGAGGTTGTTGAAGCTCTCGCCGCCGCAGGCCCGCTGCAGCCGGTCGATGCAGCCGAAGCCGCGGTTGTCCAGCACCACGACGATCAGCTTGCGGTCGAGCAGCACCGAGGTCGCGATCTCGGAGTTCATCATCAGGTAGGAGCCGTCGCCGAGCATGACCACGACCTCCCGCTCCGGGTCGGCCAGCTTGACGCCGAGCCCGCCGGCGATCTCGTAGCCCATGCAGGAATAGCCGTATTCCAGGTGATAGGAGCCGGGCGCAGCGGCCTGCCAGAGCTTGTGCACCTCGCCGGGCAGGCCGCCGGCCGCGCAGACCAGCACGGCGTCCTCCCCCAGGGCGCGCTGGACCGCGCCGACGACCTGGGCGTCCGAGGGCAGCGGCGCGTTGCTCGGCGCCGTCGCGGCTTCATGGGCGCGGTCCCAGGCGGCCTTGGCCTCCGCGGCCGTGCCGCGCCAGGCCTCCGGCGCCTGCCAGGCCTCGAGGCACCGCCCCAGGGCGCGCAGGCCCTGGCGGGCGTCGCAGACCAGCGGCAGGGCCCGATGCTTCTCGGCGTCCAGGGGCTGGACGTTGAGTCCGATCAGCCGGCGCCCGGGGGTGCGGAACAGTGTCCAGGAGCCGGTGGTGAAGTCCTGCAGGCGGGTGCCGACCGCCAGGATCACGTCCGCTTCCTCCGCCAGGGCGTTGGCGGCGCTGGTCCCGGTCACGCCGATGGCGCCCAGGTTGAGCGGATGGTCGTGAGGCAGGGCGGACTTGCCGGCCTGGGTCTCGGCGACCGGGACCCCGTGGCGCTCGGCGAAGCTTCGTAGCTCCTCGAAGGCCTCGGCGTAATGCACGCCGCCGCCGGCGATGACCAGGGGCCGGGTCGCGCGGCGCAGCGCCGCGGTGGCCTGCTGCAGCTCGTCGTCGTCGGCCTCCGGGCGCCGGGGCCGCCAGACTCTTGGCGCGAAGAAACTCTCCGGATAGTCGAAGGCCTCGGTCTGTACGTCCTGGCAGAGCGCCAGGGTCACCGGCCCGCAGGCCGCCGGATCGGTCAGGACCGAGAGCGCCCGGGGCAAAGCGCCGAGAATCTGCTCCGGCCGCGTGATCCGGTCGAAGAAGCGCGAGACCGGCCGGAAGCAGTCGTTGGCCGAGACCGTGCCGTCGGCGAAGTCCTCGACCTGCTGCAGGACCGGGTCGGGGCGGCGGTTGGCGAAGACGTCGCCGGGCAGCAGCAGCACCGGCAGGCGATTGACGTGGGCGACGGCGGCGGCGGTCACCATGTTGGTGGCACCCGGGCCGATCGAGGTGGTGCAGGCCATGATCCGGCGGCGCCGGCTGGCCTTGGCGAAGGCGATGGCCGCATGGGCCATGGCCTGCTCGTTGTGCGCCCGGTAGGTCGGCAGAGCCTCGCGGGCTTGCCAGAGGGCCTCG
>JAKSBE010000016.1 GCA_022361275.1 Kiloniellales bacterium
CATGGTTGACGCTGTAGGCTCGCGCTACAGCTTGGCGGTGAAGGCCGCGAAGAAGCGGGTTCCCAGCACGTCGAACAGCGGCACCAGCGTGTTGGCGTCGGTCTGGCTGTTGCCGACCCTGGGTGGGGTGTTGTTGGTCAGATTCTCCACGCCCAGCCGGATCTGGAACCGCTCGTCGATGTCGTAGGTGCCGGTCAGATCGAAATAGTGCTGACCGCTGACCTCGGGGATGGCCGCCTGGGTATTGGTGTCTTCCAGCCCCCCGGTCCAGCGCCACCTTACCGAGAGCTGATAGGGCCCCTTAGACCAGGTGGTGCGCACAACCGAGCGCAGGTCCGGCGTCGGAAAGCCGCTGAACGTCTGACCGCAATCACCACCGAACTTGCCTGCACATTCGACCGGTTCGGAAATGTCCGTGGGCGTCAACAGCCATTCCCGCACCCACGTAAAGTTGCCGTTGAAGTTGATGGAGCCGGCATCTCCCAGGCCCAGCGCCTCCAGATCGAACAGATAGCTCACCTGCAGGTCCAGGCCGCTGGTTTCGAAGAACGAGACGTTTTCGTTCAGCGAGATCACCCCTTGAGCGTTGCCGTCGGACCGGCGCGGGATGGCCTGACAGAAGTCGCTGTTGATGTCGTTGGACTGGGCGCACAGGTCGAACACGCCTTGGACGCTGCCGCCGAACTGGGAGATCGCGTTGTCCAGCGTGATGTTGTACCAGTCGGCCGTGACGGTCAGGCCCGGCACGAACTCGGGTGTGAAGACAACGCCCACGGTCCAGGTGTTGGTCCGCTCCTCCTCAAGATTGGGATTGCCACCGGTGATCGACTCGATCTGGTTGTCTTCCTGCTCGAAGGTGCCTCTCGGATCGATCGCCAACGCGGCCGCATCGAAGTTGGACGCCGGCACGCCTTGGGCGACGCACAGATCGACCAAGCCGTTGGCTACGGGGTCTTGCGACTGATCGCAGAAGTCGTCCACCCCGGGGAAGGCGTTGACCTGAGGCCCGAACAGCTCGAACACGTTGGGCGCGCGGACGGCCCGTTGGAACAGGCCGCGGAAGCGGATGCTCTCGTCCACCTGCCATTCGCCGCCCCCCTTGAACGTCCACACCGTGCCGACGGTGGAATAGTCCGACCAGCGCACGCCCGCCTCCAGCGAGACCAGTCGCGCGAACGGCAGGTCCGAGATGACCGGGATGCGGGTTTCCGCATACGCCTCCCAGACGTCGAACGAGCCGTCCAGGGGCAGGCCGGCGGCGTTGAAGCCGTCGATGTCACCGGCGGCAGCGATCGGGTCGGGCGTGAAGCTGGACGACTCGTCGCGGTATTCACCGCCGACGGCGACCTGCAACGGCCCGGCCGGCAGCTCGAAGACCTCGCCGGCGATGTTGAACTGGGCCACCTGGGTCTGGGTGGCGCCGACGGCGATGTTGTTGCCGATCAGGAAGGTGACCATCTCCTCGGTCAGGTTGCCCTCGCCGAAGAAGTTGGCCGGCACGCAGCCGCCGGACGGGTCCTGACACACGATGTTGCCGCTGCCGTCGTCCTCCAGCAGCAGCGCCTGTTGCGCCCGCGACAGGATGATGTTGCCGGACTGCGTGTCGGTCAGGTTGGTGCGCCCGATCAGATACGAGGCGTCCCAGGTCCACCCGTTGTCCAACTCGCCCTCGAAGCCGACGTTGACGCGGAAGGCATCGGTGTTGAAATTCTCGATCCGATCGCCGAATTCGGACAGACGCCGGAACAGGGAACCGGTGTAATTACCGGTCGCCGGATCGAAGTTGTCGCTGGTGCGGATGACGTCCTTGGCCGCCTCGGTCAGGAACGGGTTGGTGTCGATGGAGATTTCGAATCCCTCCGCCAGCGGGGTCGGCGCCAACCTGAAGTCGGAACGCGAGTTGACATACGTGCCCTCGGCGAAGAAACGGACGCCTTCGGTCAGTTCGTAGTCGCCACCGACCGAGATCGCCCACCGTTCCAGCGGGATCTGGATGTTGGTGAACGGCGCGAAGTTGAACACGTCGGTCACGCCCGACCGTGCGCGAACGTCACCGTTGGGCAGGAACAGGATCGAGCTGGGCGTGGACGCGTCCGGCAGGGTGAAACCGCCGCCGGAGATGCGGCCTTCCAGGATGCGGCTCGACCCGCCGCGGCGCAGCACGTCCAGGCCGTCGCCCCCGGGCGGTCCGCAGGTGAAGCCGTCGCGGCCGGCCAGGTCGCCCGCACCGTCGTCGCAGTCGAAGAAGGTGAAGTCGCGGTCGCGGGCCTGCACGGCCGTCTGTCTGTAGTATTCGAAGAAACCGGTGATGTTGCCGCGGCCCTCATCGAAGTTGGTGCCCATCAGGGCATAGACGTCATAGGTTTCGGCATCGCCCTTGTGGGTGATGTCGAACTGCGAGCCCACCTCCAGGCCCTCGAAGTCCTCCTTCAGGATGAAGTTGACGACGCCGGCCATGGC
>JAKSBE010000584.1 GCA_022361275.1 Kiloniellales bacterium
ACGATCACCGCCATGACGGTCTCCCCCGCGGCCTTCGGAACGGTGCCCGGGCCTGCGGTCGTCGCGGTCGAAGCGCCGGCCGCCCCGGCCGCCGTCGCGCCGGTCGCGTGCCTGCATCATCACCGAGGGGCCTTCCTCCAGCTCGTCGACCTTGACGGTCAAATAGCGGATCACGTCCTCGTTGAGGCTCATGTTCCGCTCCATCTCGGCCACGGCGGCGCTCGGCGCGTCGATGTTGAAGAGCGTGTAGTGGCCCTTGCGGTTCTTCTTGATCTTGTAGGCGAGGCCCCGCAGGCCCCAGTATTCGCGCTTGGCGATCTTGCCGCCGGCGTCCTCGACGATCTTGGTGAATTGGTCCGCGAGGCCTTCAGCTTGGCTCGCAGAGATGTCCTGGCGTGTGATGAACACGCTTTCGTAAAGCGGCATCGGGTTCTCCCCTTGGCTGTTCGCTGCGGGCCAGCGCCGCGCCGCCTTGAGCGCCGTTCGGCGGTCTGGCCCTAAGCCGACCCGCAGGACTGCCGAGGTCGCGGGGGCCGGCGAGGAGGTCATATGGGCGGCGGACTATAGCGAAATCGGCCGCCTTGGCAAGGCCCGCCGGGGCGGGCCTTGCCGGCCCTCTTGCGCCCTTCGGCACGCCGGGGCCACGCGCCGCCAGACGGCCGATGGCGGCCGCCGTCTTGACAGGGTGGGGGCAGTCGCTATTGCTACGCCGCTTCGTTCTAAGGACTGCAGGATTCTCAAATCATGGCGAGGGCCTTCATTTTCCCTGGGCAGGGCAGCCAGGCCGTCGGCATGGGCAAGGAGCTGGCCGAGGCCTCGGCGGTCGCGCGGCATCTCTTCGAGGAGGTCGACGACGCGCTGTCGCAGCACCTGACCCGCCTGATGTTCGAGGGCCCGGAGGACGAGCTCCGCCTGACCGAGAACGCCCAGCCGGCGCTGATGGCGGTGAGTCTCGCCGTGGTCCGCGTGTTGGAACGGGAGGCCGGGATCGACCTGGCCGAGGCCGGCGAACTGGTGGCCGGGCACTCCCTGGGCGAGTACGCTGCCCTGGCCGCCGCGGGCGCCTTCGAGGTGCCGGAGGCGGCGCGCCTCCTGAAGCGCCGCGGACGGGCCATGCAGGCGGCGGTGCCGCTGGGCGAGGGCGCCATGGCCGCGCTGCTGGGGCTCGATCTCGAGGCCGCCCAGGCGGTCGCGGAAGAGGCCGCCCAGGGCGAGGTCTGCGCGCCGGCCAACGACAACGCGCCGGGCCAGGTCGTGCTCAGCGGCCACAAGGCGGCGGTCGAGCGCGCGCTCGAGATCGCCGCCGAACGCGGCGCGCGCAAGAGCGTGCTGCTGCCGGTGTCCGCGCCCTTCCACTGCGCGCTCATGGCGCCGGCCGCCGAGGCCATGGCCGAGGCCCTGGACCAGACGCCGCCGCGGGAACCGCGTCTGCCCCTGGTCAGCAACGTCAGTGCGGAGGCGGTCGCCGAGCCCGAGGTCATCCGCTACCTCCTCGTTCAGCAGGTCACCGACAAGGTTCGTTGGCGCGAGTCGGTCCTCTTCATGAAGGCGCAGGGCGTCGACACCCTGATCGAGCTGGGCGCCGGCAAGGTCCTGAGCGGCCTGACCCGGCGGATCGACCGGGAACTGACCGGCCTCTCGGTCGGCGCGCCCGGGGACGTCGAGGCGCTGCAGAAGTCGCTCTAGGCGACCTAGGCGACGCGAAATCAAGACCTGAGGAAGCGGAGGTAAGCCCCATGTTTGATCTCAGTGGCCGGAGCGCGCTGGTGACCGGCGCCTCCGGCGGCATCGGCGGGGCGATCGCCAGGGCCCTGCACGAGGCGGGCGCCAAGCTCGCGATCTCCGGCACCCGGCGCGACGCCCTGGACGCGCTGGCCGGCGAATTGGGCGCGGGGGTCCAGGTCCTGCCCTGCGATCTCGCCGACCCGGCCGCCACGGCGGCGCTGGCCGGCCAGGCCGAGGAGACCCTGGGCCAGCTCGACATACTGGTCAACAACGCCGGCCTGACCCGGGACACCCTCTCGATGCGGATGAAGGACGAGGACTGGGCGCTGGTCCTGGAGGTCAACCTGACCGCCGGCTTCCGCCTGGCGCGCGGGGTCCTGCGCGGCATGATGAAGCGGCGTTGGGGCCGGATCGTCGGCATCACCTCGATCGTCGGCGTCACGGGCAACCCGGGCCAGGCGAACTACGCGGCCTCCAAGGCCGGGATGATCGGCATGAGCAAGTCGTTGGCCCAGGAGGTCGCCAACCGCGGGATCACCGTCAACTGCGTCGCGCCCGGTTTCATCCGGACGGCGATGACCGACGCCCTGGACGAGAAGCAGCACGAGCGTCTGCTGGACGCGATCCCGGCCGGCCGCCTCGGCACGCCGGCGGACATCGCCGCGGGCGTGGTCTTCCTGGCCAGCGAGGAAGCGGCCTACGTCACCGGACAGACCTTGCACGTCAACGGCGGAATGGCAATGATATAGCGCCCTACGCACCTTACAGGCGACCTTCCATCAGTCGATTCCCGGGCGCTGGTGTCTCCGGATGAACTGTGATAAGAGGCGGCATTTCGCGGCGGAGCCGGCAGATTCGACAAGCCGGCCGATGCGGCGACCTTCCTATAGAGCGGGCAAGCAAGAGCAAGGATCTGCAATATGAGCAACGACATTGCCGAGCGCGTCAAAAAGATCGTTGTCGAACATCTTGGCGTGGACGAATCCAAGGTCGCTGAGACGGCGAGCTTCATCGATGATCTCGGCGCGGACAGTCTGGACACCGTCGAGCTCGTGATGGCCTTCGAAGAGGAATTCGGCTGCGAGATTCCCGATGACGCGGCCGAGAAGATCGTGACCGTGGGCGACGCGGTGAACTTCATCAAGGAAAACTCCTAGGCCCGCTCGGAAGGGCGCTCCGGGGTCTCTAAGCCCGCCAGCCTTCCCCAATCCGATAAGCAGCAGCGCATGAGACGAGTCGTCATCACCGGTATCGGCCTCGTGACCCCGCTGGGCGTCGGCACGTCCCGTGTCTGGGACCGGCTGACGGCGGGCCAGTCGGGGATCAGGGGCATCCAGTCCTTCGACGTTTCGGACCTGCCGGCCAAGATCGCCGGACAGGTGCCTTCCGGCTCGACCGAGGAGGGCTACTTCGACGCAGACCACTACATGGCGCCGAAGGACCGCCGCAAGGTCGACAACTTCATCCTCTACGGCATGTCGGCCGCCCAGCAGGCGGTCGAGGACGCCGGCTGGCTGCCCGAGGACGAGGAGTCGCGGGAGCGGACCGGGGTGATGATCGGCTCCGGGATCGGCGGCCTGCAGTGGATCGCCGACTCGGCGGTCCTTCTGGAGGAGAAGGGGCCCCGTCGGATCAGCCCCTTTTTCATCCCGGCGGCCCTGATCAACCTGGCTTCGGGCCAGGTCTCGATCCGCTACGGCTTCAAGGGCCCGAACCATGCCGTGGTCACGGCCTGCTCGACCGGCGCCCATGCCATCGGCGACGCGGCCCGCCTGATTCAGCTGGACGACGCCGACGTCATGGTCGCCGGCGGGGCAGAGGCGGCGGTCTGCCGGCTCGGGGTCGCCGGCTTCGCGGCGGCGCGGGCACTCTCCACCGGCTTCAACGATACCCCCGAGCGGGCTTCCCGGCCCTGGGACGAGGCCCGCGACGGCTTCGTCATGGGCGAAGGCGCGGGGGTGGTGATCCTCGAGGAGTTGGAGCACGCCAAGAAGCGCGGCGCCAGGATCTACGCCGAGGTCCTGGGCTACGGCCTTTCCGGCGACGCCCATCACATCACCGCGCCGGCCGAAGACGGCAACGGCGGCTACCGTTCGATGAGGGCCGCGCTGCGCAGCGCCCAGCTCAGCCCCGAGGACGTCGACTACGTGAACGCCCACGGCACCTCGACCCCGCTCGGCGACGAGATCGAGCTGGGCGCGGTGAAGCGTCTCTTCGGCGACGCCGCCTACAAGCTGTCCATGTCCTCGACCAAGTCCGCGATCGGCCATCTGCTCGGGGCCGCCGGGGCCGTCGAATCGATCTTCTGCTGTCTCGCCATTGACCAGGGCGTCGTGCCGCCGACCCTGAACCTGGACACGCCGTCCCCGGGTTGCGACATCGACCTGGTGCCTCACGAGGCGAAGGAGCGCAAGGTCAACGTCGCCTTGTCGAACTCCTTCGGTTTCGGCGGCACCAACGCCAGCCTGGTCCTCGGGTCCTATACTTAGTCCGCGCATCAAGCTCTGGGCGAAAGCCGGCGCGCTCGCGGCGGCTTTACTGCTCCTTGTTGCCGGCGCGGCGGTGCTGGGCGGGATCTTCCGCCTCGACCGTCCGGGCCCGCTGCAGGCCGACACCACGATCATCGTCGCGCGCGGCGCCTCTCTGCCGGTGATCGCCGAGAAACTGCACGGCGGGGGCGTGATCGACGACGCCTTCCTGTTCCGCCTGGCGGCGCGCCTCTATCGGGTCAGCCGCAGCCTCAAGGCCGGCGAGTACGCCTTTCCGGCCGGGGTCTCCATGGGCGGCGTGATCGATATCCTGGTCAGCGGCGAGACCGTGGTCCGCCAGATCACCGTGCCCGAGGGCCTGACCAGCGCCGAGGTGGCGGTTCTGCTGGCGGGCGTCGAGGGCCTGGTCGGGGAACTCGACGGCGTGCCCGCCGAGGGCAGCCTGCTGCCGGAGACCTACAACTACGCCTGGGCGGACGCGCGCCCCGAGGTCGTCGTCCGGATGCAGAAGGCGATGGCCGACACCCTGGACGAGCTCTGGCCGACCCGCGCGGAAGGGCTGCCCTTGGACACGCCGGCCGAGGCGGTGATCCTGGCTTCGATCGTCGAGAAGGAGACCGGGATGCCGGAAGAGCGGCCCCTGGTCGCCGGGGTCTTCATCAACCGCCTCAATCTCGGCATGCGGCTGCAGTCGGACCCGACGGTGGTCTATGCCCTGACCGGCGGCAGCGGCCCGCTGGACCGGGCGCTGCGCACGCGCGACCTCAGGGTCGACAACCCCTACAACACCTACGGCAACCACGGCCTGCCGCCGGGGCCGATCGCCAACCCCGGCCGGGCCTCGCTTGAGGCGGTGCTCAATCCGGCCGAGACCGACTACATCTACTTCGTCGCCGACGGCACCGGCGGACACGCCTTCGCCAAGACCCTCGCCGAACACAACAGGAACGTCGCCAGATGGCGCCGGATCAGACGCACCATCCAGCAGCGGTGAGGGCAGGGCCGAAGGCTTGGCCGATGATGTGCGTGCAGTCCGTCAGG
>JAKSBE010000024.1 GCA_022361275.1 Kiloniellales bacterium
AACCTCGACAAGGCGCGCATGCTGCTCTGGCCGGTCAAGCAGAAGTACGGCAAGAAGATCTCCTGGGGCGACCTGATGATCCTCGCCGGCAACTGCGCGCTGGAGTCGATGGGCTTCAAGACCTTCGGCTTCGCCGGCGGGCGCGAGGACGTCTGGGAACCCGAAGAGGACATCTACTGGGGCGCCGAGGACACTTGGCTGGGCGACAAGCGCTACAGCGGTGACCGGGAGCTCGAGAACCCTCTCGGCGCGGTGCAGATGGGCCTGATCTACGTGAACCCGGAAGGCCCGAACGGCAATCCGGATCCGGTCGCCTCCGGCCGGGACATTCGCGAGACCTTTGCCCGCATGGCCATGAACGACGAGGAAACCGTCGCGCTCACCGCCGGCGGGCACACCTTCGGCAAGGCCCATGGCGCCGGCGACACGGCCCATGTCGGCCCCGAGCCCGAGGGCGCGCCCATCGAGCAGCAGGGCCTCGGCTGGAAGAGCAGCTTCGGCAGCGGCAAGGGCGGCGATACCATCACCAGCGGCATCGAAGGCGCCTGGACCCCCACCCCGACGACCTGGGACAACAGCTACTTCGACACCCTCTTCGGTTACGAGTGGGAGGTGGTGAAGAGCCCCGCCGGCGCGAACCAGTGGGCGCCCAAGGACGGCGCCGGCTCGGACAGCGTGCCGGATGCCCACGATGAGTCGAAGCGGCATGCGCCGATGATGACCACGGCCGACATGGCCATGCGGATGGACCCGATCTACGAGCCCATCTCGCGGCGCTTCCACGAGAACCCGGAGGAGTTCGCGGACGCCTTCGCCCGGGCGTGGTTCAAGCTGACCCACCGCGACATGGGTCCGCGCGCGCGCTATCTCGGCGCTGAGGTCCCCGAGGAGGAGCTGATCTGGCAGGATCCCGTCCCGGCGGTCACGCACCACCTGATCGACGAGCAGGACGTCGCCGGCCTCAAGGACAAGATCCTCGCATCGGGCCTCTCCATCTCCCAACTGGTCTCGACCGCCTGGGCCTCGGCGGCGACTTTCCGCGGCTCCGACAAGCGCGGCGGGGCGAACGGCGCGCGCCTCCGCCTCGCGCCGCAGAAGGACTGGGAGGTCAACCAGCCGGCCCAGCTGGCCTCGGTGCTGGAAACCCTTGAGGGGGTCCGGAAGGCCTTCAACGAGGCGCAGGCCAACGGCAAGGTGGTCTCGCTCGCCGACGTGATCGTCCTCGGCGGCTGCGCGGCCGTCGAGCGGGCGGCGAAGAACGCCGGGCACGACGTGACCGTGCCCTTCTCGCCGGGCCGCACGGACGCCTCGCAGGCGCAGACCGACGTGGACTCCTTCGCCGTGCTCGAGCCGGCGGCGGACGGGTTCCGCAACTACCAGAAGGCCAAGTACGCCGTCACCGCGGAGGAGCTGCTGGTCGACCGGGCGCAATTGCTGACGCTGACCGCGCCCGAGATGACGGTCCTCGTCGGCGGCCTGCGCGTCCTGGATGCCAACGTCGGGCAGTCCCGGCACGGCGTCTTCACCGACCGGCCGGAGACGCTCACCAACGACTTCTTCGTCAACCTGCTCGACCTGGGCACGGAGTGGACGCCGACCTCGGAAGACGAGGACGTGTTCGAGGGGCGCGACCGCGCCTCGGGCGACGTGAAGTGGACCGGCACCCGCGTCGACCTCATCTTCGGGTCGAACTCCCAGCTTCGGGCCGTTGCGGAAGTCTATGGCTGTGACGACGGACAGCAGGCCTTCGTGCGTGACTTCGTTGCGGCGTGGGGCAAGGTGATGAACCTCGATCGCTTCGACCTCGCCTGATCACGGCTTGAAGCCTTAACGAGAAACCAGCACGGCGTTTCAAAACCATTTGAAACGCCGTGCTGCCTGCCTGAACTGACAGTCGCCTAGTGGACTAGGTATCACAGCCGGGCGACCTGCGCGCCTTCAAGGCGCGCGAAGCGTACCTCCATCTCCCAGAGCATGACCACGCCGGCGGCCCTGTTGGCATCGTGCGAGAAGCCGCCCATACTCCCTGCAGACAGTGGGACTGAACCGGAGGGTAGGCTTGCCTCCCGTGTCACGCCTTGCCGCCGCCTGCGCCCGGCTTCCGGTGCGGGCGCTGCTCTTGACTCTCCTGCTGCTCGCGGCGCCCGCGACGACGGCGAGGGGCCAGTCCGGCCTCTGCGGACAGCCGCAGCCGGTCTGCGAGGCCCGCGCGGCGGTCTTCGCCGTCTCCGCCTTCGACCCGGTCGGCAGCGCCGTGCGCATCGGCGAGACGCGCCTGGTCACGGCGCGCCACGTCGTCGCCGACGAGCAGAATGCGACGGTCTTTCTGGCCGACGGACGCCCGATCCAAGCCCGGGTTCTCGCCACCGACTATCCGGGCGACCTGATCCTGCTGGAAACCGCGGACCTGCCGCCGGGGCCGGTCCTGGCGCCGGAGCCGGTCCGCCCCGACAGCGCCCTCTACACCGTGGGCGCCGACGTCGGCCTGCGCGGCATCCGGGCCTACGATCCCGGGCGTCTGCGCTTCGCGCCGCCACCGGACCGGCCGCTCGCCCGTCTCCACCACGACGCCTACAGCCAACCGGGAAACAGCGGCGGCGCCTTGTTGGACCAAGGCGGACGACTGGTGGGCATCGTCGCCTCCGGCGGCGAGGGTCGCTTCGAGGCGATTCCCGCCGCGCAGATCGCCGCGCTCTCCGCACGCAGCGGCCCGGCCGCCGCCGCGGCCAGTGCCGAGATCGGCGCCGCCGTGCGGATCTGCACGACCCTGCTGGACCGGAACCGCACCCCCGGGCGGCGCCTGGACGATCAGCAGGCCAAGGCCATCGAGACGTCCTGCCGCCGATCCGGCAATCGCCAGCTTCTGGACCTGGCCGGCCAGACCCTGGGCCGCGCCGGCCGCGCCGAGGCCGCGGTCGGTCTGTTCGAGCAGGGCCTGGCCGAGGACCCCAACGCGGTCAACACGCGGATCGGCCTGGCCATCACGTACCACCTGGCGCGCGCCTTCGAGGCGGCCCTGCCGCACTTGCGCTGGCTCATGGACCATGCCGGCGACGACCTGCAGGTTCTGCGCCTGTCGATCCAGGCGGGTACCTGGGCCGGCGACCGGGCCCTCGCCGAGCGTGCCCTGGCCCGGCTGAAGCAGGTCAATCCGCGGAGCGCGCCGGCGGCCGAACGCTTTCTGGAGAACCCGCCGCCGCGGCCGGCCAAGCCCCGGTGAGCCTCAGGCGCCGTCGTCCGCAGGGTTGGGAATCCAGCCGACCGCGACGCGCGGCGATCCGCGCTCCAGCGGCGGCACGGCGCGCGCGAAGACTGCAGGCTTCAGCTCGGCCGCCGTCCAGTCCGGGTGCTTCTCCAGCAGGCGGGCCGCGAGGGCCGCGACCCGGGGCACCGCATAGCTGGATCCGGAGGCCGTGCCGCGCGCGCCGCGGTAGTCCGTCACCTCGAGACCCTCCGCCGGCACCATCAGGTCCACGCTTGCGGCCCCCCAGTTCGAGCCCGGCGCCAGCCGCCCGAAAGCATCGGACGAGGTCACCACGATCAGGTTGTCGAGGGGCAGGCTCGCCGGAAAGAGCGGTGACGCGTCGATGTCGCGCCCGTCGTTGCCGGCCGAGACGATGAACAGCACCTCGGGATGGGCGCGCGCCGCCGCTTCGAAGCCGGCCCAGTCGCCGCGCTTCCGGCTGCCCATGGGCAGCGCGACGATCTTGGCGCCGGCCGCGGCCGCGGCCTCGACGGCCTCCGCCATGCGCGCCATATCGGGCCGCGGATAGCGGATCGGCAGCAGGCGGACGGCGGGCGCCTCCTTGACCAGCAGGCTGGCGACCGGCGTGCCGTGCCGGATCGGGAAGAAGGGCGAGCGCCCCTGATCGCCGTCGAAGGGCCGCGCGTCGCCGTCCCAGAGGTCCAGGCCGAGCGTGCGGCCCTCGCCGTCGCGCGCCAGGCGGGCGGCGATCTCCGGCAGCAGGTAGTTCACGCCGCTGTCGATATGGGCGACGGTGACCCCGCCCGGATCGTGCCCTGCCGGCACCGGCGGGTTGAGCGGCTCGATCGTCTGCACGGTCGTGAGATCGGCGGCGAAGTGCACCAGCTCCCGCGCGGCGCCCGTCGCACCATAGCGGATCGCGCGGGCGTGCCGCGGCGCGCAGTCGCCGCCGGCGAGCGCCATCATGACGGGCCGTCCCGCGGCAAGGCCGTGGACCTCGAAGACCACGCGGCGCAGCCCGGCGGGCGAACGCGAGGCCGAGACCAGGAGCGCCTGATCGTTCCGGGCGCGCTCCAGCCGGATCTCGCGCCGCACCCAGGCACCGGGCGGGCCCCGGTCCGTGACCCCGGCGAGCGTAAAGCCGGCGAGCGCGCCTGCGAGGCGCCCGGGAAGCCGGTCCGGATCCAGGACCCCCTCGGGGCAGATGGCGCCGGGAGCCAGGCGCAGCAGCGCCCGGGCCGACGCCTCGGCGCCGCCCTCCGGGCTCGCCGCGGCCGGCGCTGCGACCGCAAGGACGATGACCAGAGCGCAGACACGCCAGCGCAAACGGGAAGCGGCGGTCACGAACCGACCTCCTGCCTTTTCATCGCAATGGGCTCCACGGCAGAGGATGACGAACTGCGAGGCCTGGATCAAACCCCGCCCAACTGTAAGCAACTGAACGAAGTTTGATCTGTGGTCGGAGAGGGAGACTTGGCGCCGCACCAGGACAGTACGGCACTCGCACTCTTCGTGACCCACCGGGGCGCCTTGGTGAACTACGCCAGCCGCATCGTCGGCGATCCTGCCCAGGCCGAGGACGTCGTCCAGGAGGCTCGGTTGCGCTACGGGGCCGCGGCGCTCGGCCGGCGGCTCGAGGAGCCCCTGGGCTATCTCTACCGCGTCGTGCGCAACCTCGCGCTGGACCGGCGGCGGCGGTTGAACCTGGAGGACCGCCACACGGCCGGGCAGGTGGGGCGGCTGGCGGCGAGCCTCGCCGACGAGGCGCCCTCGCCGGAAGACGAAGCGATCGCCCGGCAGGAGCTGCAACGGGTGATCGCGGCGATGGCCGAGCTGCCCGAGCTGCCCGAGCGCACGCGCATCGCCCTGGAGATGCACCGCTTCGGCGGCTGCGCGCTGAAGGAGATCGCCGAGCGCCTCGGGGTGTCGGTCTCCATGGCGCAGGTCCTGGTGGTCCAGGGCATCAAGCACTGCCAACGCGCCCTGTCGCCGCCTCTTCACCCTCTCGGGTTCTCGCCGAAGATGCTGCAGCCGACCGTCCTGGGAAACCGTCCGCGTCCACGGAGCGCCGCAGCGCGGAAGCCCGGATCGCAGCCGCGCCGGCACGGGCCTCTCCAGTTCGGCCGGCAGGCCGGTCTGCAGGCCTCCACGGCGCCGAGCCTGGTACGGAACCGGCGCAGCGCCCCGGTCGAGGGTGTCATGACCTGGCAGCAGGCGCTGTCGACCCTGCTCGCAGGTACCGGGCTGACCTATCGCCTGACCGGCTCCCTGGTGACGCTGGAGGCCATCAAGGAAACCGCGGACAGCCCTCCCTCCGGGCCGATCGTCCTGGATCCGATCGTCCTGGATCCGATCGTGTCGGCGCCGGAGGTGACGGCGGCCTTCGGCGGGACTTACTTCTTCGACAACGGCCTGTCGATCGGTGCCGACGCCTCCTACACGAAAGGGTCCTTTCTCGACGCGGACAACGATTCGCGCGAGAAACCCGATTCGCGCTTTCTGGTCAACATGCAGTTGACCTACGTCCTGGACAACATGAGCGTCGGCTTCTTCGCGCGCAATCTCCTCGACAAGGACGACGCGACGCAGCGCGTCGTCCAGAACGACGGCGCGCGAACCGTGATCACCGGCGAGCCGCGGACCTTCGGCCTCTACCTGGGTCTGGAGTTCTAGATGAAGACGTCGGGACCATCCGGCGCTTGGGGTGACGGTCCCGAATCAGGTTCTGAAACCCGGTGGACCGGAAGGCTGGGACCGCCCGGAATGCGACCTCGCCGCTAAGATCACCGGCCGTTCTGCAAGGGGCGCGGCTCGGAACCATGCAGGGCCAGTGACGCGGTGCTCGATTGAATAGGTATTTTAAATACCGATTTTGTCTGCTATGATCGCTCTACAGCCGGTCTTCGCCAAACACGTCGGCCTTGCCATGCGCCTCACCAGCTTCACGGACTTCGGCCTTCGCGCGCTGATGCGGATCGCGAGCGAGCCGGACAGGGTTCATTCGACCGCCGAGATCGCGGCCGAGTTCCGCATTTCCCGGAACCATCTGACAAAGGCGATGGCCGCCTTGGCGGCCGCCGGTTTCGTCGAGACCCGCCGCGGCACGGGCGGTGGAGCCGTTCTGGGACAGCCGGCGGAGAGCCTGCGCCTCGGCGACGTCGTGGCGGTGCTCGAGCGCGGCGCGGCGCTCGTGGAGTGCTTCGCCAAGGACGGGGGCGCCTGCGTCATCACGCCGACCTGCCGGCTGAAAGGGATGCTGGCCGGCGCCGAGGCGCGCTTCATCGCGGAATTGAACCGCTACAGCCTCGCGGACTGCGCCCTGCCGCCGAGGGGGGGAACAGACCATGTCGAGCAGCGCTGAACAGATCCGCGCCTGGCAGGGACCGGCGCTGCTGTCCTACGGATTCCGGCCCTTCTTCCTGGGCGGTGCGCTGTGGTCCGCGCTGGCCATGGTGGTTTGGATCGGCCTCTTGTCCGGGACGGTCACGCTGCCCACGGCGTTCGATCCGGTGTCCTGGCACGCGCACGAGTTTCTCTTCGGCTATCTCGCTGCGATCGCCGCCGGTTTCCTGCTGACGGCGGTCCCCAACTGGACCGGACGGCTGCCGATCGTGGGCCCGCCGCTGGGCGCGTTGGTCGGGCTTTGGCTGGCGGGCCGCCTTGCGATCGCGGTTTCGACCCATCTGCCGCCCGCGCTGGTGGCGATCCTCGATCTCGCCATGCCGGCGGTCCTGGCCGCGGCGATCGCCCGGGAGATCTGCAAGGGGCGGAACTGGCGCAACCTCCTCGTGCTGGCGATGCTGCTGGTGCTGATCGCCGGCAACGCCGTGTTTCACTGGGAGGCTCAGGCGGGGGCCTATGCCGCCGATGGGCTCGGTCTCCGGATCGGCCTTGCCGCGAGCGTCATGATGATCGCGGTCATCGGCGGCCGGATCGTTCCTTCCTTCACCCGCAACTGGCTCCTGAAGCGCGGGGAGAGCCGGCTTCCGGCCCCTTTCGCGCGGTTCGACAAGCTCGCGCTCGCCGCGCTCCTGCTTGCCCTCGTTCTCTGGGCCGCCGCGCCCGAATCGCGCCTCGCGGGAACGGCGCTCGTCTTCGCGGGCCTCGCGCAGGCGGCGCGGCTCGCGCGCTGGGCGGGCCACAGGACAGGCGCCGAGCCGCTGGTCTGGGTCCTGCACCTCGGCTACGCCTTCGTGCCCCTGGGCGCCGTGGTCCTCGGCCTTGCCGTCCTCGCGCCCGGCGCGGTCGGCACGCCGGCAGCCCAGCACCTTTGGATGGCCGGCGGGATCGGGCTGATGACGCTGGCGGTCATGACGCGCGCGACGCTCGGGCATACGGGCCGCGCGCTCACGGCCGGGCCGGGGACGGTCGCGCTCTATCTGCTGCTGATCGCGGCCGTGACGGCGCGTCTGGGTGCCGGCGTTTTCCCGGGTCTCGGACCCGACTTGCATCTTCTGTCCGGCCTCTGCTGGATCGGCGCCTTCGGAAGCTTCGTGGCGCTCTACGGACCTCTGCTCCTTCGGGCCCGGCGGGCCGCCTGACCGATGGCCTGGGCCGAGTTCGCCCTCGCGTTCCTGGTCTTCTTCGTCAGCCATGCGGTCCCGATCCGGCCCCCGGTCAAGCCCTGGCTCGTTTCCCGCCTGGGGGCCGCCGGGTTCTCCCTCCTCTATTCCGCTGTCTCGCTAGTGTCCCGATTCTGAAATTCGCGAGAGCGAATTGCAGAATCAAAGGGACACTAACTTGTTGAATCTCGTGTGATTCAGCTTCGTCTCGTTTGGCTCCATCCGCTCGTCTTGGGTGTCGATCCGCTTCCCTGAAGCCCCGTCGGACGCCGGTCTCCGGGGCCTGGAAGGTCCGCGGCAGGAGGGACGGGGGACGGGTCGGCGTCGGTTCCTGAGCGCGCGGCAGTGTGAAATTGATCTCGATCATGGTAGCCGGCGCCGCTTTTTGCTTGCTTCGAGGGGACGGTGGTCAGGGCGACGCAACCGTCCAAGTCACGGGGCGGCCCCGGAAAACAATGGAACTCGGCCTCCTTCCGGCACGCGGGAGGAGAAGCGACAACCAGGGCCAAGAAGAAGAAGGAGAGACCCCACATGATCCTCAGAACCCTGCTCGCGGGCACGCTGCTTGTGAGCTCGGCAGCCATGGCACAGCAGGCGATCACACCGGAGCCGCCGCTGGAGGTCGACGCGGCGCGGGCCGAACTGGGCAAGCGGCTGTTCTACGACTATCGCCTGTCGGGCGACACCTCGCTCGCCTGCGCGAGCTGCCATCTGCCCGAGAAGGCCTTCACCGACGGCCTGCCATTGTCGGCCGCCTATACCGGTGCCGCCCATTTCCGCAACACGCCGACGCTGGCCAACGTCGGCTACCGCGATGCCTGGATGCATGACGGTCGCCTCGGGACCGATCTCAACGACACCGTGCGTGAGATGATCACCGAGACCTACCTGATGAACATGGACATGCGGATCATGCAGGAGCGCCTCAAGCAGGATCCGGTCTACGTCGAGATGTTCGAGGCGGCCGGCATGTCCGAGCCGTCGAACGGCGGTGCCCGCAACGCCCTGATGGACTTCATGAAGACGATCCAGTCGCGCAACGCGCCTTACGACAGCGGCGCCATGTCGGCTGCGGCCCTGCGTGGCCAGACGATCTTCGAAGGCAAGGGCCGCTGCGCGAGCTGCCATGCCGGCCCCCGTTTCACCGACGATCGACCGCACAACGTCGGCGTGCCGAGCAACCCGGACATCTGGTCCGATCCGGAGCGGCATTCCGCCTTCGTCACCTATGCCAAGTTCTTCGGCGTGCCGAACTACATGAACCTGCGCGAAGACCTCGGCGCCTATATCCGCACCCACCGCGACGAGACCCGCCGCAGCTTCCTCACCCCGACCCTGCGCGAGCTCACGTGGACCGCCCCCTACATGCACAACGGCGTGTTCGGGACGCTGGAAGAGGTCGTGGACTTCTACGACGCCGGCGGCGGAGACGATCCGCTGAAGGATCCGCGGCTGAAACCCCTCGGCCTCGTGCCCTCGGAGAAAGCCGATCTCGTGGCGTTCCTGGAGAGCCTCTCCGGCGACAGCTTCGACGTCGACGCCTACGTCTGGCGCGAGGACGACTACGACTACGCGCTGATCGAAGACTGGCGCGACGTGCCGAACTGAGGGAGGCCGCCATGACGACGCGCATCACCGTCACCGCCCTCGCGCTCGCCGGGCTTACCGCCGGTGCCGCCTTGGCCGAGGACGACCCCCGTCCCGAAGGCCTGGCCGCGCTCGGGCCGCCGCCGATCCCGGCGGACAACCCGATGACGCCGGAGAAGGTCGCGCTGGGCGAGAAGCTCTTCTTCGATCCGATCCTGTCCGGGAACTACGGCATGCCGTGCTCGGCCTGCCACCGCCCCGAGGCCGGCTGGGCCGTGCAGGCGCCGATCAGCTTCGGCTATCCCGGCACGACCCACTGGCGCAACAGCCAGACCGTGGTCAACTCCGCCTACTACGGCAAGCTCTTCTGGGCCGGGGCGAGCGGCAGCCTCGAGCACCAGGCGCGCTCGGCCGCCCGCGGCGGCGTCGCCGGCAACGGCGAGGACGACATGATGGAGGCGCGGCTGGCCTTCGTGCCGGAATACCGCGCGGCCTTCAAGCAGGTCTTCGGCGACGACTGGCCGAACATCCGCCACGCCTACATGGCCATCGCCGCCTACCAGCGGACGCTGGTGCAGACGGACACGCCCTTCGACGGCTACATGCGCGGCGACGACGACGCGCTGACCGAGCCGCAGAAGCGGGGCCTGGCGCTCTTCGCCGGCAAGGCGAACTGCATCGCCTGCCACAACGGACCGCTCCTGACCGACGAGGCCTACTACAACACCGGCGTGCCGCCCTACGGCGGCTGGGAAGAGGATCCGGTCGCCCAGGTCACCTTCCGCTTCGAGCTCTATGCCAAGGGGGTGACGGAGAAGAAGTACCGCGAACTCAAGGACGACCCGGGCCTCTACTTCCGCACGAAGCAGGCGAGCGACATGGGCAAGTTCCGCGTCCCCTCCCTGCGCTACACCAAATACACCTTTCCCTACATGCACAACGGCATGATCGAGACGCTGCGCGACGTCGTCGTCTTCTACAACGAGGGCGGCGGGGAGAACGAATTCGCGGAGAACAAGTCGCCGCTCATTCGGCCGCTCGGCCTGACCGATGCGGAGATCGACGATCTGGTGGCCTTCCTCGAAAGCCTCAGCGGGGAGGAAATCCTGGCGGAAGACCCCGAGCTTCCGGTTATGGAACCGCTGCCCGTGGCGCAGAACTGACGAGGAGACGGACCAAATGAGAAAGGTTGATCCAAGGATCCGCGCCGCCGTCAACGGCGAGAACGGGGAGGCGGAAAAGGCCGGCACCCGCCGCTGCCTGATGAACCGGCGCCAGTTCCTGCTCACCGGCGGCATCGCCACCGCCGTGGTGATGGTCGGCATCCCCGGCCTTGCCGCGGCGCAGACGCCCGCCGCCGTGTCCACCTATCCGCGCAAGCTGATCGCCAAGCTGAGCGCGCTCGAGGTCGATGAGCCCTTCGACTTCGAATACCCCGACGAGGGGCAGTACGCGGAGTCCATCCTCGTGAAGCTCGGCCGCGAGGCCGGCGGCGGCATCGGCCCGGACAAGGACGTGGTGGCCTTCAACTACACCTGCACCCACCAGGGCGGCCCGCTGCAGGGCACCTACCAGGCCGCCGACAAGGCGCTCGGCCCCTGTCCCCTGCACCTGACCACCTTCGACCTGACGCGCCACGGCATC
>JAKSBE010000218.1 GCA_022361275.1 Kiloniellales bacterium
AGAAGATCGGCACGGTCAGCAGCATCATCGAGAGCTGGTCCATGAACATGCCGAGCATCAGCAGGACCAGGAACATCACCGCGAGCATGGTCAGCGGCGCGATGTCGAAGCCGGTGACCCAGTCGATCAGCCCCGCGCTGCCGCCGGAGAAGGACAGGATCCGGCTGAAGGTCGCCGAGCCGAAGATGATCAGGAAGGCGACGACGGTGACCCGGGTGGCGCCGGCCAGCGACTTCCACAGCGCCGAGGGGGTCAAAGAGCGGAAGGCGGCGGCCACCATCAGGACGCCGAGGCACCCGAAGGCCGCCGACTCCGAGGGCGTCGCCCAGCCGACCATGATCAGCAGGATCACCCCGACCACGATCGAGACCATCGGCAGCACGTCGCGCAGCAGCAGCACGACCCGCTCGCCCAGGGGCGCGGCCTCGACCTCGTAGGCCGGCGCCGCCGCGGGGTCGAGCTTGGCCAGGACGTAGATCAGGACCGCGTACATCGCGGCCAGGGTCAGGCCCGGCAGCACGCCGGCGATCAGCAGCGCGCCGATATCGAGCTGCGCCAGGGTGCCCAGCAGCACCGCCAGGGCCGAGGGCGGGATCAGCATGGCCAGCCCGCCGGTGCCCAGGATCGGGCCGATCGACAGCGACTTCTTGTAGCCGCGCCGGGTCATCTCCGGGACCATCAGGGTGCCGAGCAGCGCGGTCGAGCCCATCGAGGAGCCGGACAGGGTGGCGAAGGCGGTCCCGCCCGCGACCGTGACGTAGGACAGCCGCGCCGGGACCCGGCCCAGCAGGCGCTCGACCGCGCCGAACATGCGCCGGGCCAGGCCGCAGTGGAAGAAGAGCTCGCCCATCAGCAGGAACATCGGGATCGGCGCCAGGGCGAAGTTGGCCATGGAGCCCAGGCCGTTGTCGGCCAGGGTCGCGATGCCCAGCTCGATCCGCTCCAGCACCGTGCCGCTGCCGCCGAAGTAGACCGCGGCGGCGACCACGTTGACCGCCAGGAAGGCGACGCCGACCGGAAAGCCCGCGACCATCAGCACCAGGATCGCGCCGAACAGCGCGGCGAGGACGAAGTACCACTCCATCAGGCGGCCTCGCGGCAAGGAGTGGATGGAGGGATTCGGGTGCCGACCTCGCCCTTCGCCCCGCCCGCCTCAGTCATGGAGCTGCCGCCGGCTGCCGTGCATCGGCTCGGCCGAGACCACGAAGCGCAGGAACTCGACCGCCATCAGGCCGAAGCCGGCCGGCAGGGCGACGGTGACGATCCAGCGCGGGATGTCGAGCTGGCCGCGCAGCTCGTCGTAGCGGGTCCGGGAATAGTCTTCCCAGGCCAGCAGCCCGCAGTGCCAGGCCAGCACCAGGCAGACCAGGGCGGAGACCGCGGCGACGCCGCGCGACAGCACCGCCCGCGTGCGCGGGCCGACGCTGGCGGTCACCAGCTCGATGAAGACGTGGGCCCGCTGCCGCACCATCCAGGGCGCGCCCAGCATCAGCACGTAGACGAAGCCGTACTCGATGAAGGTGAAGGAGTAGGGGCTGTAGGGGATGGAAAGGCTGCGCGCCGAGGTGTAGGTGACGATCACCGCCATCATCAGCCCGAGGTAGACGCAGGCCAGCGCCGACATCCCGCGGATCAGCAGCGTATAGGCGGCATCGACCCGCTCGAGAAACATTGTCATCTCACCCTGCGATCCACGCCGTTGACCCATTCCTCAAGAACCGATCCCCCATCACCCCCTCCCTGTCGTTGCCGGACTTGAATCCGGCGTTACATCACCGTCGCGGTTCCGCCCTGCGATGGATCCCCGGGTCGAGCCAGGGATGACAGATGGAGAGGCGGCCAACACGCTCGCGTAAGGGGGCAAACGCCGCCGCCGGCAGCCGCCCGCCCCCTTCGCCGCCCCCCGGACGAGGGCTCACTCCTGGTAGAGGCCGCGCAGCTTCTCGGCCGCGTCCAGCGGCCGGCCGTCCTTCTCCAGCCGCTGCTTCATGCGGCCGTAGGCGGACTCCAGCGCGATCTCGAGATACCTGTCGGCGGCCGACACGGCGTGGACCGTCATGCCCTCGGCCTCCAGCTGCTTCTGCTCCTCGACCGCCTCGGCCTCGCGCGCCGCGCGGCTCGAGATCTCGTGCGCGATCACCGTGTCCTGGAGGATCTTCCTGGCCGCGTCGTCCAGGCCGTTCCACTTGTCCAGGTTCATGACCACGCTGATGTCGGTCTGGTAGAATTGCGGGTCCAGGCGGTGGCGCAGGAACTCGTCCCACTTCAGCGCCTTGACGCCGATCGCGGTCCAGGCGCTGGCGTTGACCACGCCTTTCTGCAGGGCCGGATAGACGTCGGTCGCCGCCATCTGGTGGGTCTCCGCGTCCAGCGCCCGGAAGAAGGCGCCGTAGATCGGGTTGTCGCGCATCTTCACGCCCTTGAGGTCGGGCAGGCCCGCGTCGGTGAACGCCGGCGCGTCCTTCATGTAGATGTGGAACTTCACCCCGCTGTCGACCCAGCCGAGGTACTTCATGCCCAGGCGCTCCTGGTGCAGTCGGTCGATGATCGCCATGCCGCCGTTGGCGCGCACCGCCTCGGGGCCGCTGTTGGAGGTCGAGATCGCCTCGTTCTCCGGCAGCGAGCGGGCGTAGAAGGCCGCCGGCAGGCAGCTCAGGTCGACCACGCCCTTCTGGATCGCCGTCGCCTGCTCGAACATGCCGATCGA
>JAKSBE010000564.1 GCA_022361275.1 Kiloniellales bacterium
GTGATGCCGGGCGACAACATCTCGATGGAGGTCGAACTGATCGCCCCGATCGCGATGGACGAGGGCCTGCGCTTCGCGATCCGCGAAGGCGGACGCACCGTCGGCGCCGGCGTCGTCGCCACCATCGTCAAATAAAGACGGGAACCGGATCGAAAGTCGGGCAGAGCCATGGACAACCAAGACATTCGCATACGCCTCAAGGCCTTCGACCATCGCGTGCTCGACACGTCGATCTCGGAGATCGTGAACACGGCGAAGCGGACCGGGGCGCAGGTGCGCGGCCCGATCCCTCTGCCGACGCGGATCGAGCGCTACACCGTTCTGCGCTCGCCCCATATCGACAAGAAGAGCCGCGAGCAGTTCGAGATCCGGACCCACAAGCGGCTCCTGGACATCGTCGATCCGACCCCCCAGACCGTCGACGCCCTGATGAAGCTCGACCTGGCGGCCGGCGTCGACGTCGAAATCAAGCTGAAGGGCTAAGCCGATGCGCTGTGGTCTGATCGCTCAGAAGATGGGCATGACCCGGGTCTTCACCGACGCGGGCAAGCACATTCCGGTCACCGTCCTGCGGGTCGAGGACTGCCAGGTCGTGGCGGTCCGGAACCAGGAGAAGGACGGCTACACGGCGATGCAGCTGGGTGCCGGCTCGGCCAAGGTCAAGCGGCTCTCCAAAGCGGAGCGCGAGCGCTTCGCCAAGGCCAAGGTGGCGCCGAAGCAGCGCCTGGCCGAGTTCCGGGTCACCGAGGACGCGGTGATCGACGTCGGCCAGGAGCTGATCCCCAGCCACTTCGTGGCCGGGCAGTACGTCGACGTCACCGGAACCTCGATCGGCAAGGGCTTCGCCGGCTCGATGAAGCGGCACAACTTCGCCGGCCTGCGCGCCAGCCACGGCGTGTCGATCTCGCACCGCGCGCACGGCTCGACCGGCCAGTGCCAGGACCCGGGCCGGGTCTTCAAGGGCAAGAAGATGGCCGGCCACATGGGCGCCGCCCAGGTGACCACCCAGAACCTCGAGGTGGTGACCACGGACGACGCCGAGGGCCTGATCCTGGTCAAGGGCGCGGTGCCCGGCTCCGAGGGCGGCTGGGTCCTGGTGCGTGATGCCGTGAAGCGGGCGCTCCCCGAGGGCGTGCCGTTTCCCGCCGGGGTCAAGGAGAGCGCCGCGCCGGCCGCGGAGGAGGCTA
>JAKSBE010000527.1 GCA_022361275.1 Kiloniellales bacterium
CGAGGGCTGGGAGAAGGCATCCCGGTTCTCGAACTTGGTCGAGGTCGCCGCCCCGCCCGGCAGCGCTTCGTAGCGCTCCGGCTTGGAGAAGTCGCCGGTCGGCGCGACCACTGCGGCGATGCGCTCCGCCTCGCTCTGGGGCGTTCCGCCCTGGCCGCTGTGCGAAGCGGCCAGGGTGAGGAGCGCCACGAGCGCCGTCATGACGAATGGTCTGATCATCGCTTTAGGTGCGAAGACCTCCACATCGGTCACCTCGACAGGTCCTACTGGAACACCGCGTTCGGGTTGTCGAGGCTGTCGGAACCCTCGAACTCGATGCTGCCGAGCTTGAGCGTAGCGACCACGCGCTCGATCGCCTTGGTCTGCCCGGTGAGGGAGTCGACGACCGTCTGCACGACCTTGTTCCCTTCGGCGTTGTCCGCGCCGATCATCTGATCATAGGCCTCGACGCTCTCGGCCCGCGTCTTCATCGCGGTCATGGCCTGCATCGTCGTATCGAGGGCCTTCTTCATCTCGGCATCCAGGTCGGAGGACAGGCCGGCGACCAGCTCGGACAGGCTTGGCCCGCTGACGACCTTGCCGTCAATCCGCTTGTAGGAGCCGAGATAGACGTTCTGCATGCCCAAGGCGTTGTAGTAGTGCGAGTTGTGGGTGTTGTCCGAGAAGCAGTCGTGCTCCTCCTCGGGGTCGTGGAGCAGCAGGCCCAGCTTCATGCGTTCGCCGGCCAATTCGCCGTAGGAGAGGCTGCCGAGGCCGGTCAGCATGGCGCGCAGCCCGCCGTTGGCGCCCTCGGCCGTCAGCTGCTTGCGGGCCTCGCCGCCCGGCGCCCAGAGGCCGGCCATCTCCGCCAGGTCATCGAGCAGGAGATCGGTCGTGACCTTGAGGTAGGCGGCGCGGCGCTCGCAGTTGCCGCCGGTGCAGTTGGCCGGGTCGAAGTCGCTCGCCGGCCGGTTGCCGGCGCCGGGCCCGGTGCCGTTGAGGTCCTGGCCCCAGAGCAGAAACTCGATGGCGTGGTAGCCGGTCGCGACGTTGGCCTCGACCTCGTCGAGCTCGTGCAGGGTCTCGGCGAGCAGCGCCCTGTCGATCGTGGAGGCGTCGATGGTCTTGCCGCCGAAGTCCAGCTTCTGGTTCGCGATGACGTTGGCGGTGTAGTAAAGATTCTCGTCGGATTCGTCGCCGTAGGCGGCGTCGACGTAGTCGATCAGGCCTTCGTCCAGGGGCCAGGCGTTCACCTTGCCCTCCCAGTCGTCGACGATGGCGTTGCCGAAGCGGAAGACCTCGGTCTGCTGATAGGGGACCCGCGCGGCCAGCCAGGCCTCCCGCGCCGCCTTCAGATGAGTTTCGGACGGCGCCGCGATCAGCGCGTCGATCGCCTTGCCGAGCGTCTGTGCAGTCGACAGGGAATCTTCGTAGCCGGCCTGGGCGATGTCGGCGTAGGTGTCCAGCACCGCTTCGCGCCCCGCACCGGAAGCCGCCGTTGAAGCCATGCAGGCGACCGCCGCCGCCATGACCAAGCCCCGTGTCATGTCTCTCAATACCCCCTCCCGGGTTTTGCGAATTGAACCTGTTCGCTGTGCGACGCAATCTACGCGGCAATCAATGAGATTGCAAATCACTTGCAGTCTCACTAAAGATGATATCGCGAGTGATAATCACTCTCAAATCAGATCGCGTTTTCGGCCCGAAGGGGAGAGGCGCCATTCTGAGATTGACTATCATTATCACGTGCAGGATACTCTGGATCGTGAGGACTGCCTGAATGTACGTCTGCATCTGCAACGGCTATCGGGACGCGGAACTGCGGCAACTGGCGCAGGAAGGCGTTTCCTGCGCGGTCGAGGCCTATTGCGCCCTCGGCAACGGCCCTTGCTGCGGGCGCTGTCTGGACTCGGCGCAGCAGATCATCAACGAGACCCGCGGGGCGCTGACGCTGCCGGGCGGCGCGGGCAGTTGAGCGAAGGGCGCGGCGGTGTTCCTCTGGCGCAACCTGCCGCCCTCGGCCGTCCTCGCCGCCCTGACCCGGCTGATGACGATACGAGAGCGGCGCCAGGCAACACACGGCCCCGCCTCGGGCACGGAAAGCGACGAGGGCGGCAAAGGGCAGGAACGCTTGGACCAGAAACATTTGGACCAGAAACGCTTGGACGAGGCGGTGACCAGGGTCCAGCCGCGGCTGTGAGCCGGCGGCCGGCTCTTCGATACGAGCCGGCCTGGGTCTAATCGGCCTGGGTCAAGCCGATCAAGTCCGTGCTCCCCGGTCCAAGCTGAAGCGCCGCTGCGGTGAGAGTCGGCCCCGCTCTTACGACTCTTCGCCCCCCATCTGCGACTGAATGAAGTTCTGGATCCCGATCTTCTCGATCAGCCCGAGGTTGGTCTCGAGCCAGTCGACATGCTCTTCCTCCGCTTCGAGGATCTCGCTGAAGAGCGTCCGACTGACGTAGTCGCCGGCTTCCTCGCAGTCGGCGATCGCCTTGCGCAGGTCGGGCAGTGCCGTCTCCTCGAGCTTGAGGTCGCACTTCAGAATCTCCTGCACGTCCTCCCCGATCAGCAGCTTGCCGAGGTCCTGCAGGTTGGGCAGGCCGTCGAGAAAGAGGATCCGCTCGATGAGCTTGTCGGCGTGCTTCATCTCATCGATGGATTCCTCGTACTCATGGTGCGCCATCCGGTGCAGGCCCCAATCCTTGAGCATGCGCGAATGCAGAAAGTACTGGTTGATCGCCGTCAGCTCGTTCTTGAGCACCTTGTTGAGGTGGCCGATGATCTTCTTGTTTCCCTTCATATTCGCTTTTTCTCCTGATGCGTTTTTTTCGTCGTTACCCGGTGATGTTCCTAGTGTCTCGATTCTGCAACTCGCTCTCGCGAATTTCAGAAGCAAAGGGACACTAACTCGTTGAATCTCGTGTGATTCAGCTTCCAAATCTCGGCACATGAAATGTGCCGAACTTTGAAACCATCACACTAGGGACTAGCACGCGCGACAGACCTCGAAAAGCGCAGAAAACTGCGCTGCGACTGCGTTTCAGAGGCATCGGCAATTGGAAGGCGCGGCGGCGCCGGCAGGCGCCCCCGGATCAGAAGCCGACGGCGTCGCCGCCCTTGAGCCGCAGCATCTCGCGCGCGTCCTCGGGCTCGGCGACCTCGAGCGACAAGCCCTCCAGGACCTGGCGGATCTTGCGGACCTGCTCGGCGTTGGATTTGGCCAGGGTGCCGGGGCCGCTCCAGAGCGAGTCCTCCAGGCCGATCCGGACGTTGGCGCCCATGGCGGCGCCCAGGGTGGCGAGCGGGACCTGGTTGCGCCCGGCGCCCAGGATCGACCACTGGTAGTCCCCGCCGAAGAGCCGGTCCGCGGTGCGCCGCATGTGCATCAGGTCCTCGGGATGGGTGCCGATGCCGCCCAGGATGCCGAAGACGCTCTGCACGAAGAGCGGCGGCTGGACCAGGCCGCGGTCGAGGAAGTGCGCCAGGTTGTAGAGGTGGCCGATGTCGTAGCACTCGAACTCGAAGCGGGTGCCGTTGGCGCTGCAGGAGGTCAGGATGTACTCGATGTCCTTGTAGGTGTTCTTGAACACCAGGTCGCGGCTGTTCTCCAGGTGCCGGCGCTCCCAGTCGTGCTCGAACTCGGTGAAGCGCTTGAGCATGGGGAAGAGGCCGAAGTTCATCGAGCCCATGTTGAGCGAGGCGACCTCGGGCTGGCACTGCAGGGCCGGCTGCAGGCGCTCCTCGATGGTCATCCGGGGCGCGCCGCCGGTGGTGATGTTGACCACCGCATTGGTCGACTGCTTGATGCGCGGGAGGAACCGGCGGAAGACCTCCGGGTCCTGGGTCGGCCGGCCGTCCTTCGGATCGCGGGCGTGCAGGTGCAGCACCGTGGCCCCGGCCTCGGCGGCGGCGATGGCCGCCTCGGCGATCTCGTCCGGCGTCACCGGCAGATGCGGCGACATCGACGGCGTGTGGATCGATCCCGTGACGGCGCAGGTGATGATGACTTTGCGCGGGCTGGCCATGCTGGTTCTCTCCTCATTCCTTGGCGGCGACCGTCGAACTGTCCCGCCTGCCGGCCACCATGTTCTATCTCACGACCGGACTCGATCCGGGCATCCATCCTGCCGCTGCGCCCCGACCGCGCCCGGGAGGCCTGCGCCGGACTCCGTCCCGCTCTACGGCGAGGGCCTCAGACGCGGTTCAGGCTGTCGAAGCTCTCGCCCCCTTCAACCAGGTCGACCAGCAGTCGGGCCGGCTGCCAGGAGGCGGGGTCCTCGGCCTGGTAGGCGCGAACGTCGGCCAGCACCCGGTCGAGGCCCCGCAGGTCGGCGTACTTCATCGGGCCACCGCGCCAGCGCGGGAAGCCGTAGCCGTAGAGCAGGGTCACGTCGACGTCGAGGGGCCTGAGCGCGATTCCCTCCGCCACCACCCTGGCGCCTTCGTTGATCATGGCGGCCAGGTAGCGGCGGACGATCTCCTCCGCGGTGAAGTCGCGGGGGGCGATGCCCTTCTTCGCGCGCGCCTCGGCGATGATGGCCTCGACCTCGGGGTCGGGCTCGCCCCTGCGGGCGCCCTCGGGATAGAGGTAGAAGCCGCGCCCGGTCTTCTGGCCGAACCAGCCGCGCTCGCAGATCCGGTCGGCGATCTCGACATAGCGCTCCTTCGGGTCGCGGGTCGGCGCCAGGCGCTTGCGGTTGGCCCAGCCGATGTCGAGCCCGGCCAGGTCGGCGACCGCGTAGGGACCCATGGCGAAGCCGAAGTCCAGCAGCGCGGCGTCGATGGCGTAGGGCGAGGCGCCGTCCTCGACCATGATGTCGGCCTGGCGCCGGTAGACCGAGAGGATGCGGTTGCCGATGAAGCCGTCGCAGACCCCGGCGCGCACGGCGACCTTGCCCAGGCGCTTGGCCAGGGCGAAGCCGCCGGCCACGACCTCGGGCGCGGTCTTCGCGGCGGCCACCACCTCCAGCAAACGCATGACGTGGGCCGGGGAGAAGAAATGCAGGCCGATCACGTCCTGCGGCCGCGCGGTGACGGCGGCGATCTCGTCGACGTCGAGGTAGGAGGTGTTGCTGGCCAGGATCGCGTCCGGCTTGAGCGCCGCGTCGAGCTGGGTGAAGACCTGCTTCTTGACCGCCATGTCCTCGAAGACCGCCTCGATCGCGAGGTCGACCTCGGCCAGGGCCTCGTAGTCCAGAGCGCCGGTGAGCTTGGAGGCCAGGAGGGCGTCCCGGGCCTCGGCGGTCATCTTGCCGCGCTTGACCCCGCCGTCGAGGATGCCTTCGACGTTGGCCCGGCCGCGGGCCAGGCTCTCCGCGTCGCGCTCGACCAGGACCACGGGGAGGCCGGCGGTCATCAGCGCGACCGCGATGCCGGCGCCCATGGTGCCGCCGCCGATGACGCCGACCGCGGCGATCTCGCGCGGCTCGGCTTTGGCCTCGGGGATCTTGCGCACCTCGCGCTCGGCGAAGAAGGCGTGGATCAGGCCGGCGCGCTGCGGCGAGTCCATGCATTCCAGGAACAGCGCGCGCTCGCGCTTCAGGCCCTCGGCGAAGGGCAGGGTCACGGCGGCCTCGACGGCGTCGACGCACTTGAAGGGCGAGAACAACCCCCTGGCCTTCGTCTCCAGAGCCTTGCGCGCGTCTGCGAAGAGGGTTGCGTTGCCCCGGTCGGCAGCGATCTTGTCCTCGGCCTCGCCGCTGCGCCGGACCGGGCGGCCCTCGGCCAGGACCGTCTCGGCGAAGGCGACGCCGGCGGCGACCGGATCGTCTTCCTCCGCGATCTCGTCGACCAGGCCCAGGGCCAGGGCCTCCTCGGCGCCGACGTGGCGGCCGGAGGTGATCAGCTCGACGGCCTGCGCGGCGCCGATCAGGCGCGGCGTGCGCTGGGTGCCGCCGGCCCCCGGGATCAGGCCGAGCGAGACCTCGGGCAGCCCGACCCTGGCGCCGGGCAGCGCGACCCGGTAGTGGCAACCCAGCGCGACCTCGAGCCCGCCGCCCAGGGCGGTGCCGTGCAGGGCGACGATCACCGGCTTGGCGCCGGCCTCGATCCGGTTGATGACCTCGGGCAGGGCGGGCGGCTGCGGCGGCTTGCCGAACTCGCGGATGTCGGCGCCGGCGATGAAGGTGCGCCCGGCGCCGGCGACGACCAGGGCCTGGACCCCGTCTTCGGCCTGGGCCGCGGCCACGGCCTCGTCCAGGCCCTGCCGCACCGCCTGGCTCAAGGCGTTGACCGGCGGATTGTCGACGACGATGACCGCGATCTTGCCGCGGCGCTCTGTGGTGACGGGTCCTGCCATCTGCCTCCTCCGAAACGACCGCCGGGAGTGTAGCGGCCCCGGCCGGGGACTTCACGCCTTTGGAAACGCCGGTTGAGGCCGGGCCGTCAGGGCGGTATGTCGGGGCGGACGCAGACCACCGGGAGGAGATCCAATGAAGCTGAGCGCACGCAACATCCTGAAGGGCACCGTGACCGAGGTCACCAAGGGCGCGGTGGCGGCGGAGGTGCGGGTCGACGTCGGCAACGGCAACGTCATCACCTCGACCATCACCGTCGCGTCGGTGGAGCGGCTCGGCCTGGCCGCCGGCAAGGACGTGCAGGTCATCATCAAGGCGAGCGAGGTCATCCTCGGCGTCGAGGACTGAGCGTCAGGCGCGGCGGCGCGGCAGGCAGACCCGCTGGCCGTCGGCCATCACGGCGACCTCGATGCCGACGTCGTAGACGGACGTGAGCGTCTCGCCGGTCAGCGTGGCCTCGACCGGGCCGCTGGCCAGCGTCCGTCCGTCCTTCATCGCCAGGACCCGGGTGCCGCAGGCGAAGGCGTGGTCGGGATCGTGGGTGGACATGATGACGCCCTTGCCCCCTTCGGCCAGGCGGCGGACCTGGTCCAGCACGACGAGCTGGTTGCCGAAGTCGAGACTGGCGGTGGGCTCGTCCAGGACGATGAAGGGCGCCTGCTGCGCCAGCGCGCGGGCGACGAGCACGAGCTGGCGCTGGCCGCCGGAGAGACGGGTGTAGTCGCGCGGCCCCAGGTCGGCGATGCCGAGCTCTTCGAGGGCGCGCTCGGCCTCCTCGACGTCCGCCCTGGAGGGCGCGCTGAAGGCGCTGCGATGCGCGGTGCGGCCCATCAGCACCATGTCGTGCACCGTATAGGGAAAGACCGGGGCATGGGCCTGGGGCACGTAGGCGATCAGGCGCGCCAGGTCGCGCGCCGAGCGCTCCGCGATGTCGCGGCCCTCGATCTCGATGCGGCCGGCCTGGCGCCGGATCAGGCCCAGCACGGTCTTGAACAGGGTCGTCTTGCCGCAGCCGTTGGGGCCGAGGAGGCAGAGCACCTCCCCGGGCTCGAGCCGCAGCGACACCTCGCGGCCGACCGGGAAGCCGGGATAGCCGAAGCCGAGCGCGGTCACCGCCAGCCTCACGACCAGGCCCTCCGGCCCGTCGCCAGCAGCCAGATGAAGACCGGCGCGCCGACGAAGGCGGTGAGCACGCCGAGCGGCGTCTCGGTCGTGGTCAGGTTGCGGGCGATCATGTCGACCAGCAGCATGTAGCCGGCGCCCATCAGCATCGCGGTGGGCAGCAGCCGGATGAAGTCGGGCCCCACCGCGAGGCGCGCGATGTGCGGGATGACCAGGCCGACCCAGCCGACGATGCCGGCGATGGAGACCACCGCCGCGGTCATCAGGGTCGCGGCCATGACCAGGACCAGGCGCTGCCGGCGCGGGTTGACGCCGAGGGCCGCGGCCTCCTCGTCGCCCAGGGACATGACGTTCATGCGCCAGCGCAGCAGGAGCACCGGCACCAGTCCGATCAGGACCGCCGGCAGGGCGCCCCAGACGTCGTCGGGCCGGATCGCGGCGAGGCTGCCGAGCAGCCAGAAGGTGATCGCGGGAAGCTGGTCGTAGGGGTCCGCCAGGATCTTGAGCAGCGACAGGCAGGCGCCGGCCAGGGCGCCCATGACCACGCCGGAGAGGACCAGCACCAGAGTCGGCTCGTGCCCCCGCACCGCCGTGGCGACCAGGTAGACCAGGGCCACGGTGCCCAGGCCGGTCGCGAAGGCCAGGCCCTGGATCGCGACCACGGGCAGGGAGAGGAAGATGCCCAGCGCCGCGCCGAGCCCGGCGCCGGCGGAGACGCCGAGGATGTCGGGCGAGACCAGGGGGTTGCGGAACAGGCCCTGATAGACGGCGCCGGCCGCCGCCAGGGCGGCCCCGGTGAGCAGGCCGGCCGCGACCCGCGGGATCCGCACCGAGAACAGCACCGTGTCGACGGCGGAGGGCAGCGCGGCCGAGAGCCCGGCATAGCGCAGCAGGGCCTCCCAGAGCTGGCCGGGGCTCGCCTGATAGGGCCCCGTGGTCAGGGCCAGGACGGCGAGCAGCAGCACGCTTCCGGTCAGCAGCGAGAGCTTGGATGCCAGTCTGCCCGTCAGGGATCGCCCCTTGCCCAATCGATCAGCCCGTCCAGTTCCGTGTCGCTCAACTCGACATGATAGAACAGTCTGTAGAAGCGGCGGGTCTCGGCGTCGAGGTCGAAGGCGAAGCGCTCCGGAAACAGCAGGCCGGACAGCCAGCGCAGGCCGATGATGCGGTTGACCGAGGGCGGGCGGTCGATCCAGCCGAAGGGCGCGGTGGGGCTGAGGTAGACCCGCCCGCGCCGGACCGCGTCGATGCCGGCCCAGAGCGGGTCCGTCCGGACCTTGTCGTAGAAGGTCCGGTCCCAGGTGAGGATGGTGTCGGGGTCGGCGGCGATCACCTGCTCGATCGAGGTGTTGACGATTCCGCGGCGCACCGAGGCGTCGCCGGGGTCGGCCACGTTGAGGCCGCCGGCCCGTTCGATGATCTCGGTGTTGATCGAGCCCTTGAGGCCGGTCTCCAGGCCCGCCGGCCCGCGCGCCAGATAGGTACGCGGCCGCGCGTCGTCCGGCAGGCCGGCGAGCCCCGCGTCGATCTCGGCGAAGAGGGCCTCGACATAGGCCGCCAGCGCCTCGCCGCGCGCCTCGACGCCCAGGATCTCGCCGACCAGGCGCAGCGCGGCCGGGGTGTTCTCGAAGCGCCCGTCGATCAGGAGGTAGGGGATGCCGGTCTGCTCCTGCACGGCGTCGGCGAGCGAGACGTAGGTGTCCCGCAGCGAGCCGAAGTCGAGGATCAGGTCCGGCTCCGACTTCAGCAGGGTCTCCAGGTTCACCGTGTTGCCGCGCCCGGTCAGGCGCCCGGTCTCGGGCAGGTCGCGGTAGGCCTCGGCGATGTAAGGCCGCTCGTGGGGATGCAGGGCGCGCGGCCAGCCGGTCAGCGTCTCCGGCGCCACGATGTAGACGAGGATCGAGGCCGGCGGGCCGGCGGCATAGACCCGGGTGACCCTCTCCGGCAGCGCGACCGGCCGGCCGGCCGAATCGGTCACCGTGCGGGCCGACGCCCCCGCGGCGAGCAGCAGGGCGGGCAGCAGGGCGGGCAGCAGGGCGAGCAGCGAGCAGGCGAGCGCGCGCAGGATCATGTCCGGGTTCCGCTAGTCTGTGGGGTTCACGGGCGTGAAGCCGTAGCCGGCCAGGATGCGCTGGCCCTCGGCGGAGAGGATGAAGGCGGCCAGCGACGCCGCCTCGGCCGGGGCGCCGGCCAGGACGGTCAGCCCGTAGTCCGCCCCCACCGCCAGCTCCGCCGGGACGTCGATGATTTGCAGCGCCGGCAGTTCGCGCCTGGCGAGCACGGCGTTGGTGCAATAGGTCAGGAAGACGTCGGCCCTGCCGTCCTCCATGACCCAGGCGTAGGTGTTGCGCCCGTCCGGCGCCTTCTCGCTGTCCGGGCCGCCGGTGAGCTGCAGCGCCTTGGCCTTGAGCTTCGCCGCCGCGCCCGTCTCGACGGCCTCCGCCTTGGCGAAGAGCGCGAAGGCGTAGTCGCCCGAAGGGTCCGCCTTCGGCGTCGAGGTCCCGAGGCGCACCTCGTCCTTCAGCAGCGTGGCGAGCAGGGTCGTGCTGTCGACCTCCAGCCCGTCCCGGGCGAGCGCGCAGAGCCGGTTGCGGGCGAAGAGCGTCACCGCGCCCGCCTTGCCCGCCTCGGCCAGCGCCTCGGGGTGCGTCATGTTGGCCGAGGCGAAGACGTGGAAGGCCTCGCCCGCCTCGATCCTCTTGCGCATCAGGCCGGAGGGACCGAAGGTCGCCGCCACCTCCGCGCCGCTCTGCCGGCTATAGGCCTCGGCCACCTCGCCCAGGGCCGCCTCGAGGCTGCCGGCCGCGATCAGCTTCAGGTCCGCGGCGCTTGCTGCCGCCGTCATGGCAACCCCCATCGCGACCGAAAGGCCCGCCAGTCTCTTCGTCTTCGCCATGCCTCCCTCCACAGCCGGCAGTTTCGCGCAGAGCGCAGCAAGGATCTAGCACCGACTTGCATGAATCTGCATGTCACCCCCATCCGCGCGCAGCGCGCGGATGGGGGTGATTCTCCGAGTTGTGCAAACTAGTACTAGGCCAATCCGGAGACCGGCCAAAGCCTTTGGTGTGCGAACGACCCGGGATTAGACTTTCCGCCAAGAGAGCAAGCGGCGGCGCAACCGCCGGGTCGCAAGACCTTTGATGCAGGGAGGGACTCTCGATGGACAAGCGGGACAAAGGACAGACGCAAAGCGGCATCGCTCGGAAGCTGTCGAGGCGCGGCGCCCTCAAGGGCGCCGGGGCCGTGGCCGGCCTGGCGGCCGAGCTGCCCTACGGCCACCAGCGGCTGCTGGAGGTGGCCCTGGGCCTGGCGCTCTCGCCGGAGCTGCTGATCATGGACGAGCCGACCCAGGGCCTGTCCAACGCCGAGATCGCCCGCTTCTGCGACCTGACCCGCGAGATCGCCAGCGAGGTGACCGTCCTGCTGATCGAGCACAACATGCCGGTGGTCATGGAGCTGGCCGAGCGGATCACCGTGATCGAGCGCGGCGCCGTCCTGGCCGAGGGCACGCCGGCCGAGATCCAGGCCGACGCGGCGGTGCAACGCGCCTACCTGGGGACCTGATGCTGGCCGTCCGCGCACTCTCCAGCCACTACGGCCGCGTCCAGGTCCTGCGCGACTTCTCCCTGGAGGTCGCGTCCGGCGAGGTGCTCGGCCTGCTCGGCCGCAACGGCGCCGGCAAGACCACGGCGCTGAAGACCGTCCTGGGCCTGGTCCGGGCCAGCGGCGGCAGCGTCCGGCTGGACGGCGCCGAGCTGACCGCCCTGCCGGCGCACCGGATCCCGTCGCTGGGCCTGGCCTACGTGCCCCAGGGACGGCGCCTCTTCGGCGAGCTGAGCGTCGAGGAGAACCTGCGCCTCGGCCTGATGGTCAAGGACCGGGACGGCGAGGCCGCGCGGGAGACGCGGGCGCGGATCCTCGGCCTCTTCCCGATCCTGAGCGAGCGCCTGACCCAGCGCGCCGGCAGCCTGAGCGGCGGCGAGCAGCAGATGCTGGCCACGGCCCGGGCGCTCTGCCTGGAGCCCAAGGTCCTGCTGATGGACGAGCCGACCGAGGGCCTGCAGCCGAGCATGGTCGCGAAGATCCTGGAGACGGTGCGGGTCCTCAAGGCCCGGGGCGTCGCCGTGCTCCTGGTCGAGCAGAAGGTCGAGGCGGCCCTGGCCGTCGCCGACCGCGTGGCCTTCGTCGAGAACGGCACGATCCGGGAGACCGGCACGCCGGAGGCCCTGCACGCCGACCCCGCGCCGCTCTATCGCTACGTCGGCGTCGGGCAGGGGCGCGCGGGTTGATCGCTTTCTTGCTGGACTACGCAGGCCCCTCCCCCCTTGTGGGGGAGGTCAGGGAGGGGGTGGAGCCGGCGGCGACCTCAGTCCTTGGCGACGATTTTACGGCCTAACGGCCGCCACCCCCTCCTGTATCCTCCCCCATCAAGGGGGAGGAGGCATATGGGTCGAGCCGCTTGGAACCAAACCGGATAGCCCAGGCCCGGCCATGGCAGACTGGAAAGCCCTCGGCCTGGAGCGATCAACAGAGAGGTAGCCAACGATGGACAAGGAGCGTTTCGAACGCGGGGTCGCGCGGCGCAAGGCGGTGCTGGGCGCCGACTACGTCGACAGGACCCTGGCCGCGGCCGACGACTTCAGCCGGCCCTTCCAGGAGATGATGACCGAGTTCTGCTGGGGCTTCGGCTGGGGCGACGACACCCTGGACCCCAAGACCCGCTCGATGCTGAACCTGACCATGATCGCCGCCCTCAACCGCATGCACGAGTGGGAGCTGCATTTCCGCGGCGCGATCACCAACGGCGTGACCCGCGACGAGCTGCGCGCCGTGCTGCACCAGATCTCGATCTACTGCGGCATCCCGGCGGGCGTCGAATGCTTCCGCATCGCCAAGCGGGTGCTGGCGGAGATCGACGAGGCGGGGTGAGCGCCGCCGCCCTCCTTCAAGCGCCGAACCTGTCAAGCACCGGCCCTGTTCCGGCGCCAGACCGCGAAGTTGAGCGCGCCGGCGAAGGCGACCCAGCCCAGGTAGGGCAGCAGCAGCCAGGCGGCGAGCGGATCGATCTGGTGGAACACCAGGATGTTGGCGAGGATCGCGAGCCAGAGGCAGGCCACATCGGCAAAGGCCCAGTCCGGCCGCTTGAGGCCGAAGAAGATCGCCGACCAGGCCGCGTTCAGCGCGAGCTGCAGGCCGTAAACCACCATGGGCAAAACCGCCGCCTCGAGAGGCAGGCGTTCCCAGACCCGCCAGCCTGAAACCGCGATCAGCGTGTAGAGCAGCGCCCAGCCCAGGGGGAAGACCCAGTCCGGTGGCGTCCAGGCGGGCTTGGCCAGCGTCCGGTACCAGTCCCCCGGCTTGAACACGGCGCCGGAGCTGGCGACCAGCGTGACGATCAGGAAGAAGACGACGAGAGACATGGTGTCAAGAGACATGGCGTCAAGGCTGCGTTCGATCCGTTCGTCGGGTCGGCTCACGGCAAGACGCCGGACCGCGCCCCGGTCCCGCGCCGTCTGCGCGCTTCGGACCTTCCTACGGCGGCCGAGCCCCCGCCGATGACTCCGGCGACAGGACAAAGCGAGCGCCGGCCGGCGGCGCGGCCCCGCATGATCCGCGGACGGCGCGACGCCGTAAAGTACGAGGGGTTATGGGAGGAGATCCGATCAGGCCGCGGCGGCTCCCCGACCCGGCCAGGGACCCGCAACGGACACGACGGCTGGTCGGCCTCCTCCTGACCGCTGACGGCACCTGGAGGGCGTTCTAATCTTGGCAAAGCTTCTCGTCATCGGCGCGTCGCGGGGGATCGGGCTCGAAGCGGTCCGCTGCGGGCTGGCCGAGGGCCATCACGTCCGCGCCCTGGCGCGTAGCGCCGACCGCATCCCCATCACCGACGAGCGGCTCGAAAAGCTGCCCGGCGACGCGCTCGACCCGGAGGCGCTGTCGCGCGCTCTCGAGGGCGTCGAAGCGGTGATCCAGGCGGTCGGCGTGGCCGCCGGCGCCGAGCGGCTTCTGAAGCCCGTCAGCCTGTTCTCCGAATCGACGCTGCTGCTGGTCCAGGCGATGAAGGCCGCCGGGGTGCGCCGCCTGATCGCCGTCACCGGCTTCGGCGCCGGCGACAGCCGCCGGCGTCTCGGCTGCCTGCGGGGCGCCGCCTTCCGGCTGCTCCTGGGCCGCGCCTACGACGACAAGGACGTTCAGGAGGCGCTGATCCGCGACAGCGACCTGGACTGGGTCATCGCCCGGCCCGTCGTCCTGACCAACGGCCCGCGGAGCGGGCGCTACCGGGTGCTGCGCGAGCCTGCGCAGTGGCGCCACGGCTTCATCTCCCGCGCCAACGTCGCCGACTTTCTGGTCAAGCAGGTCGAGAGCGACGAGAACCTCGGAAAGACGCCGGTTCTCCTGAGCTGCCCCGCCTGATCGGCGGGCGATCGAAGGCGCGAGTGATCCGGGCGGGGCGCCGGCACGAACAAGGGCCAATCGTTTCCACTCAACCATGGTGATGACATGAAGGCTTTCTCTCGTTTCGCGGTGGCCGCGACGCTCGCCCTGCCGCTCGCGCTCGGCTCGCTGGCCGCCAAGGCGGCGGACATCGTCGAGACCGCGGTCTCGGCCGGCCAGTTCGAGACCCTGGTGGCCGCCGTGAAGGCCGCCGGCCTGGTCGAGACCCTCAAGGGCGACGGCCCCTTCACCGTCTTCGCGCCGACCGACGAGGCCTTCGCGAAGCTGCCGGAGGGGACCGTCGAGAACCTTCTGAAGCCCGAGAACAAGGACCAGCTCGTCGCCGTTCTGACCTATCACGTGGTGCCGAGCAAGATCATGTCCGCGGACATCGCCGGCAAGACCGCCGAGGTCGCGACCGTGCAGGGCGGCAAGCTCTCCGTCGACGCGACCAAGGGCGTGAAGGTCGACAACGCCACGGTGGTCTCCGCCGATATCGAGGCCTCCAACGGCGTGATCCACGTCATCGATACGGTGGTTCTGCCCAAGTAAGAACGCGACACCGACTGCAAGCTCGAAAGGCCGGCCCCCGCCGGCCTTTCTTGTTTCGGGCCCGCCGCCTGGTATCAACGCGCCTTGGTATTAGGCCTTCGGTCTTCGCATGCTTCGACAGGCTCAGCATGAGGATGTTCTTTCACCTCGTCCTGAGCCCCTCATCCCCGGCTTGTCGAGGGGCGAAGGGCGAGGTCGGCACACCGTCGATGATTACTGGCCGAGTCCTTTCATCCGCGCCTTGCCTTGCCATAACCAGCACCCTTCACCTCCGCCAGCACCCGGTCGATGAAGGTCTCGGTGGTGCCGAGAGAGTTCGCCGGGTCGCGCAGCTTCGCCCACTCGACCGGGGCATCGGTCGTCTCGGCGAGCAGGTCGACGAGGTGGCGGCCGCCGGCCTTGGCCTCGGCGCAGGCGGCCTTGACCAGGTCCTGGGCCTGCGGGTGCGATAGGTGTTCGGCCAGGGCGAAGGTCGCGGCCTCGGCCAGGACCAGGCCGTTCGAGGCCTCGAGGTTGCGCCGCATGCGCGCTGGGTCGACATCGAGGGTCTCGAGCAGAGCCTGGGCGTGGCGCAGGGCGCAGCCGGCCGTGACCAGCATCTGCGGCAGGGTCAGCCATTCGAGCTGCCAGCCCGGGCCGCCGCGCTCCTGCTCCTGCGGCAAAGCCTGGTGCAGCGCGGAGACCAGGCTCGCGTTGAGGCGGGCGGCGGTGACCAGGACCCCGCTCGCGACCGGGTTGGCTTTGTTCGGCATGGTGCTGGAGCCGCCGCGGCCGGGGGCGCCGCCCTCGCGGAGCTCGGCGACCTCGCTCTGGGCCAAAAGCAAGACGTCCTGGCCGAGCTTGCCCAGGGCGCCGGTGACGAGCGAGAGCCAGCCGGCGAGCTCGGCGAGGCCGTCGCGCTGGACGTGCCAGGGCAGCGGCGGCAGGCCGAGGCCGAGCTCCTCGGCCAGGGCCTCGGCGACGGCGTGGCCGCGGTCGCCGAGCGCCGCCAGGGTGCCGGCCGCGCCGCCGAAGCTGAGCAGCAGCAGGCGCGGCCGGAGCTGATCCAGGCGCTGCCGGGCCCGCAGCAAGGGCGCCAGCCAGACCGCGGCCTTGAGGCCGAAGGTCGTCGGCACCGCCTGCTGGCCGCGGGTGCGCGCGACCATGAGCGTACGGCGGTGTCGATCGGCCAAAGCGGCAAGGCTCTGCGCCAGGGCGGCGAGGCGCCGGTCGAAGACGTCCAGCACCGGCTTCAGCCGCAGGACCAGGGCCGTGTCGATGACGTCCTGGCTGGTCGCGCCCCAGTGCGCGTGGTCCGCGGCGGGGCCACCGGCCGCGGCGCGCAGCGCCCCGACCAGGGCCGGCACCGGGATGCCGTCCCGCGCGGTCGCTTCGGCGAGGCTGGCGGGATCGGGCGTGAGGGCCTCGGCGACCGCGGAGATCCGCGCGGCGGCCTCCGCCGGGATCACGCCGAGGCGGCCCTGGACCCGGGCCAGGGCCGCCTCGACCCGCAGCATCGCCCGGAGCTGGGCCGCATCGCCGAGCTCCGCGGCGACCTCGGCGTCGGAGAGCAGCGCGCCGAAGAGCGCGGAGTCGAAGGGCGCGACGGTCATGGAGTCGGGACGGGCGGCAGCGACAACAGCGCGCGTGCCTCGGACACCGAGGCGGGATGCCGCCCGTACGCGGGACAGAGCTCGGCGACCCGGGCGACCAGCTCGGCGTTGCTGGCCGCCAGGCGGGACTTGTCGAAGCGGATGTTGTCCTCCAGCCCGGTGCGGCAGTGGCCGCCGAGCGCCAGCGCCCAGTGGTTCATCTCGAGCTGGCTGCGCCCGATGGCGGCGGCGGTCCAGGTCGCGCCCGGCGCCAGGGCCTCGAGCTGCGCGACCTCGAACTCCAGGATCTCGCGGCGCGGCGGCAGGGCGTTCCTGAGGCCGAAGACGAACTGGACGTGGAGCGGCGCCTTCAGGCGCCCGTCCCCGGCCATCTCGGCGGCGGTGTAGAGCATCGCCAGGTCGAAGACCTCGACCTCCGGCTTGATGCCCTGCGCAAGCATGGTCGCGGCCAAGTCCTCGACCAGCTGCGGCGGGTTCTCGTAGACCATGTTCGGGAAGTTGACCGAGCCGGTCGCCAGGGACGCCATGTCGGGCTCGAGATGAAGCATGGCGCCGCGCTCTTCGGCCGCGCGGCCCCGGCCGCCGGTCGAGAACTGGACGATCATGCCCGGACAGCGCCTGCGCACGCCCTCCAGAAAGGCGCCGAACTTCTCCGGGTCCGAGGACGGCGTCTGGTCCTGGTTGCGGACATGGACGTGGACCAGGCTGGCGCCGGCCTCGAAGGCTTCCTGGGTGGACTCGATCTGCTCCTGCACCGAGATCGGCACCGCCGGGTTGTCCTCCTTGCGCGGCACCGAACCGGTGATCGCCACGGTGATGATGCAGGGCTCGGTCATGGTCGTCTGGATCCTCAGTCCTTTTCTGCTCGCTTGGTGTTCCACCCCCACCCCAGCCCTCCCCCATCAAGGGGGAGGGGGTTAAGGTGCCGCCGGCCGCCCACAAAGCCCTCCCCCTTGATGGGGGAGGGTTGGGTGGGGGTGACACTCCGCACTGAGCAAGCAGGCACCAGTCTGCCCTCCTCACACGTCGAAAAAGACCGTCTCGCGGTCGCCCTGCAGGTGGATGTCGAAGCGGTAGAGCGGCGTGCCGCCGACCTCCTCGCGCGCGGCGATCAGGGTCGTGCGGCGCTCGGGCGGGACCGCGGCGAGAACCGGGTCCGTCTCGTTGGCTTCGGCCTCGTCGGCGAAGTAGATCCGGGTGTAGGCATGGGACAGCAGGCCGCGCAGGAAGAGGACCAGGTTGACGTGCGGCGCCTGGCCGTCGCCGAGAGGCCCCGGCTTCACCGTCTCGAAGACGAAGCGCTGCGCCGGGTCCGTGCCGGTGCCGACCCGGCCGAAGCCGCGGAAGCGGGCGTTGGAGCTGCGCGGGTCGGCGGGATGGGCGTAGCGGCCCTGGCCGTCGGCCTGCCAGATCTCGACCATGGCGTCGCCGACCGCCGCGCCGGCGCCGTCGAGCACCCGGCCCTCGATCCGGATCCGCTCGCCGTCGCCGTCTTCGGCGGTGAGCACGCCGCCGGCGATGCCGGAGAAGGCGTAGCCGTACGGCTCCGGTGTCAGGCCATAGGCGAAGTAGGGCCCGACGGTCTGCGACGGCGTCTGCTTGGGCATGGGTCAGGGGCCTCCGTCGGTGTTCGGCGTAAAGTAGGCGGGCAGCGGTGATTCACCCCCACCCCGACCCTCCCCCGTCAAGGGGGAGGGAGTATTGCGGCGGAGGCGGCGAGACCCTTCCCTCCCCCCTTGAGGGGGAGGGCTAGGGTGGGGGGTAGAAGCCAGCGGCGAGCTCATCTTCATGACAAACGGTCCCTTGAACCGAACCTAGCCCTCCATCGGCGTCGCCGCGCGGCCGCGCAGGACGATGTCGAAGCCGTAGCCCAGCGCCCATTCGGGCTCGGTGACCTCGAGCGAGAACGCGGCGATCAGGCGGTCGCGCGCCGCCGCCGGGGTGCCCTGGAAGATCGGGTCGAGGGCGAGCAGCGGATCGCCGGGGAAGTACATCTGGGTCACCAGGCGGGTCGCCAGGCTGGGCCCGA
>JAKSBE010000320.1 GCA_022361275.1 Kiloniellales bacterium
CGCGACGGCGACCTCGACGAGATCGTCGGCCGGGCGCGGCGGGCCGGCGTGTCGGCCATGGTGACGATCTGTACCAAGCTCTCCGAGTTCGACGTCGTCCACGGGATCGCCCAGCGCTTTCCCGAGGTCTCCTGTTCGGTCGGCGTGCATCCGCACGAGGCGGCGGAGGAAGGGCAGGAGGGTCCGGCGCGGCTCACCGAGCTGGCGGCGCTGTCCGAGGTCGTCGGCATCGGCGAGACCGGCCTCGACTATTTCTACGACCACAGCCCGCGGGAGGCCCAGCAACGCAGCTTCCGCAGCCATATCGCGGCCGCCCGGGAGACCGGCCTGCCGCTGATCGTGCACACCCGGGACGCCGACGCGGACACCATCGCGATCCTGCGGGAAGAGGCCCAGGAGGGCGCCATGGCCGGCGTGATCCACTGCTTCACCGCGGGCCCGGCGCTGGCCGAGGCGGCCCTGGAGCTGGGTTTCTACATCGGCGTCTCCGGGATCATGACCTTCAAGAAGGCCGAGGAGCTGCGCGAGACTCTGCGCCAAGTGCCTCTGGAGCGCCTGCTGGTCGAGACCGACGCGCCCTATCTCGCGCCGGTGCCGCAGCGGGGCAAGCAGAACGAGCCGGCCTTCGTGGTCCACACGGCGGCCGCCCTGGCCGAGCTCAAAGCTGTGACGGCAGATGAGCTTGCCGATATAACCACAGATAATTTCTATACTTTATTCGCCAGGGCGCCACGCCCCGCAGTGGCATGAGGGTCACGGTCCTGGGCTGCGGCGGCTCCGGCGGCGTGCCGCTGGTCGGTGGCGACTGGGGCCGCTGCGATCCGAAGAACCCGCGGAACCGGCGGCGCCGGGTCTCGGTCCTGGTCGAGACCGCCGGTGCCAGCCTCCTGATCGATGCCTCGCCGGACCTGCGCGCCCAGCTGCTGGACGCCGGCGTCACCGGGCTCGATGCCGTGCTCTTCACCCATCACCACGCCGACCACTGCCACGGCCTGGACGACCTGCGGTCCTTGGTCTATCTGCGGAAGGCGCCGCTTCCGGCCTTCATGGACGCCGAGACCCGGGCCGAGCTGACCCTGCGCTTCGCTTATGCCTTCACCTCGAGCTGTCCGCCCGGCGGGCTCTATCGGCCGCTGCTCGAGGACCGGGTGATCGAGGGTACCTTCGAGGCCGCCGGCGTGCGGATCACGCCCTTCGTCCAGGGCCACGGCGAGGGCAGGTCGCTCGGCTTCCGGATCGGCGATCTGGCCTATTCGACGGACGTCTCGGACCTGGACGACGCGGCCTTCGCGGCGCTCGACGGGGTCCGGTTGTGGATCGTCGACTGCCTGCAGGACGCGCCGCATCCGAGCCATTCCCACACCGCGCAGACCTTGGCCTGGATCGACCGCCTGAAGCCGGAGCGCGCCTTGCTGACCCACATGAACCACAAGACGGACTACGCCGAACTCAAGGCGCAGTGTCCCGAAGGCGTCGAGCCGGCCTACGACGGCCAGGTCGTCGAACTGAGCGCTTCTTGAGAGCGGCGGATGCGCGGTGCTGCAGGGGTGTCCGGTATTTTCCATAATATACATTATGCGCGCTTTGCATACAGAGAGATTCTGATCCCTGGACCCGCCGCCAGGCCTATCCCCTCACCAGGTTGAGGCGCCGTTCGGCGACCCGGACCTCCAATCGGCGGCCCCAGTCGAAGCCGAGGTGGTCCGTCTCGATGCCGTCCGCGAAGACCACGCCGCCGCTCTGCATGTGCGACAGCACCTCGAGTGCGGCGCCGTCGCCCAGCCGGCCGGCCGACAGGGCGGTGCCGGTGGCCGCGCTCGGCCAGGGCTCGCGCACGAAGAAGCCGAGTTCCCGGGCCACCGGGTCGAGCTCCAGCGCGATCCGGCGGCTCTCCATGATCGAGCGTGCCCAGCCGGTCGCTCCGGTCCCGGTCGAGACGATGATCCCCGAGGAGGACTGTTCCTCGACCTGCCCGTCCTGTGAGAGCCGGTAGCGCGCCGACTGATGGCTGCGATGGCCGACGAAGATCTCGTTCAGGGCCAGGAGACCCTGGCCGTCGTCCAGGCGCGCCTCGGCCATGGTCCGCGGCTCCAGAGCCGCCTCGCCGCGGCCGGCCGGCAGCAGCAGATCCTCGGCGGCTTCCGGCGGCAGGGGCACCAGGACCCCCGGATTGACCTCCGGCTCCGGGTTGATGCCCAGGACCGGCTGGCCGTCCAGGTACTTCGCCAGGTTCGCCACCAGGCCGTCCTGACCGACCGCGACCACCACGTCCTCCGGCCCGAAGAGGAAGCGGTCGAGGTCGCGGCGGCGGATCAGGGAGCGCCGCCAGTCCAGCGGGATCGCGGCGCGGACCTTTTGCAGGGCCGCCTGGAGCTTTGCGTGGCGGTCTTCGACCGCTTCCAAGGTCTGGCCGCGGCTCTCCAGGAAGAAGCGCGCCTGCTCCCGTGTGGCGTGGCGCGCGAGCAGGGCTTCGTAGTCGGTCTCGCGCGTCACCACCACGACGCGGGGTGCGGTGCCGGTCATGGCGCGCGCCCTAGTCGGCGCCCGCGCCGGTGTCCTGCCCGAGGCGTTTGGCCCCGGCCCGAGCCAGGTCGCCCAGCAGGCTGCCCAGCAGGTCCGGCGTCACGCTGAGGTGCTCGATCGACGTCAGCTTGCCGGCGAACTCCCGGGCCGCCAGGGCCATCAGGACGTCCCGCGGCAGGTCGCGGTAGATGTCCATGCGCGCCTTCTCCGTGTCGGCGCGGGCCCGGCCGACGACCCGGATCCGCTCGGCCTCCCCGGCCGCGATGATCTGCCGGGCCTCGGCCTTGCCGGTCGCCCGGTTGCGGGCGTTCTCGTCCTCCTGGGCGATGAGCTGGCTTTCCCGGCGGGCGAGTTCTATGCGGTTCTGCAGCTCGTTCTCGGCGATCGCCCGCTCCTTCTCGACCGCCACGGCGCGGCGCTCGAAGGTCGCCTCGTCGGCCCGCTGCTGCAGGGCCTCGAAGGTCGGAGTCTGCAAGGCCCGGTCGAGCTCGGCCGAAGGCGCAAGGTCCGCCAGGCGAACCGCGATCGCCTCGATCCCCATGGCCTTGAGGCGCCCGGCCGAGGTCAGGCCGCGCTCGACGCAGGCCTCGAGCGGTGCCGGGCCGTTCTCCAGCAGCTCGCCGATCGGCAGCTCGGCCAGGTAGCGCAGCGCCTCCTGGCGCGCCAGCCCGGTCAAGAGGGTGGCGACCTGGTCCAAAGGCTCATGGAGATAAGCGCCGGTCTTCAAGTTGATCGTGAAGTCCAGGCGCTCGGCTAGCCCTTCGGGATCGGCGACCCGCCAGGTGATCAGGCCCTGTACGGTGACCTCCTGATAGTCCTTGGAGCGGCCGCGGAACAGGAAGGGCATGTCGCGGTCGTCCATCGGGATCTCGGCGATGCTCGCACCGTCGGGGCGGAACCAGAAGGCCAGGCCCCTGCCCGCCCTTCGCCTGCGGCCCTTGCGGTAGTGGGTGACGTGGGCGCTGGCTTCGCTGCGCAGGTGGCGCAGAAACGGATAGCGGCGGATCTCGGCCATATCTCAACCCTCCTGGTTCTGGCCCGGACCGGCGTTTGGCTCGAGGAAGCGATAGAGCTCCGCCGGCCGGTAGGTGACTCCGCTTTCCCGCTCGCCGGTCGCCTGCAGGCCGCCCTTGTCGAGCATGCGCCGGCGGAAGGCGGGCTTGTTCATGCGGCGATCGAGGATCGCCTCGTGCACCTCCTGGAGCTGGCGCAGGGTGAAACGCTCCGGCAGCAGTTCGAAGCCGACCGGGGTGTAGTCCAGCTTGCCGCGCAGCCGCTTGACCGCCATGCCGAGGATCTCGGCATGATCGAAGGCGAGCGGCTCGGTTTCCCCCTCGGCGGAGCAGATGGCGACCGCGCCCCCGGTCTCGTCCGCCCAGGGCACGAGGATTTCGAACAAGGAAAGCTCGACCGAGGCTTTCAGTGCCTCGTCGAACCGCCCCGCTTCCACCAGGGCGTAGTAGGCCACGGTGATGACGCGGGCGCGGGGGTCGCGGTCGACCGCTCCGAAGGTGAAAAGCTGCTCCATGAAGACGTTGGACATCTGGGCCTTGTCGCGCAGGATCCGCATCGCGGCTTCGTCCAGGGACTCCTCGATGCGCACGAAGCCGCCCGGCAGGGACCAGGCGCCCAGGAAGGGCGCCCGGTCGCGCCGCAGCAGCAGCACGCAGAGGGCGCCTTCGCGGACCGACAGCAGCGCCAAGTCGACCGTGACCGAAGGCCGCTCGTAGGCCCTGGGGTCCTCGCCAGCGCTTTCTGGGATCTGTCCGGTCTGGTCGCTCATGGCCGTCCGTCCGATACACGTATCTAATATACATATTAGATATTATCATATCATATATATGTCAAGGTCCCTGCCGAGGTTTCCGGCGTGTGCCCGCCCCGCTCGCGACCCCGTTTCCGCCATGGCCCGGGGCCTTCGGCTTGGCTAAGATCCGGCGCCATGACCGACGAGACGCCATGACCGACGAGACGACGACCCAAGCCGAAGCGCAGACCCGGCGTCTGCTCCGCATCATGGCCCGGCTGCGGGATCCCGAGCACGGCTGCCCCTGGGACATCGAACAGGACTTCCGCAGCATCGCCCCCTACACCATCGAGGAGGCCTACGAGGTCGCGGCGGCCATCGAGGCCGGGGACATGGGCGAGCTGCGCGAGGAACTCGGCGACCTGCTGCTGCAGGTCGTCTTTCACGCCCGCATGGCCGAGGAGGCCGGGGCCTTCGACTTCACCCAGGTCGCCATGGCGATCTCCGACAAGATGGAGCGCCGCCACCCGCACGTCTTCGGCGAGTCCGAGGTCGGCGGGGCGGCTGCCCAGACCCGGGCCTGGGAGGAGCACAAGGCCCGGGAACGCGCCGCCAAGGGCGACGGCGAGAGCGTCCTCGGCGGCGTCGCCCTCGCCCTGCCCGCCCTGATGCGCGCGGAGAAGCTCCAGAAGCGCGCCGCCCGGGTCGGCTTCGACTGGCCGGAGGCGGCTCAGGTCTTCGCGAAGGTCGAAGAAGAAGTCTCTGAACTCAAAGAGGAAATGACCTGCAGCGGCGATCGGGACCGGCTCGAGGACGAGATCGGCGACCTCTTCTTCGCCCTGGTCAACCTGGCGCGCCACCTGGCGATCGACCCCGAGGTCGCCCTGCGCCGCTGCAACGCCAAGTTCGAGCGCCGTTTCCGCGCCATCGAGACGGCCCTCGCCGCCCAGGGCCGCGGTCCCGCTGAGGCCTCGCTGGACGAGTTGGAGCGCCTCTGGCAGGCGGCCAAGGCCTCGGAAGGCTGAGCACCGGTGGCTTCAAGGCTTCCAGCTAGGTTTGGTCGCTGTCATCCTTCGACAGGGGGCGCAGCCCGGCGCTACGCGCGGATGAGGCGACGTGCTTGAAATTGCTCACCCTCACCCTGAGCCTCCTCATCCCGAGCTTGTCGAGGGACGAAGGGCGAGGGTGGCGGCTCGCATTTCTTCAACAGCCTGCTAGAGCAAAACGCAGTTTGATCTAGTGTCCCGATTCTGAAATTCGCGAGAGCGAATTGCAGAATCAAAGGGACACTAACTTGTTGAATCTCGTGTGATTCAGCTTCCAAATCTCGGCACATGAAATGTGCCGAACTTTGAAACCATCACACTAGGGCGCGCCCGGCGTTCCGCCCGCCGGCAGCGCCGCGTCCCCGTAAAGGGCTTCGTAGAGCGCTTGCCAGGAGGCCCGGTCGGGCGCCAGGAGCAGGCCGCGGCTTTCGCGCCGCCGCGGCGAATAGGGCCGGTCCTCGGCGGTCCAGGCGTGGCCGCCGGCCTCGGCGTGGAGCAGGACGCCGGGCGCATGGTCCCAGGGCATCAGCTTGGTGAAGAGGCTGTAGTGCATGTCGCCGGCTGCGAGACGCAGGTATTCGGCGCCGGCGCAGCGCAGGCTGCCGATCGCGCCCAGCGCCGCGCGCTTGGCCCGGATCCGCTCGCGCAGCCCCGGGCCGCCGAACTGCCCGGCATGGAGCGTTCCGGTCATCTCGCCGAGGGGCGCCGCGGCCGCGGCTTCGAGACGGCGGCCGCCGATCCAGCTTCCGCTGCCCCGTTCCGCCACCCCGGTCCGCCCGCCCGGCACGTCGTGGATCCAGGCGGCGCAGATCTCCCCGCCCTCGACCAGGGCCAGCATCATCGCGAAGACCGGCACTCCTTCGGCGAAGTTGATCGTACCGTCGATGGGATCGATCAGCCAGACCGCTTCGTCCTGGAGGAGATGGGCGAAGACCTCGGGATCGGCGGCCGCGGCCTCTTCCCCGACCACCAGCGAGCCCGGCAGGTGGTCGCGCAGGCGCTGCGTCAAGCGGCGCTCCGCCGCCTCGTCGGCGACGGTCACGAGATCGCCGCCCGCCTTGATGCGCTTGTCCGCCTCGCCAAGGCTGCGGAAGCGGGGCAGCACCTCCTCGGCCGCGGTCTCCTCGAGGATCCGGGTGACCGCTTCGATGGAGACGGTCATGCCGCTCACTCCGCTGTGGCCCCTCGATGCCCCCCGTAGCGCTGCTCGAAGCGGGCCAGGGCTGCCGGACTCAGGCTGATGCGCATCAGGGTCTTGTCCTCGACCTGCCGGCGCTCCAGGACCCGGCCGTGCTCGTGGAGCCAGGCGATGGCGGCGCCCTCCTCCGGCCCGAGGGTCAGCTCGACCCGCTTGTGGTCCCTTACCAAGCGCGCCTCGATGGCCGCCAGCAGCTCCGGCACGCCGTCTCCGGTCAGGGCCGAGCAGGCCAGAACCTCGGACTTCCGCGCGGCACGCTCGCGCACCACCTGCTGCTGCTCGGACGTCAGGCAGTCAATCTTGTTGAGCGCCTCCAGCATCGGCTCCCCGCCGCCGGCTTCGAGGCCGAGATCGGCCAGGATGTCCAGAACGTCCTGGCGCTGGGCCTCACTGTCCGGGTTGGCGACGTCCCGGACGTGCAGGATCAGATCGGCTTCGACCACCTCCTCCAGGGTCGCCCGGAAGGCCGCCACCAGATCGGTCGGCAGGTCTGAGATGAAGCCGACGGTGTCGGAGAGGATCGCCTCCAGGCCGCCGGGCAGGCGTACCAGGCGCATGGTCGGGTCCAGGGTGGCGAAGAGCATGTCGTGCGCGAGCTGCGCATCCCCGGTGATCCTGTTGAAAAGCGTCGACTTTCCGGCGTTGGTGTAGCCGACCAGCGCGACCACGGGGTAAGGCACGCGCTGGCGCGCACGGCGGTGCAGGCCGCGGCGACGCTTGACCTTCTCCAGGTCGGCCTTGATCCGGGTGATCCGCTCCGAGATCAGGCGCCGGTCGATCTCCAGCTGGCTCTCGCCTGGGCCGCCGAGAAAGCCGAAGCCGCCGCGTTGCCGCTCCAGGTGGGTCCAGGAGCGCACCAGGCGCGAGCGCTGGTAGTTCAGGGCCGCCAACTCGACCTGCAGGCTGCCCTCCTTGGTCCGGGCACGGGCGCCGAAGATCTCGAGGATCAGCCCGGTCCGGTCGATGACCTTGGTCTGCCAGGCCTGTTCCAGGTTGCGCTGCTGCACCGGCGAGAGCGCCCGGTCGACCAGGACGAGGTTGGCCCGGCAGGCCGAAACGGTTCCGGCCAGGCGCTCCACGGCGCCTTGGCCGAGCAGGGTTGCCGGCCGCGGGCGCTGCAGAGCCACTACTTCTGCGTGTACGACCTCAAGATCGATGGCCGCCGCGAGTCCCGCGGCCTCGGCCAGGCGCCCCTCGGCCGCACGGCAGTTCTGTCGTCCCTCCGGCAGGACCGGATGCAGCACGACCACACGGCCGGTCGAAGTGTCCGTCGCCGCCGGCGTCGATGAGCTGGGATCCTCCCGATTCAATCCGACACCCTCGAGGGTCGTCCCGTCAGGACCCCTCCCCCTCCTTGGACGGCTCGAAAAGCTGCACCGGCGTCGAAGGCATCACCGTGGAGATGGCGTGCTTGTAGACCAGCTGCGAATGCGCGTCCCGGCGCAGCAGGACGCAGAAGTTATCGAACCAGGTGATCACGCCCTGGAGCTTGACGCCGTTGACCAGGAACACCGTGACCGGAACCTTGTTCTTGCGGACATGGTTTAGAAAGACGTCTTGAACGTTTTGTGACTTCTCCGCCGCCATGCGACCCCCTCACGTTTCGTTTCGCGTCTCAGCTGCGGCTCCAGAAACCGCTGGAGCTAGGACCGTTTGCCTAACTGTACCGGGAGACCCCGCGCACGTGGCACGAGCAGAGACAAACTTTAAGGTTGAGTATCACGTATTTACCGTCATGAAAACTCAGACTTCCCGAATGCATGCCATGAGTTCGGCGCAGGTCGCGGCATGCCGGTGCGGCGGATGCGCGCCGAACTCGCCCGGCGCCGGCGCGGCTTCGCGCAGCAGGATTGGCGTGCAGCCGGCCGCGTGGGCGCAGGTCATGTCGATGTCCGTGTCGCCCACGAACCAAACCTCCGGGCCGGCGGCCAGGCCGGAGCTTTCAAGGGCCAGGTCGACCGCGGCCCGGGCCGGTTTGTCCGCGGCGGCGTCCTCGGCCCCGACCAGGCGGCCGAACCAGCGGTCCCAGCCCAGGTGCGCCGCCTCGCGGCGCAGGATGCTGCCCTTCTTGTTGCTGACCACGCCCAGATAGCAGGTGTCCGCGGCCAAGCCCGCGAGCATTTCCTCGACCCCCGGCAGGGCCTGCAGATGGGTCAGGTGCTCCTGCTCGTAGGTGCCGTAGAAGAGCACCATGGCCTCGTCCGCGCGGCTGCCGAAGAGCTCGGGAAAGCTGTCCCGGGCCGAGGCACGGACCCTGGCCCGGGTCTCCTCCAGCGTCCAGGCGGCCTGGCCCATGGCCCGCAGGGTCACGTTGAGCGCCTGGTGGATCACCGCCCAGGTATCGACCAGGGTGTTGTCCCAGTCGAAGAGCAGCGCCTGCGGCCGAGGCAGGGTCACGGGGCCCCCGCGCCGGCGGCGTGGCCCTCGTAGACCTCCCGCAGCCGCAGAGTCAGGAGACCCGGATGGCCGTTACCCACCGGCTTGTCGTCGATTCGCGTGACCGGCATGACGAAGTTGGTGCTGGAGGTGATGAAGGCCTCGCGGGCCTGTAAGGCCTCCTCGACGGTGAAGGCGCGCTCCTCGAATGCGATTCCCTCGTGTTCGACCAGGCGCAGCAGCGCCGTACGGGTGATGCCGTTGAGGATGGCGTCGCCGGCCTCCCGGGTCACCAGCTTGTTGTCCTCGGTGACGATCCAGGCGTTGGTCGACGTGCCTTCGGTCACCCGGCCGTCCTCGGCGACCATCCAGGCTTCGAAGGCCCCGGCCTCGACCGCGGCCTGCTTGCCCAGGACGTTGGGAAGCAGGGACACCGACTTGATATCACAGCGTTTCCAGCGGATGTCCGGTAGCGTGATCACGGCCACGCCCTCCGCCAGCTGCTGGGCGCTGTGCGGCTTGGTCTGGCGCGTGGTCATGACCAGGGCCGGCGTCGCGGCCTTGGGGAACTTGTGGTCGCGGGGCGCGACGCCGCGGGTCACCTGCATGTAGAGGAAGCCGTTGCTCAGTCGGTTGCGGCGCATGAGTTCGTGGCTGACCAGCTTGAGGGCTGCCCGCGACATCGGCATGGCGATCCGCAGCTCCGCGAGGGAGCGCTCCAAGCGGTCGAGGTGGGGATCCTCGTCGACCAGCGTGCCCCGGACCACCGGCACCACCTCGTAGACGCCGTCGGCGAACTGATAGCCACGATCCTCGACGTGCACCATCGCGTCGCTCTGTGGCACATAGCGTCCATTCACGTAGGCCTGTCTTGCCATGGCGTGTCGCTCCCCTCTCCCTTGCTGCTTTGCTAGAAGAACTCGAGCCGGACGGCGAAGAGCTTCTCCACCGACTTCACGGCGCTCGCCGCCGCGAAGATCACGACCCGGTCCTTGGGTTTGATTACGGTGTCGCCGCGCGGGATGATCACTTCCTCGCCGCGCACGATGGCGCCGACCATCACGTCTTCGGGCAGGTCCGCTTCGCGCAGCGGCACTCCGACCAGGCTCGAGGTCTCCAGGGCTTCCGCCTCGATGATCTCGCCGAAGCCCTCCGACAGGGAATGCACCGAGCGGATGCGGCCTTGGCGGACGTGCTGCAGGATGGTCGAGACCGTGATCTCGCGCGGACTGACCACCGTGTCGATGCCAAGGGTGCCGATCAGGGGGCTGTAGGTCGTCGAGTTGACCAGGGTGACGGCGCGCTGGGAGCCGAAGCGCTTGGCGAGCAGGGAGGTCAGGATGTTGACCTCGTCGTCGTTGGAGACCGCGATCACGGTTTCCGTCGCCTTGACGTTGGCCTCCTCGAGGATCTCCTGGTCCAAGGCATCGCCGTGGATCACCACCGTCCGCTTGAGCTGCTGGGCGACGTACTCGGCGCGCTCCTTGTTGATCTCGATCAGCTTCATCGCCACGTGGGGGTACTTCTCTTCGACGATCTCCGCCAGGCCCAGGCCGATGTTGCCGCCGCCGACGATGATGACCCGGCGGGCCTCCTTCTCCTCGTGGCCGAAGGCCGCCATGGCGCGGGCGAGATGCGCCGTATCGGCGACGAAGTAGACGTCGTCGCCTTCGAGCATGACGTCCTCCGGCGTCACCACC
>JAKSBE010000282.1 GCA_022361275.1 Kiloniellales bacterium
AACGAGATCATCGGCACCTCGGGATGCTCGACGAGCGCTCCGCCGACCGCCGCGCCGTCGCCGAACACGACCTGCAGGAAGCCGGGTGGCAGGCCCGCATCGAGCAGGGCTTCTGCCATCACGAGCGCCGTCAGCGGCGTCTTCTCGGCGGGCTTCAGGATGACCGGACAGCCGGCGGCGATGGCCGGGGCGACCTTGTGCGCGGCGAGGTTCAGCGGGAAGTTGAAGGGCGAGATCGCGCCCACGATCCCGATCGGCTCGCGCATCGTGAAGGCGATCTTCCCGACACCGGACGTGCTCGACTCCATCGGGATGACGTCACCGGCCAGCGTCCGTGCCTCGACGGCCGAGAACGTAAAGGTGTCGACTCCCCGCTGGACCTCGAGTCGGCCCTGGGCGAGGGGTTTGCCGGCCTCGAGCGCCATCGTCCGCGCGAACCGCTCCGCTCGCTCGCCGATGAGACCGGCCGCCCGCTCGAGCACCACCGCCCGCTCGGCCGCCGGTGGAGGGCGCAGGTGCCGGCGCGCCACCGCGACCGCGGCGTCGACGTCTGCCGCACCGGCGACCGGGACCCGGGCGACGACCTCCCCGGTGAACGGGCTCCGTACCTCCAGATCGTCGTTGGGCTCGGCGAACTCCTCGCCGATCAGGAGCCCGGTCGGCTGATCCGGGTCGAGCAGGTCGGAGACGATCGCCATGCCCTGAGGTTACCCCCGCGGCGGCTCGGCGCGGGCCGCTTGCGCGGTCTGGCACCCTGAGAGGTGAACCGCTGCACCAAGGAGGCGTCGATGGGCCGCAAGAGCACCGAGCAGGACGAGCAGTACCGGGACAAGCTGACGCCCGAGCAGTTCGCGGTGACGCGCGAGGCGGCGACCGAGCCGCCGTTCAGCGGGGCGTTCTACGACCACAAGGGCGACGGCGTCTATCGCTGCATCTGTTGCAGCGCGCCGCTGTTCGACTCGAACACGAAGTTCGACTCGGGCACCGGCTGGCCGAGCTTCTACGCGCCGCTCGGCGAGGGGGGCGTCAGGTTCGAGGAGGACAAGTCGCACTTCATGACGCGAACCGAGGTGCTGTGCGCGACCTGCGACGCCCACCTCGGCCATGTGTTCCCGGACGGCCCCAACCCGACCGGGCAGCGCTACTGCATCAACTCGGTCGCGCTCGACTTCGAGGCCCGCGACGACGCGGACGACGCCGAGCGCGCCGAGCGCGCGGGGAGCGCCGAGAGCTAGGCGCCCTCGGGCTCCTCGGTCTTGTCCTTGCCGGGGCCGCGCCTCAGCCCGAGCGCGTTCACCCCGGCCCAGCCGAGCGGCAGCAGCCCGGCCACGATGCCGAGCTTCAGCAGATCGCCGAGGATGAAGGGCTCGACGCCCGTCTGGTAGGCGTTCGCCCAGCCGAA
>JAKSBE010000434.1 GCA_022361275.1 Kiloniellales bacterium
AACTGTAGCGGGCGAGAAGGGCCGGATCATGGCGGACGGTCCGAATTTTACCCATGAGGCCACGGGCGAACGGGTGCGATTTTGGTCGATTAACATCGGTCCACATCCCGACTGGTCGATGGAACAATGGCGCCACTTGGCGCGGTTGCTGGCCAAGTATGGATTCAACCAGGTTCGATTACACGGTGGACTCAACCACGGTGAGCAGTGGAGTCGTTCGGAGGCGGACCGGGATCGGTCCAATCACGAGGTCAGCCAGTATCGGGTCGAGGGTATTTGGCGGGCAGTCGCAGCGATGCGGGAGCAGGGCATCTACACACACCTTTCGATCTATTTTCCCTACTGGGTGCGCTTTGGTCCGGATGACTCCGACTTCCCCGGCTACACCGGTGAGGAACGGGTTTTCGGCACCATCTTTTTTAACCCGAAGTTTCAGGCCATCTACCGCACGTGGTGGGAGGCACTGTTGCTTCCCTCCAACCCACACACCGGGATTTCTTTGCTTGAGGACCCTGCCGTGATGGGGGCCGAACTGATCAACGAAGATTCACTGTTCTTTTGGACGCTTGGCTACGAACAGATCCCGTTGGCGCAGATGGCCCTGTTGGAGTGGAAGTTTGGGAACTGGTTGTCGGATCGTTACGGGTCCTTGGAGAAGGCCCGGAGGGTGTGGCAGGACTCGCCCGCTCACGACCGGGATGCCTGGGAAGAAGGGCGGTTGGGCATCGTGGGCCATTGGGACATGAAGACCCGCGGATCGGTTCGGGATTTTGACCAGATTCGGTTCTTTTTCGAAACGCAAAAGCAGACTTATGACGCCAAGGCCGCGCATCTGCGGTCGCTGGGGTTTGAGGGCCTGATCACGGCGGGCAACTGGATCACGACTGATGATCAGAAATTCGACGCATTGGAGCGGATGACCTACATGGTCGGCGATTTTGTTGATCATCACCACGCTTACTACAACGGCCATCACTCAGGACCGGATTCGGCCTGGGCGCTGGAGAT
>JAKSBE010000466.1 GCA_022361275.1 Kiloniellales bacterium
ACCGGCAGGACCGACTTGCGCGAGACCGAGGTCCAGCAGCCGAAGACCGCGGCCACCTTCTCCTTCTCCAGCAGCTCGCGCGCCTTCTCGGCGAAGAGCGGCCAGTCGGAGGCCGGATCGACCACCACGGCCTCGACCTTCCTGCCGAGCAGCCCGCCGCTCCGGTTGATGTCCTCGACCATCATCAGGACGGTGTCCTTCAAGGTGGTCTCCGAGATCGCCATGGTGCCCGACAGCGAATGCAGGACGCCGACCTTGATCACGTCGTCGGCCGCCCGAAGCTCCTGGCTGCCGGTCACCGCTGCGGCCAAGGCCGCGGCCGCCATCGCCCCCCTTGTCACGGATTTCATTGCTCACACTCCGCTAGACGTTGATGTTGCACCGCAACATTGTGCGGAAGCGCGATCGAGCATGTCAAGTATCAATCAAAACAAAACCTATGATAGTCAAATAGATGCATTGGTAATTATTATCATTTGACAATAGAAATACGCACGCCCGAGTCGAGACGACTTGGGTGTCGCGCTTTCCTGCCGCCGAAACCTTGCCGGCGCGTCCTGCGTTGACGGCCGGCCCGGTGCGACGTATTGCCTGGAGCGCGCGGACGGAAACGTCCGCTAGAGGCTGATGTTGCACAGCTGATGCCTCTCGGCCTCCAGGCGCGTCATCGCGTCTGGAGGCCAGGTCTCGGCGCGCCCCGGGTTGCCCGGGGAAGACGCCTAGCGCTCTCCCCGCTCCTCCCCTTCCTTCAAGATCTGGACCATCTCTCCAAGCTCGACGTCGCGCCGCCCGCGCAGCGAGACGTAGACGAAAACCATGGTGGCGCGCTCGCGGATCAGGCTCGCCGGGAAGGGCAGGTAGACGAGGTCCTGCGCGTTGAAGCCCGGCGAGGCGGTCGCGACCTGGTAGGCCCGGCGCAGCTCGACGTCGACCAGGCGCAGCACCTCGCCCTCGCCGCCCGGGAGCCGCGACGGGATGCGCGCCATGCGCAGGAAGCTCGCCTTGTCCTCCGCGGCGTCGAAGCCCTCCATCAGGGCGTCGGCGAGCAGGGAATCGTCGTCCCGCGCCCGGCTGGCCGCCGCCGGCGGCTCGCCGCGTGGATGGGAATGCAGGTGGTCCTGGGCCGGCGGATGGTTGTGGCCGAGCGGCCCCTGTGCATTACCGTTGGGTCCACTGCCGTTGGGCCCGTTGTGCCTGGTCGTCATCCCTCACCCCTTCTCGGCCGAGAAGTCGACCGGCTTGTCGATGAGGTCCTTGTGGCCGCCCAGCTTGCCGTGGGCGACCAGGGTGCCCAGGACGTCGACCATGACCCGGGTGGCGAAGAGCGAGGTGATGTCGGAGGTGTCGTAGGGCGGCGAGACCTCGACCACCTCCATGCCGCAGATGCCCTCGGCCGCGACCTTGCCGACCAGGCCCAGGGCCTCGCGCGGCAGGAAGCCGCCGGGCTCCGGCCAGCCGGTGCCGGGGACGAAGCCGCAGTCGACGCTGTCGATGTCGAAGCTGAGGTAGACCGCGTCGGCGCCGTTCCAGGCCGTCTCCAGGGCGATCTCGGCGACCTTGTCCAGGCCCAGGCGCTCGACGTCGGCCATGGAGATGATGGTGGTGTCGCGCTTGCGCGCCTCGACCACCGCCTCGCGCGGCACCTGCCAGCCGCCGATGCCGATCTGCACCAGGTTGGTCGCCGGCACGTTCTCCA
>JAKSBE010000523.1 GCA_022361275.1 Kiloniellales bacterium
CCAGGGCCTTGTTTCTTGACGCGGCGCCGGCCGGATCCCCGGTGCCGGGCCGCGTAGCGCTTCTTGGTGCCGGTGCTGACCGGGCCGTTCAGGGGCCGTTCAGCGGCCGGTCAGGGCACCACGGTGACCGGAACCGGCGAGACCTGGACCAGGGTTCCGGCGACGCTGCCGAAGAGCATCGCCTTGACCGTGGACTGGCCGCGCCGGCCGATGAAGATCTGGCAGGCGCCTTTATCGACGGCCAGGTCGCTCAGCACCTCCGCGACGTTGCCGTGCCGGACCACGCCCTCGACCTCCAGGCCCTCGCCCTCGAGGGCGGCGACGAGGGGATCGAGGATCTGGCTCCTGGCCCGCGCGATCTCCTCCTCGCGCCGCTTGTGGCGCTCCTCGTTCTCCTCGGGGGTGTTGAAGGTGTAGGGCGACCACTCGATCACGTAGGCCACCACGAGGCGGGCCTTGCCCGCCCTCGCGCGCAACTTCGCGCACTCGACCGCCCGCCCGGCGGGCGCGCTGCCGTCCACGGCCAACAGGAATACGTCCGTCATGATTTCCCCTCCCGAGCGTTGGGGCGATCCGACGAACCTGAAACCAGACCTCGATCTTAAAACGACTGCTTGGGAGTCCGCCGCGACGCCCGTGCGCTCACTGTTCGGCCCAAGACGCTGCCAAGCCCGCCGACGTGATCAGGCGCGTCCGGGTTCGTTGCCCGGACCTGGGCATCGGTCCCCCTGGACCGGTTGGGCTCAGCCAGTCTGCGCCTTACCACCTTTGCGGGTCCAGGGCTTAATTCAGAGCCTTAGGGAGGGCGAAGGCCCCAGGCTCACGCCCTGAGCGCCGCGTTCTCCGGGTCGTAGGGGCTCTCGGCGATGATGCGGGCGGGGCGGCGCTGGTCCAGGACGCGGACCTCGCATTCGCGGCCGACCTCGGCGACGTCGCTGCGGACGTAGCCCAGCATCAGGGACTTGCCGACGTAGTGGCCGTAGCCGCCGGCGGTGCCGCGGCCGACCACCTCGCCGTCCATGAAGACCGGCTCGTTGCCGAAGGGATCGGCGTCGTCGGCGTCGATCTCGAGGGTGCAGTAGGTGTTGGGCACGCCCGCCTCCTGCTGCCGGACCAGGGCGTCGCGGCCGGTGAACGCGCCCTTGTTGAGCCGCACGAAGCGGTTGAGCCCGGCCTCCAGCGCCGAGTTCTCGGCGTTGAGATCGGTGCCCCAGAGCCGGTAGGACTTCTCCAGGCGCAGGGAGTCCATGGCCCGCATGCCGGCCAGGCCGATGTCGAACGCGCGGCCGGCCTCCATCAGCGCGTCGTAGAGGTGGTTCTGGTACTCGATGGGGTGGTGCAGCTCCCAGCCGAGCGAGCCGACGAAGTTGACCCTGAGCGCCCGCACGCCCGGCGCGAAGCCGACGGTCATCTCCCGCATCGTCAGCCAGGGGAAGGCCGCGTTGGAAACGTCGGCGTCGGCCAGTTTCTCCAGCACCTTGCGCGCGTTGGGCCCGGCCAGGACGAAGACGCCGTACTGGGTCGTGGCGTCCTTGAGGATCACGGAGCCGTCGCGCGGCAGGTTCTTCTGCAGGAAGTCCAGGTCGTAGTCGTGGGCCGCGCCCGAGGAGATCAGGAAGAAGCGCTCGCCCCAGAGCCCGTCGGCCAGGCGGCTGACGGTGAACTCGGAGCGCACCGAGCCAGAGGGGTTGAGGGCGTGGGCGAGGGTGATGCCGCCCAGCTTCTTGGGGATGACGTTGGCGACCAGGCGGTCGAGGAAGGCGCGGGCGCCGGGGCCCTCGACCTCGAACTTGGAGAAGGCCGAGAGCTCGATCAGGCCGACGTTCTCGCGGATCGTCCGCACCTCGTTGCCGACGGGCGCGAACCAGTTGGAGCGGCGGAAGGAGTAGACGTCCTTGCGCTCCGTGCCCGCCGGCGCGAACCAGTTGGGCCGCTCCCAGCCGAAGCGCTGGCCGAAGACCGCGCCGGCCGCATCGAGGCGGTCGTAGCAGGGCGGAGCCTTGGCGGGCCGGCAGCCCGGGCGCTCCTCCATGGGATAGTGGATGATGAAGACGTGCGCGTAGGCCTCCTCGTTCTTCAGCTTCGCGAAGTTCTTGGAGACCACGCCGAAGCGCCGCGGGTCGACGCCGATCATGTCGACGGTCGGCTCGCCCTCGACCATCCACTCGGCGAGCTGCCAGCCGCCGCCGCCGGCCGCGGTGATGCCGAAGGAGTGGCCCTCGGACAGCCAGAAGTTGGGCAGGCCGAAGGCCGGGCCGACCATGGGGTTGCCGTCGGGCGTGTAGGCGATGGGACCGTTGACGATGTCCTTGATGCCGGCGTTCTCGAAGCTGGGCACCCGGGCCATGCAGGCCTCGACATGGGGCATCAGGCGCTCCAGCTCGCCGGGGAAGAGGTCCTTCTCGAAGCTGGCCGGCACGCCGTCGGCGAAGCGCGCCGGCGCGCCCTTCTCGTAGGGGCCGAGGATCCAGCCCATGCGTTCCTCGCGGAAGTAGTACTGGGCGTCGGACTCGCGCAGGATCGGCAGCTCCGCGTTGCCCGCCTCGCGGTAGTCCTTCAGGACCGGATCGACGTCGGTGACGATGTACTGGTGCTCGACCGGGATCGAGGGGATCTCCAGGCCGACCATCTTGGCCGTGGTCCGGGCGTAGTTGCCGGTGGCGCAGACCACGTGCTCGCAGGCGATGTCGCCCTTGGTGGTCTTGACGATCCATTCCAGGCTCTCGCTGCGCGCGATGCCGGTGACCTCGGTCTGCTGGTGGATCTCGGCGCCGTTCTGCCGGGCGCCCTTGGCCAGGGCCATGGTCACGTCGACCGGCGCGATGTGGCCGTCGGTCGGATGCCAGAGCGCGCCGACCAGGCCGTCCATGGCGGCCAGCGGCCAGAGCTTCTTGATCTCCTCGACGCCGATCAGGTGGCTCTCGACGCCGATGGTCTCGGCCGTGCACTGGTAGTTGCGGTATTCGTCCATGCGGTCGCGGCTGGTCGCCAGGCGCAGGTTGCCGGTCTGGTGGAAGCTCACGGCTTGGCCGGTCTCGGCCTCCAGCTTCTTGTAGAGCTCGACCGAGTACTGGTGGAGCTGGCCGACGCTGTAGCTCATATTGAACAGCGGCAGCAGGCCGGCGGCGTGCCAGGTCGAGCCGGCGGTCAGCTCGGTCCGCTCCAGCAGGACCACGTCGCGCCAGCCCTTCTTGGCCAGGTGATAGAGGACGCTGACGCCGTTGACGCCGCCGCCGATGACAACCACGCGGGCATGGCTCTTCATGCCGAATCTCCTCGCTGCCGCCCCCTGAGTGCCGCCCGGCCGCCTCAGGTCAGTTTTTCTGCACTGATTACAGCCGGTTAAGGGGGTGTATCTCAGCAAGACCATGATCCCTTGGCGCGCGGCGGTCCCCCGAAGGTGCGACGCTGCCCGCTGAATTTCCGACATGGGCCGCCCTCTCGCAGGGCCGATCCCGTCGCCGCCGCCGCGATTGCGCGGAGGCCGGTCGCTAGGGCGACAGAGCCGCGCCGCCGCCAGGGCGGAAGATCCCCGGAGTACGGGGCTTGGAAGCACGGGGCTTGGAAGCACGGGGCTTGGAGAAGAGGGCCATGGCAAATCCGGCGGAGATCAGCGGGGCGCGGCGGCGCGGGCGCGAGAGCGGCGGCCGCGAGGCACGGCGGGCGGCGCGCGGCGGCGGCAAGAGCGCGCAGCAGCGCTTCATCCAGCGCAAGATCCCGGTCTACGAGCTTCTGGGCGAGGAAAGCCTCGCGCTCTGCGAGGAGAACGCGGACACGGTGCTGCAGGAGATCGGCATCGAGTACCGCGACGACGAGGAGGCGCTGAAGATCTGGAAGGAGGCCGGCGCCGACGTCGACGGCGTAAGGGTGCGCTGCCCCAAGGGCATGTGCCGCGAGATCATCCAAAAGTCGGCGCCCGCGGCCTTCACCCAGCACGCCCGCAACCCGGAGCGGACGGTCGAGATCGGCGGCGGCAACACCGTCTTCGCGCCGGTCTACGGCCCGCCCTTCATCCGCAACCTGGAGGAGGGGCGCCGCTACGCGACCATCGAGGACTTCCGCAACTTCGTGAAGCTGGCCTACATGGCGCCGGCCATCCACCACTCCGGCGGCACGGTCTGCGAGCCGGTCGACATCGCGGTGAACAAGCGCCACCTGGACATGGTCTACAGCCACCTCCGCTACTCCGACAAACCCTTCATGGGTTCGGTCACCGCGCCGGAGCGCGCCGCGGACAGCGTGGCCATGGCCAAGCTGGTCTTCGGCGACGCCTTCGTCGACGAGAACACGGTGATGGTCAGCCTGATCAACGCCAACTCGCCCTTGACCTTCGACGGCACCATGCTGGGCGCGCTCAAGGTCTACGCCCGGGCCAAGCAGGCGGTGATCGTCACGCCCTTCATCCTGGCCGGGGCCATGGCGCCGGTGACCCCGGTCGGGGTCATGACCCAGACCCTGGCCGAGGCCATGTCGGGCATCGCCTTCGCCCAGCTGGTGCGGCCCGGCGCGCCCTGTATCCTGGGCAGCTTCGCCAGCTCGATCTCGATGCAGTCGGGCGCGCCGACCTTCGGCACGCCGGAGCCGGCCCTGGTGCTCTACGGCATGGCCCAGCTCGCCCGGCGCCTCGGCGTGCCCTTCCGCTCCGGCGGCTCGCTCTGCGGCGCCAAGGTCCCGGACGCCCAGGCGGCGCACGAGAGCAGCCAGACCCTGCTGCCGACGGTCCAGGCCGGGGTCAACTTCGTGCTGCACGCGGCCGGCTGGCTGGAAGGCGGCCTGGCCTCCTCCTACGAGAAGTTCGTCATCGACGCCGACCAGCTTGGCATGATGCAGGTCCTCAGCGCGGGCTACGACCTCTCGGAGAACGGCCAGGCCATGGACGCCCTGCGCGAGGTCGGGCCGGGCCAGCACTTTCTCGGCTGTGCCCACACCCAGGCGAACTTCGAGACCGCCTTCTACCGCTCGCCGGTCGCCGACAACAACTCCTTCGAGCAGTGGGAGGCGGAAGGCGCCCGGGACGCGGCCCTGCGCGCCAACGCGCTGTGGAAGAAGTGGCTCAGCGACTACGAGGCGCCGCCGCTCGACCCCGGCATCGACGAGGCCCTGCAGGCCTACATGGCGAAGCGCAAGGAGTCCGAGCCCGACGCCTTCGCGTGACGAACCACAGCCGCGCTGCTACGAGGAAGATCTCCGCAGCGCAACCCGGCAGGCGCCCCTTGACCGACGTGAAGCTTCCGACGACGACCGTTCCCCTTCTGGAGACGGAACGTCTCCGTCTTCGCGGTCACCGCCTGGAGGACTTCGAGGATCTGGCGGCCATGTGGGGCTCGCAGGTGGTGAACCGCTACATCGGCGCCGGCCAGTCCCGGCAGGATGCCTGGGACCGGCTGTTGCGCTACGTCGGGCATTGGGCACTGCTGGGTTTCGGCTACTGGGCGGTGGAGGAGAAGGCTTCCGGCCGCTATGTCGGCGATGTCGGCCTGGCCGACTTCAGACGGGCGATCGAACCCTCGATAGAGGGACAGCCGGAATGCGGCTGGGTCCTGGCGCCCTGGTCCCACGGACGCGGCTACGCGACGGAAGCGGTCCGCAAGGCCCTGGCCTGGGGCGAAAGGCATCTCCGCGATCGGAGAGCGGTCTGCGTCATCGCGCCGGAGAACAAAGCCTCCCTGCGTGTTGCCGAGAAATGCGGATTCAAGGAGGTCACCAGGACGACCTTCAAGGACAGCCCGACCATCCTGTTCCGCCGCTAGCCCAACGCCTTCGGCTGGGTATCAACGCTCCTTGGTATTAGGCAGCGGCGATGGCGTGGAGAGCTCCTCGGCAAGAAGGTCGAACACCAGCCGTACGCGCCGGCTGGTGTTCAGCTCGCGATGGGCGACGAGCCATACCGGAATCTCGAAGGGATCCATGTCGGGCAAGGCCCGTGTCACCGACGGTTCGGCATCGCCGACCTGTAGCGGCATGAGGCCGACGCCCACGCCTTGTTTGACGAGCGCCCAATGCACGAGATGGCTGCCGGTCAGGACCGGAAAGTTGCGGCCGGTCAAGGTGAAGCCCATGGCGTTGAGGCCGTCGAGCAAGGGTTGGTTCTGGTCGAACCCGATGAAATCCGCCCTTGAGAACGCGGCGAAGGACCGGGGGGTCCCGATTCGGTCGAGATAGGCGGGCGTCGCATAGAGCTGAGCGGCGTCGTCCGGCATTCTCTTGGCGATCAAATCCTGATCCGTGGGCCGGGCGTGCCGAATGGCGATGTCCGCTTCACGCCGGCGCAGATCGCTGACGGCGTTCGATGCGACGATCTCGATCGTGATGCCCGGTGCCGACCGGCGCAGCGTCTCGACGATCGGCGGCAGCACGAAGGCGGCATAGACCTCCGTGGCGGAGATGCAGATCGTTCCTTCAATAGATTGCGACTGGCCCGAGGCGGTGAGCGAGACGCGGCTCGCGGCGTCTCCCATGGCGCGGACATGCTCCACCAGCTCGAGGCCGCTGGGGGTCAGCGCCAATCCGCGGCCGACCCGCTCGAACAGGGCGACACCAAGCTCCCGTTCGAGTGCCGTCACCTGACGACCGAGGGTGGGCTGCGCCATGCCGAGCGCCCGCGCTGCCGCCGACAGCGAGCCTTCCTCCGCCGTCACCAGAAAGGCGCGGGCGCGGTTCCAATCGAAGGTCACGGAACGCCAGTCCATGCGAAAATGCATACAAAATCAACAGATCTAGTCAATTCCCCTGTCGGGTCTGCAGCGATACACAGCCGATGTTCCGAAGGCGACGGGAGTTCGGCCCATGAAGACGATTGTCAACGTGAGCAGCGGCCTGTCCGGGCCTCCGAAGCCGGAGCAGGCAGAACGGCCGACGCCGGGCCCGCGCAAGACTCGCGCAAGGCCCCTGAGGTCCGAGGTATCGGCGACACGAGCGGTGGAGAAGATGAGCCAATCGGCAAGATTTTGGGACAGGACCGCCGAGCGCTACTCGAAAAGTCCGATTGCCGACGAGGCGGCGTATCAGAGAAAACTGCAGGTCTCGCGCGAATACTTTCGGCCGGACATGGCGGTCCTGGAGTTCGGTTGCGGGACCGGGGCGACCGCCATCCTCCATGCGCCCTATGTGAAGCACATCCGGGCGATCGACTTCTCAACGAAGATGATCGAGATCGCCCAGGGCAAGGCGGAGGCCCAAAAAGTCGAGAACGTCACCTTCGAACACTCGACCATCGAAGGCCTCTGTGCCGCCGATCAGTCCTTCGACGCGGTGCTGGGGCTCAACGTCCTGCACCTGCTGGAAAACAAGGAAGAAGCAATCGCCAAGGTTTACCGCATGCTCAAACCGAATGGCGTGTTCATCACCAGCACGGTGTGTCTTGGCGATAGTGCGATGAAGGTTTTCAAAGTCATCAGCCCGATCGGGAAGTTCTTCGGCCTCATGCCGACGGTCAGGGTTTTTGCCGCGAAGGCGTTGGAACGCAGCCTCACAGACGCCGGTTTCGACATCGACTACCAATGGCGGCCGGGCAGCGGGAAATCGGTGTTCAAATCGGTGTTCGTCGTGGCGAAGAAGGCTGGCGCAATCCGATTGACCTGACGCCGCCCCGTCGCGGGTTCGGCTGCGACCCTGCCAGGCACTGTCTCCAAATGATGGAGACAGTGCCGTCAGAGTTCCCAGCAGCTCTCATCACCGCTGCTATCGCTACTCGGTCGTCGCCAGAGGTTTGAAGAGCGAGAAGGCGCCGCGCAGGTCGCCGGCGGCGAAGCCGACCGCCTGGTCCTCCGGATAGGCCTGGCCGAGGGCCTCGGCGACGCCGGGCGCCAGGGCGTTGCCGTGGCAGGCGAGGCAGGCCTCCTGGACCGGGATCGCCTTCATGAAGTGAAGGCCGCGCTCGCCGCCGAGTACGTCGACCCGCAGGGTCTCCATCCCGGCCAGGGCTTCGCCCCTGGCGGCGCGGGCGGCGTAGTCCCGGAGTACGCGCAGCTCCTGGGGCCGCGGCCGGTTCTCCGGATTGCGGACCTTGAGCGCGGTGCGCCGGACCTGCCAGCCGGTCTCCTCCGTCAGGTCGGCCGCGATCTGCGGTGCGATCTTCTGGCAGACCTTCACCGCGCCGCCAGGTCCCCGCTCGGCCTTGGCCGCCTTCAGCTCCGTATGCAACCCCAGGGCCAGGCGCTTGATCACCGCTCTGGCCTCCTCGGCCCGGGCCTCCAGAGCCTGGGCGGCCGGCTCCTTGGCCGTCGCGGGGCCGGCCAGCAGGGTCGCGATCAAGGCCGTCAGGAACAGCTGCTTCATCAGATCTTTCTCCATTGTCTCTGATTTCATTCGGCGGGCAGGGCGTGGGACGGCGCGGAGGCGGCGTCGCCGAGGGGATCGCCGTCGACGTCCCGGCCCAGTTCGCCGCGCCAGGGGCGCCAACGCTCCAGCGCCACCATCCCGCCGACCAGGACCGCGGCGGCGATCAGGGCAACCGCCCAGAAGGGCAGCCCCAGGACGTCGGCGAGCGTCAGCTTGCCCGGGCCCGTCGCGGCGAAGACCGGCGCAAGCGTCGGCTGAAGGTAGCCGAAGGCCAGGGCCCCGGCGAGGCCGCCGGCCAGGGTCGCCAGGGCGTCGCGGTAGCCGGCGCCGATCTGGGCGACGACCGTGCCGGGGCAGGCGCCGGCCAGGGTGATCCCGGCGCCGAGCAGCAGGCCGCCGACGACGTTGGCCAGGACCTCGACCGCCTTGAGGTGCAGCCCGGCCCAGCCGGCCGCGGTCAGGACCGCGAGCGCGACCAGGCCGGTGGCCACCGCCGCCAGGAAGACCTTCAGCATGATGAAGGTCCGCAGCTGCATCTGGCCGACGATCATGCCGGGCTCGAAGACTCGGGATTTCTCGAGGGCGAGGCCGAAGACGGCGCCCATGACGAGTCCGATGACGATGAGGGTCAGGATGGACATGGTGCGTTCCTCCCGGATGCGCCGGCCTGGATTCGGCGGAAGGCGACGAGGGCGGTGGCGATGCCGCCGGCGAACATGGCCGCCACGGCGATCGCCGAGCCGAGGGAGAGCTGGGCCAGGCCCGAGATGCCGTGGCCGCTGGTGCAGCCGCCGGCCAGCCGGGCGCCGAACAGCAGGACGAAGCCGCCGGCGAAGGCGATGACGTAGCGCCGGGTCCGCGAGGGGCTGCCCAGGGCCTTGGCCCAGATCGGCGAGACGGTCTGACGCCGGGCGCCGCTGAGCCGCGCCGAGGCCAGCGCGCCGAGGCCGATGCCGAGCACCAGGGCGAGCTGCCACCAATACTTGGAGGCCGCCATGTACTTGGCGAAGTAGGGATGGGCGCCGATCCCGCCGTCGACGAGCGAGGCGAGATGGCCGGTGACCTTGACGTAGGAGGAGGAGGCGCCGAGCGCCGTGTCGATCAGGAGAAAGGCCGGGATCTGCAGCAGGCCGATCACGACGCCGGCCAGATAGGGCGACCAGGCCTTGTCGGTGAGCTTGGG
>JAKSBE010000191.1 GCA_022361275.1 Kiloniellales bacterium
CGCATTCTCGACGTGCCCTTCACCATGGCCGACGCCACGACGCTGACCGAGGCGGGCTACGTCGGCGAGGACGTCGAGAACATCATACTCAAGCTGTTGCAGTCGGCCGACTACAACGTCGAGCGGGCGCAACGTGGCATCGTCTACATCGACGAGGTCGACAAGATCTCCCGCAAGTCGGACAACCCCTCGATCACCCGGGACGTTTCGGGCGAGGGCGTGCAGCAGGCCCTGCTGAAGATCATGGAGGGCACCATCGCCTCCGTGCCCCCTCAGGGCGGCCGCAAGCATCCGCAGCAGGAGTTCCTGCAGGTCGATACGACCAACATCCTGTTCATCTGCGGCGGCGCCTTCGCCGGGCTGGAGAAGATCATCTCCCAGCGGCATCAGGGCTCCTCCATGGGCTTCGGGGCCGACGTCCGGGGGCCGGAGGACCGCTCGACCGGCGATATCCTCAAGGATGTCGAGCCGGAAGACCTGCTGAAGTTCGGCCTGATTCCCGAGTTCGTCGGCCGCCTGCCGGTGGTGGCGACCCTCGAGGATCTGGACACGGCAGCTCTCATCGAGATTCTGACGACGCCGCGGAACGCCTTGGTGAAGCAATACCAGCGGCTCTTCGAGATGGAAGATGTCAGCCTGCAGTTCACCGACGACGCCTTGCGGGCGATCGCCGAGAAGGCGATATCCCGGAAGACCGGGGCGCGTGGCCTGCGCTCCATCATGGAGGGCATCCTGCTGGAGCCGATGTTCGATCTCCCCGGCCTGGAAGGGGTGGAGGAGATCGTCATCAACCGCGAGGTTCTGGAAGGCGGGGCCAGGCCGCTCTATATCTACACGGACCGGCGCGAGGACGTGGGCAGCAGCGCCTGATCGTCTCGACGGACCGACAGTTGTTTCGGCCCTACTTGATACTGGCCCCTACTTGTACTGGCCCCTCTTGGCCGCCACATTTCCAATCAAGCAGGCGTCCCCTGAACCATCATCAGGTCCGCGCGGCGGGATTTGCCGAGCGGTCGCCAAGGAAAGCGAAGCGAGACTATGCTAGACACCGCGCGCGGCAATCTCTTCCCGGTCCTCCCCCTCAGGGACATCGTCGTCTTTCCGCACATGATCGTGCCGCTCTTCGTCGGGCGCGAGAAGTCGGTCCGGGCGCTCGACGACGTCATGAAGGACGACAAGCAGATCCTGCTCGTCACGCAGCGCAACGCCACCCAGGACGACCCGACGCCGGATGACATCTACATGGTCGGCACGATCGGCACCGTGCTGCAGCTTCTGAAGCTGCCGGACGGCACCGTGAAGGTGCTGGTCGAGGGCGGGCAGCGGGCGCGGATCATGCGTTACGCCGACAACCCCGATTTCTTCCAGGCCTACGCCGAGACCATCGACGAGCAGCCCGGCGAGGAGGGCGAGATCGACGCCCTCGCGCGCACGGTGGTCACCCAGTTCGAGCAGTACATCAAGCTGAACAAGAAGATCCCGCCCGAGGTTCTGGTCTCGATCAACCAGATCGAGGAGCCGAGCAAGCTGGCCGACACCGTGGCCTCGCACATGACCCTAAAGATTCCCGAGAAGCAGGAGCTGCTTGAGACCGAGAAGGTCAGCGAGCGCCTCGGCAAGGTCTATGCCTTCATGGAAGGCGAGATCGGCGTGCTCCAGGTGGAAAAGCGCATCCGCAACCGCGTCAAGCGCCAGATGGAGAAGACCCAGCGCGAATACTACCTGAACGAGCAGCTCAAGGCGATCCAGAAGGAACTGGGCGAGGGCGAGGACGGCCGCGACGAGATCGCCGAGCTGGAAGAGAAGATCAAGAAGACCAAGTTTTCCAAGGAAGCCCGCGACAAGGCTATGGCGGAGGTCCGCAAACTGCGCTCGATGAGCCCGATGTCGGCCGAGGCCACCGTGGTCCGCAACTATCTGGACTGGCTACTGTCGATCCCTTGGAAGAAGCGCACCAAGGTCAAGAAGGACATCGCTCTGGCCAAGGAGATCCTCGACGCCGACCACTACGGCCTCGAAAAGGTCAAGGAGCGCATCCTGGAGTACCTTGCGGTCCAGCAGCGCATGAACAAGGTCAAGGGCCCGATCCTTTGCCTGGTCGGTCCGCCGGGCGTCGGCAAGACCTCGCTCGGCAAGTCGATCGCGCGGGCGACCGGGCGCAACTTCGTCCGCATGAGCCTGGGCGGCGTGCGCGACGAAGCCGAGGTCCGGGGCCATCGCCGGACCTACATCGGCTCGATGCCGGGCAAGGTCATCCAGGGCATGAAGAAGGCCAAATCGTCCAATCCGCTGTTCCTGCTGGACGAGGTCGACAAGCTCGGTGCGGACTGGCGCGGCGATCCGTCCTCGGCTCTGCTCGAAGTCCTGGATCCGGAGCAGAACAATACCTTCGCGGACCACTACCTGGAGATCGACTACGACCTTTCGGATGTGATGTTCGTGACCACGGCGAACACGCTGCGCATGCCGCAGCCGCTGCTGGACCGGATGGAGATCATCCGCATCGCCGGCTACACCGAGGACGAGAAGGTCGAGATCGCCAAGCGCCACCTGATCCCGAAGCAG
>JAKSBE010000443.1 GCA_022361275.1 Kiloniellales bacterium
CACGATCAGGTCGCGCTGGGCGATGGCCTGGAAGATCAGCCGGCCGAGGCCGGGCAGGTAGAAGACGTTCTCGATGATGATGGTGCCGGCGAGCAGGAAGGAGAACTGCAGGCCCATGATGGTGACCACCGGGATCAGGGCATTGCGCAGGGCATGGCCCCAGAGCGCGGCGCCGCGGCTGAGGCCCTTGGCGCGGGCGGTGCGGACGTAGTCCTCGCCCAGGGTCTCGAGCACCGAGGAGCGGGTGACCCGCGCCAGGATCGCGGCCTGGGGCAGGGCGAGCGCGACCGCCGGCAGCAGCAGCGACCGCAGCGCCGGCCAGAGGCCGGCGTCCCAGCCGGCGAAGCCGCCGGCGGGCAGCCAGCGCAGGCCGACCGCGAAGAGCAGGATCAGCAGGATCGCGAACCAGAAGTTGGGGATCGCGACGCCGATCTGGCTGAAGCCCATGACGCAGAGGTCGGCCAGGCGCTTGTGCCGTGCGGCCGCCAGCACGCCGAGGGGGATCGCGATGGCGGTCGACAGCAGGATCGCGATCACGGCCAGGGGCAGGCTGACCGCGACCCGGTCGGCGATCAGCGCCGCCACCGGCACGCTGTAGGTATAGCTCTGGCCCAGGTCCCCCAGCAGCAGCCCGCCCAGCCAGTCGAAGAAACGCACCGGGGCCGGCAGGTCGAGACCCAGCTCCCGGCGCAGCGCCGCCAGGGTCTCGGGCTGCGCGCCGGTGCCCAGGATGACCGCCGCCGGATCGCCGGGCAGCACCTCCAGCACCAGGAACACCACCAGCGCCGCGACGAAGAGCGTCAGGACCAGCGTCACCAGACGCTTGAGAAGGAAGAGGGCCATGGCTCAGGGGCCTCTGTGAAAACCGGGGCATGTCGGCACCATCATCGCACCGATCGGAACCACCGAGATGTCCCCCTCCCCCCCACCCGCTCCCACCGGGGGAGGGGGAGTCTTTGGCTGCGCCGCCCTTATCCGTTCGCGGCACGCCGGAACTAAAGGAAAAGGGCTCGGAGTGGCCTCGTCCCAGTTCCCTCCCCCTTGATGGGGGAGGGTTAGGGTGGGGTGGAACACCTGCCTATCCGGCTAGGACGATTCTCTCACCGCCCTCACTCGCGCCAGGACACCTCGGTCAGGTCGTTGGCCTGGATCGGGCTGTTGGCCCAGAGTCCCTGGAGTCTGGCGTCCCAGACGCCGGGCTTGGCAAGCTGGAACAGGAAGCCGTTGACCGAGTCCTCGGCGATCTGGCGCTGCGCCTCGGCCATCAGCGCGTAGCGCGCGCCCTCTTCGACCGTCGCGTCGAGCCTGGCCAGCGTCGCCTTGAAGGCCTCGCTCTCGTAGTCGAAGTAGTAGTCGTCGCGGCCGTAGATACCGATGTCCAGCGGCTCGGTATGGGAGACGATGGTCAGGTCGTAGTCCCGGCCGCGGAAGACCTGCTCCAGCCACTGCGCCCATTCGACCGGCACGATCTCGAGCGCGATGCCCACCTTGGCGAGCTGGGCGGCGACGATCTCGCCGCCGCGCCGGGCGTAGGTCGGCGGCGGCAGCTTGATCGTCGCCTCGAAGCCCTCGGCGAAGCCTGCCTCGGCCAGCAAGGCCTTGGCCTTCTCCAGGTCATGGGGATAGCGCCCGGTCAGATCGACGTAGGCCGGGTGATGGGGCGCGAAGTGACTGCCGATCGGCGCGCCGTAGCCGAACATGGCGCCGTCGACGATGGCCTTGCGGTCCAGGGCATGGGCGATGGCCCGGCGCACCCTGAGATCGCTGAAGGGTGCCTTGCCGTTGTTCATGGCCAGGATGGTCTCGCCCTCGGTGCTGCCGACGACGACCTCGAAGCGCGGGTCGGCCTCGAACTGGCCCAGGCTCTCCGGCGCGGGGAAGTTGGCGAAGGCGTCGATGTCGCCCGCCAGCATGGCCGCGACCGCCGCCGCCGCATCCGGGATGAACTTGAAGGTCGCACGATCCAGCTTGACCGCGTCGCCCCAGTAGTCCGGGTTGCGGGCCAGTTCGACCCGGTCGCCCTGGACCCAGCGCCGGAACTTGAAGGGGCCGGTGCCGACCGGCTCGGCCTTGTTGCCCTCGGCCGATTCCGGCGCCACCACCACGGCGTCGCCCCAGCCCAGGTTGAAGAGGAAGTGCCCGGTCGCCCGCTTCAGCGTGACCACCACCGTCGCCGCATCCGGCGCGGTCACGCTCTCGATCGGCTCGAAGAGCGCCTTCTGCGCGTTGACGCTGTCCTCGGCCTTCGCCCGCTCCAGGGAGAAGACGACGTCCGAGGCCTCGAGGCTCGTGCCGTCGTGGAAGGTGACGCCGCTGCGGAGGGTAAAGCGGTAGGTCAGGCCGTCCTCGGAGACCGTCCAGCTCTCGGCCAGGGCCGGCCGCACCGCGCCGTCGCGGTCGATCCGGGTCAGGCCCTCGAAGACGTTGGCGTAGACCACCTCGTCGATCGCCGCGGCGGCGCCCGCCGTCGGGTCGAGGTGCGGCGGTTCCAGCTGCATGCCCAGCACCAGGTCCGGCTTGGCCGCCTGCGCCGGCGGCGCCAGGAGCGCGGCGACGGCCAGCGCCACGGCCAGATAGATCTGCCTCATCTCTCCCTCTCCCTCGTCTTCCCTGTTCGGCGGGCCGCGATGTCCTGGCTGTAGCGCTCCCGGTAGGACGGGATGCCGGCCTGGCTCTCGGCTTCGTAGACGCCGCGTGCGACCGCCCGCGCCAGGCAGTCCGCCGCCAGCAGGCCCAGACGCGTGATATCGGCGGCCGGGTCGCTGAGCGCGCGTTTGGCGGTCGAAACGGCAAAGACCGTATCACCGTCGAAGGGCGTATGGACAGGCCGGATCGCGCGGGCCAAGCCGTCCTGGGCCATGATCGCCAGGCGCCGCGCCTGAACCCGGGTCAGCGTGGCGTCGGTGGCGACCACCGCAAGCGTGGTGTTGCCGGGCGCGAGGTTGGGCAGGCTGATCAGCTCCTCGGCCGAAGGCGCCCGCGCCGGCGGCGGCAAGCCGCCGAACTCGGCCTGACGTTCGAAGGGCCAGGCCCAGAAGGCCGGGCCGCCGGGAAAGGTGACGCTGCCCATGGAATTGACCGCCGCCAGGGCGCCGACCGTGACTCCCTCCAAGACCGCCGAGGCGCTGCCCAGACCGCCCTTCAGCACCCCGGCCTTGGCGCCGAGACCGGCGCCCGCGTTGCCGAGCCGGAAGTCCGGTGCCGCCGTCTCGGCCGCCCGTCGGGCCAGGTCTGGATAGGGCGGACGCGGGCCCCAGTCCTTGTCACCGCCGTTGTTGAGATCGAAGAGGATGGCCGTCGGCACGATGGGCACCCTGGCGGCGCCGATCCGGAAGCCGCGGCCTTGCTCCCGGAGCCAGGCCATGACGCCGTCGGCCGCCGAGAGGCCGAAGGCCGAGCCGCCGCTCAGCACCAGGGCATCCACCTCCTGCACCAGGGTCGCCGGATCGAGCAGGTCGGTATCCCGCGTGCCGGGCCCGCCGCCGCGCACGTCGGCCGCCGCCACCGCAGGCGCCTCCGGCAGCACCACGGTGACGCCGCTGAGCGCCTTCGGGTCCTCGGCATTGCCGACCCGCAGGCCCGGCACGTCGGTGATCAGGTTGCGCGGGCCCGGCGCGGTCACCCGGCGCCTCCGGTCAGCAGCGCCAGGGTCGCCCCGGCCATGACCTTGGCCGAGGCGACCATGTCGGCGACCACGATGTACTCGTCGGGCTGATGCGCCAGGTCGAGGATACCCGGGCCGTAGGCGATGCAGTCCTTGAGGTGGCCGATCCGGACCACGTGTTTCTGGTCGTAGGTGCCGGGCGAGACCACCGGCTGCGCCGGGCGGCCGAGGACCGTCTCGATGCCCGCCGAGATCGCCCGCACCACCGGCGAATCGGCCTCGGTCATGGTCGGCAGGAAGGTCATGACCTCGCGCAGGCGGTAGTCGAAGCCGGGGCGCCCGGCCTTGAGCGCCTCCAGGAGGTCGACCACCTCCCGCTTCACCTCCGCCAGGTCCTCCTCGATCAGGAAGCGCCGGTCGATCACCAGGCGGCAGGAGTCCGGCACCATGGGGCTGGGCAGGCCGTCGAAGCCCTCGGGCAGGCCGCCGTGCAGGGCGTTGAGGTTGAGGGTCGACTGGCGGGCGCCCTCGGGCACGACGGGCATCTCGGTGCGCTTGGCCGCCAAGCGCGGGTAGAGCTCGGCCTCGACCCGGGCCAGGAAGGCGGCCATGTGACGCACCGCGCAGTCGCCCAGGAAGGGCATGGAGCCGTGGGCGGTACGGCCGAGGGTCTCGATCTCCGCCCACCAGACCCCGCGGTGACCGAGGCAGACCCGGTCGACGTTGAGCGGCTCCGGGATGATCACGTGGTCGACACGCGGCCTGGAGAAGAAGCCCCGCTCGGCCAGGTAGCCGACCCCGCCGTAGCCGCCGGACTCCTCGTCGACCGTGCCGGAGACCTCGATCGCGCCGGGCCAGTCCGGCTCCGCCTCCAGCAGCGCCTCGACCGCGATCACCGCCGCCGCCAGGCCGCCCTTCATGTCGCAGGTCCCGCGGCCGTAGATCCG
>JAKSBE010000047.1 GCA_022361275.1 Kiloniellales bacterium
GGTGTAGTGCATGTCCTTGGCCGAGGCGAGCAGGAGGGGATGCTGCTTGAACCTGCGGTTCCAGGTGAAGGGCATCCAGAAGGCTTCGAGGTTGTTCGGCGAGGTGTCGAAATCGATGGCAGCGGCCTTCGGGTCCATGGCTTGGCCTCCCAGTCCCGTGACTCGGCGTTCTCCGTGAAACGCCGAGCTTATCATGATCAGGAAAGTTGACAATCGGGCTTCTGAACTGGGCAGTTTTCGGTTTCGTATCGTTTGATCGTTTAATATATTTAACAGAGTTAACAGGATCATCGGGAATTAGGGCCGGACGAGCATGGCGCCCATCGCGGACGACGTCGACCTGGGGCAGCGCCTGAGGGCGTTGCGCGAGTTGCACGGCCTGTCGCAGCGCGAGCTGGCCAAGCGCGCCGGGGTGTCCAACGCGGTGATTTCCCTGATCGAACAGAACCGCAGCAACCCCTCGGTCGGGATGCTCAAGAAGGTCCTGGCCGGCTTCCCCCTGTCCCTGGCCGACTTCTTCGCCCTCGACCTGGCGCCGCGCGAGCAGGTCTTCTACCGGGCGGAGGAACTGACCGAGATCGCCGGCGGCAAGATCTCCTACCGCCAGGTCGGCCTGGACCTCTCGGGGCGCGGCCTGCAGATCCTCCACGAGCGCTACGCGCCCGGCGCCGACACCGGCGAGACCATGCTGCGCCACGAGGCCGAGGAGGGCGGGGTGGTGATCAGCGGCCATCTGGAGGTCACGGTCGGGGATCAGCGGCGGGTCCTGGGCCCGGGCGAGGCCTTCTACTTCGACAGCCGCCTGCCGCACCGCTTCCGTAACCCGGGCGAGGCGCCGGCGGTGGTGGTTACCGCCTGCACTCCGCCGAGCTTCTAGATCAACTGCGTTTAACTGGAATCAATCCGGCGCGCGCGACCCAGGAGTTCGTAGAGGCCTATGGCCGCGGCGGTGGCGACGTTGAGGCTGGCGATCGGGCCGTGCAGCGGGATGGCGGCCAGGAAGTCGCAGGTTTCCCTGGACAGCCGGCGCAGGCCGGCGCCCTCCGCGCCGAGCAGGAGGACGACCCGCGCCCCGGCGTCCAGCGCCGAGAGCGGCCGCTCGGCCTCGGCGTCGAGCCCGACCACCCAGAACCCCTGCCTCTTGAGCCCCTCGAGAGCGCGCACCAGGTTGTTGACCTGGACCAGGGGCACCGCCTCGAGCGCCCCCGAGGCGGCCTTGGCCAGGGCCGGGGTGACGCCGGGGGCATGGCGTTCCTGAGTGACCACCGCCAAGGCGCCGAAGCCGGCCGCCGAGCGCAGGATGCCGCCGAGGTTCTGGGGGTCCGTCACCTGGTCGAGGGCGACCACGACCGCCGGCCCCTCGGCCGGCAGGACCGCCCCCAGGTCCGTGGCGGGCAGAGGCTCGACCAGCAAGGCAACGCCCTGGTGCACGGCCCCGGCGGGCAGGGCGCGCTCCAGGTCCTCGCGGCCGGCGATCTGCGGCGCCGGCGGTGGCTCGCCCGATGTCCGGGGGGCGGCCATACGCTCGGCCAGGGCGGCCGCGCCCTGTTGAGTGGCCAGCAGCGTGAGGCAGCGGCGCTCGGGGTTGGCCAGGGCGGCGGCCACGCTGTGTAGGCCATAAAGCCAATAAGTACTCTTTTTTCCTAGGTTTCCGCCCCTTTTGCGGGCCGCCTTGCGCTTCGCCATATATCCGATTAGTATCCCGATGTCTGCGCCTTTCGCGCGCGCACTGCCATAGCCGCACAAAAGTTCGGCTAAGGGCGGTGTTTGCACTTGTTTAAAGTTGACACGCGGTTGCAAATCAACATATTTCCCAACCCCGTCGCATCGTGATGCGCGATGGCGAGGAGGGGTGCCCGAGTGGTTAAAGGGGACGGGCTGTAAACCCGTTGCGCAAGCTACGTTGGTTCGAATCCAACCCCCTCCACCAAGCCTTTCCAAGCGAAGGCGGGAGCTTGCGGGTGTAGCTCAATGGTAGAGCCCCAGCCTTCCAAGCTGGTTATGTGGGTTCGATTCCCATCACCCGCTCCAGCCATGTCGCGGTCGGGATGAGAGTTTGAGTTGACTTGGCGCCGGCCTGTGCGCCGCATTCGGGAACAAGGAAGTCATGGCCAAGGCGAAGTTCGAGCGGACGAAGCCGCACTGCAATGTCGGGACGATCGGTCACGTTGACCATGGTAAGACGACGCTGACGGCGGCGATCACGAAGGTTTTGGCGGAAGCTGGCGGTGCAGAGTTCACGGCCTAC
>JAKSBE010000407.1 GCA_022361275.1 Kiloniellales bacterium
GCCATTCGCCATCGTTGGCTCGTCCTGGCGGCCGTCCTGGGCCTGGCCGGTCTGGGCGCCTACAACTTCAACCGTCTGCCCATCGACGCGGTGCCCGACATCACCAACGTCCAGGTGCAGATCAACACCGAGGCGCCGGGCTTCTCGCCCCTGGAGGCCGAGCAGCGCATCACCTTCCCGGTCGAAACCGCCATCTCCGGCCTGCCGGGGCTGGACTACACGCGGTCGATTTCCCGCTATGGCCTGAGCCAGGTGACGGTGGTGTTCAAGGACGGGTCCGACATCTATCTGGCCCGGCAGCTGGTCGCCGAGCGGCTGCAGTCCATCCGCAGCCAGCTGCCGCCCGGGATCGAGCCCGAAATGGGTCCGATCGCCACCGGCCTGGGCGAGATTTTCATGTACACCGTGGAGATCGAGCCCGGCGGCCGCAAGGCGGACGGAACCGCCTGGACGCCGACCGATCTGCGCACGCTGCACGACTGGGTGGTCCGGCCGCAGCTGGTCACCGTTCCGGGCGTGACCGACGTCAACACCATCGGTGGCTATCAGAAGCAGGTCCACGTCACGCCCTGGCCGCACCGGCTGGAGGCCTTCCAGCTGGGCCTGGCCGACATCATCGACGCATTGGAGCGCAACAACGCCAATGTCGGCGCGGGCTACATCGAACGGTCCGGCGAGCAGTATCTGGTGCGCGTGCCCGGCCAGGCCGAAGGGCTGGACGACCTGCGCGACATCATCATCACCCAGCGCCACGGCGTTTCCATCCGCATCGGCGACGTCGCCGACGTCATCCTGGGCCAGGAGCTGCGCACCGGTGCGGCCACCGAGAACGGCGCCGAAGTGGTGCTGGGCACCGTGTTCATGTTGATCGGCGAAAACAGCCGAACCGTATCGAAGGCCGTCGCGGACAGGCTGGCCGGCATCAACGACAGCCTGCCGGCCGGCGTCGTCGTCCGCGCCGTCTACGACCGCACGACGCTGGTGGAAAAGACCATCCGGACCGTGCGGACCAACCTGCTGGAAGGCGCGCTGCTGGTGATCGCGGTGCTGTTCCTGCTGCTGGGCAATTTTCGCGCCGCCATCATCACCGCCGCGGTCATCCCGCTGTCCATGCTGATGACGGTGACCGGCATGGTGCAGAACCGCGTGTCCGGCAATCTGATGAGCCTGGGGGCCCTGGACTTCGGGCTGATCGTCGACGGTGCCGTGATCATCATCGAAAACTGCCTGCGCCGGTTCGGCGAGGAGCAA
>JAKSBE010000385.1 GCA_022361275.1 Kiloniellales bacterium
ATCGGCGACATGCCGAACACCCTGGCGGTCTGGTCGAAGCGCGATCCCTGGATGCGCGGCTACCACTGCGCCCAGGCCAACCGCAAGGTGGTGCTCGACAGCGAGGAGCACAACGTCCTGATGTTCGAGGAGACCGCGGAAGCGATCCGCTCCTTCCTCGAGGAATACAGCACCGCCGATTCGTCCTGATCCCGCCCGGCCCCGCAGCGGGGCCTCGATCCGACCTCGGTCCCGCGGCCTGACCCGGAGGTGGTCAGGCCGCCGTCATTTCGACTCCATGGCTTCCCCCATGGCTTCCCCCATGGCTTCCCCCATGGCTTCCCGGGGCAGCTTGATGTCGAAGGCCGCGCGGATCCGGGTGTCGGTCGCGGCGTCCACCTGGCCGGGATAATGGCGCTCCAGGATCGCCCGGGTCTTGCCGCGGGCCCGCTCGACCACGTCGCTGGAGCCGGCCTCGGCCCATTCCTTCGGACTGCTGCGGTCGCCGACCTCCGGGTAGACGTACTCCACCTGCATCAGGCCCAGGGTCTGCTCATGGCCGAGGAAATGGCCCGGCCCCTGGGTGCAGACCTGGCGCATGGTCTCGACCGAGAGGCTGTCCTCGGTCACCTCGATGCCGCGGATCGTGCGCAGGATCGAGCCGATCATGTCGTTGTCGATCACCAGGCTCTCGAAACAGAAGCCGAGCAGGCTGGCATGCATGCCGGCCGCCTCGTAGATCAGGTTGGCCCCGGAAAGTCCGAGCAAGGCCTCGGTGTAACCCTTCTCGTAGCCGGACTGGGCGTCCGGCAGCTTCGAATCGGTCATTCCCGCGGGGACGCCCGTGGGCAGGTCGTAGAACTGCCCCATCTGGGCGCAGGCGGCGGAGAGCAGCCCCTGCTCGCCGCTGCCCCCGCTCATTGCGCCGGTGCGCAGATCCGAGACGAAGGGCCAGGGCCCGAAGATCGCCGGCGCGCCCTGCGCGACGGCGTTGACGTAGACCAGGCCGCCCAGCACCTCGGCGACCTCCTGGACCACAGCGCCGGCCAGGGCCGCCGGCGAGGTGGCGCCGGCCTGTCCGGCGGCGAGCAGCAGGACCGGCATGCCGCCGCGCACCGCCGCCTCGAGGCAGCGGCAGGCGTCCTCGGCGAAGGTCATCGGCGGCACCACGAAGCAGCAGGACATGGAAACGAAGGGCCGGGCACGCCACTTGTCCTCGCCGCCGGCGATGGCATGCAGCATGGCCAGCGCCTCCTCGACGTGCGCCGGCTCGACGAAGCTGGTGCCGACGTGCTTGCGGGTTCCCGTGACGGCGGCGTAGCAGGTATTGAGGTCGAGGTCGCGCGGCGCGGCCATGTCCCGGGCGACGACCGGGCGCTGGAAGAAATGGATGTGCTCCAGCGCGTCGGCCAGCCGCGCCATGTCGTAGAGGTCCCGGAGGGTCGATTCGCGATAGGCGCCGGTCTCGGAATCGACGATGTGGACCGCCGCGCCGGCGGTGCCGAAGTGGACCCGCGTGCCGCTGAGCTCCATGTCGAGCGCGGGATCGGCCGCGTGCAGGACGATGTTACGCGCCGCCTTTGCCAAGGTGTCCTCGACCAGGGCGCGCGGGATCACCAAGCGACCCTCGTCGCTCAGCCGCGCCCCGGCCGCGGTCAGCACCTCGACACAGCCGGGAATCGGATTGGCGAAACCGATCTGCTCAAGCACGTCGAGGGCGGCGGCGTGGATCCGCCGCACCTCGGCCGCCGTCAGGGGCCGGTAGCGGCCCCCGGCCAGGCCAGGCCGGACCGGCCGGGCGGCCTCCGGAATCGGGGCCGCGCGCTGCTCTCGCCGCGCGGCACGGCCGCCGCGACGGCGGGAAGAGACCTCGGCTTCCCCCATCGCCACCTCCGGAGCGGACGGGTCGAGTAAGCGCACCCTGGAGTGTGCGCACGACTCGGGCGGTTTCGTCAATTCTCAGAAGCGTCAATACTTTCTTGTTCGCGCCTTCATAGTTAACGAGGGAAGTTTTCCACAAGGTTGTATTAAAAACCGAAGGTCACTACTATCTCGGGAACCCCTGGCCAAAAAAGGGAAGGTATTCATGATTGAAAACAGGACAGGATTGTCCGCACCAGGGTCAAAGGCAGCGTCGGCGCCGCTGCCCGCTTTGACAGGCCACATCTTCTTCTGGACCAGCCAGATTTTCGTCGCCACCTACCTCGCCGAGAGTCTGAGCCGGGCCCTCGGAAGCCTGACCGCCGCCGTGGCCGTCTTCGGGCTCTGCGTCGGCATCACCTCGCTCGCCGTCTTCGCCAACTGGTTGCAGCTTCAGTACGGGGGGCCGCGGAGGGAGAGGCATCCGCGGGCTTCCAGCTTCAGACTCGCCGCGATCGCCGGGCTCGTCGTCGTCCCCACCCTGCTGGTCGCGGCCTGCGGCCTGGCGCTCTTCTACGGCCTCCGCTACTTGGTCTTCGACGGGTTCGAGCGGGTCGAGATCGACTTCCTGCTGATTTCGATCCCGGCCACCCTGCTGCTCAGCACCGCCGCCACGGTGATGTGGCTGCAGGATCACGACCTCGATTGACGTGCATCACCCCGGGTCTCGCCGCTGCTCTAACTGTATGAAACAGATCAAATTATCTGCGCTCAATCGATTCCAATCGAGCGCAGCTTGATCTAGTGTGATGGTTTCGAAGTCCGGCGCATTTCATGCGCCGAGATTTGGAAGCTGAGTCACACGAGATTCAACGAGCTAGTGTCCCTTTGATTCTGCAATTCGCTCTCGCGAACTTCAGAATCGGGACGCTAGGGTTCCTCAGAACCTGAACCGAGGGAGCGGCGCATGACCCGGCGGATGCAGGCCATGGTCCTGGAGCGTGCCGGGACGCCCCTGGTTCGCCGGGAGATGACGCTGGCGGATCCGGGCGCGGGGGAGGTGCTGGTCGAGGTCGCGGCCTGCGGGGTCTGCCGCACCGACCTCCACGTGGTCGACGGCGAGTTGGACCGGCCGGCCCTGCCGCTGGTCCCTGGCCACGAGGTGGTCGGCCGGATCGCCGCGCTCGGCCCGGGAGTCGAGCGCTTCGAGACCGGCCAGCGGGTCGGCGTCCCCTGGCTCGGCTGGACCTGCGGCGCCTGCGACTACTGCCGCAGCGGCCAGGAGAATCTCTGTCCCGAGGCACGCTTCACCGGCTACACCCTGAACGGCGGCTACGGTCGCTACCTCCTGGCCGACGCCCGCTACTGCTTTCCGATCCACGGCGACTACAGCGACGCCGAGGCGGCGCCCCTGCTCTGCGCCGGCCTGATCGGCTATCGCTCGCTGGTGATGGCGGGCGAGGCCCGGCGCCTGGGGCTCTACGGCTTCGGCGCGGCGGCCCATATCGTCGCCCAGGTCGCCGGCCATCAGGGCCGCGAGGTCTACGCCTTCGTGCGGCCCGGCGACGCGCCCGCCAAGGCCTTCGCCAGGGAACTGGGGGCGGTCTGGGCGGGCGACTCCGGCGCGGCCCCGCCCGAAGAGCTCGACGCCGCGATCCTCTACGCCCCGGTCGGCGGCCTGGTGCCGGCGGCCCTGAAGGCGGTTCGGCCCGGCGGCACCGTGGTCTGCGCCGGCATCTACATGAGCGACATCCCGAGCTTCCCCTACGAGCTGCTGTGGCGCGAGCGCAAGCTGGTCTCGGTGGCCAACCTGACCCGCCGCGACGGCGACGCGTTCCTCGCCCTGGCCCCGCGGGTGCCGGTCCGGACCCGGGTCGAGCGCTTCCGGCTCGCGGAGGCCAACGAAGCCCTCACCCGCCTGCGCGACGGCCGCCTGACCGGCGCGGCGGTCCTGGAGATCTAGCCCGCATTTCTCACCGTGGTCATGGTCTGCGCGGTGCTGTCGGAGCGACAGGACCGCGCAGACCATGACCACGGTGAGAAATGCGGGCTAGCGCCGACGCCGCGGCGTCGAGACGGAGACCTCGCGGGCTGGGAAGAGACGCTACGGATTCGACGGGCAAATCTCACAGAGCGACACGACCGCCTCGTGCCAAAGTGCCGGCTCAACGACGAGCCGGGCCGAGAAGACCCGGCCGAGCCAGGAGAGAAAGATGACGACGACTTCGCTTTTCGAGCGCCTGGGCGGCAAGGCGGCGGTCGAGGCCGCGGTGGACCTGTTCTATCAGAAGGTCCTGGCCGATCCCGGGATCAGCCATTTCTTCGAGGGCACCGACATGCGGGTCCAGCGTGGCAAGCAGAAGGCCTTCCTGATCACGGTCTTCGGCGGGCCCGCGATCTACACGGGCAAGGACCTGCGCCGGGCCCACGCGCCGCTGGTGGAACGCGGCCTGACCGACAGCCACTTCGACGCGGTGGCCGGGCACCTGCAGGCGACCCTGGAGGAGCTGGGGGTGGCCCGCGACCTGACCGACGAGGTGATGTCGATCGCCGCCTCGACCCGGGACGACGTCCTGAACCGCTGAAGCGGGATGATTTGAAGCCGACCCGGCCTCAAAGCCGCATCCCGCTTTGCTTGAGGCTGTGCCGCCTTTCGGTAGGTCAATGCCGCCGTGCCGACCCTGGGCCCATCGGCCTTCGTCGCCCAGTACCGCCAGCACATCGCCAAGGAGGACCGCGACTTCTTCCCCAGCGCGGTCGAGATCCTGAGCGAGGAGGAATGGCAGGAGCTGAGCGACCGGATCAGTCATCCCGGCGACCCGCTGTTCTATCGGACCGCCAGCGACCGCCTGCAGGCGCTGCTGTCCCGGAAATTCGACCGGCCCCGCTGAGCCCCAAGCCGAACGCCCTCTCCGAAGCGGCCCGCCGGCCCGCGGCAGCCCGGCAAAGGGCCGGGAGTCCGACGCTTTCCATCGTGACGCTTGCTTAAGGCCTAGGGGGTAAGGTGTCGCGGTCGGGGTGCCGAAGGCCCCGGGCCGCGGACCGATCGCAAGGACGTACCGATGAAGACCTGCCGCAGCTGCCACTACTGGGACAACCAGGAGATCGAGCTCGACCGCGACGATCCCGAGATGATCGGCCGCAAGGTGAAGCTGGGCGCCTGCCGCCGCTACGCGCCGCAGCCCTACTCGGTCCAGCTCGACGCCGACGGCAACGAGCCGAAGTACGTCACCCGCTGGCCTCCAGCGGCCTCGGACGACGGCTGCGGCCAATGGGAACCGCGGCTCGACTGACCCTCTCCGCCACACGGAGGACCGAGGGATGGGCTTGGCCGCGCCGGACCTGGTAGAGTACCTTGTAAGGCAGCCTCTGCGCTTCGGTCACTCCCGGCGCATCCGCTGGATCCATCTCGCTGGGGGCATGCTCTTCGTCACGCTCGCCCTCTTCGGTCTGATACCGGAGGACGGCGACTTTCCCAGCGGTACCCTGTACCAGCCCATTCTCTCCTACGTCCACATCGGATTCTTCCTCCTTCTCGGCATCCTCGGCCTCGCCCTGGGCTGGCGCCTCAACTGGAAGCTCCTGCTGCACGCGGAAGGCCTGGAGATCGACCCGGCATGGGGCGATCCCCTCCACATCTCCTGGGACCAGATCGCCAATGTTCGACGCCGCTGGCACGCGGAGGTCCGCATAACGACGCAGAAGGGGCGGAGGGTCGCCTTCTACGGCCGCTTCGATGGCGACGAGGAACTGGAGGCCTTCCTGTCCGGGGTGGCCTGGATCGGCCGGCCGGTGCCCTTCAATGGCCGCGGGCTGACCGACGCCCTGCGCAACGCGGTCCGAAGGACCACGCTGACCTTCAAGTCGCTTGCCCGGGACAAACGTGAGCGAAGAACCAAAGGATACAAAACCCTGATCGGCGTCTCGCTGCTCACTGCAGCGATCGTTCTTCTCTTCGTCTTCGAGTTCGAGAGCCTTGCAGCCCAGATCATCTGGGCCGTCCTGCTGCTCGCCGCCGTTGCCGATCTGATCTACCGCTATTGGCGTGGAGGACGTAAATACCCCGACACGATCGAGGTCTCGCGCCGTGGCGTAACCTCGCGCTCGGAGACCGGCAGGACGACCTTCCTGTCCTGGGGCGACCTGTCCGCTGCGCAGTTCAAGAAAACGAAGGCCGGCATCGAGATCCGGAGCGTCGACGGCAGCCGGGTCCTGAGGGTCGGCGAGCTCAGGTATGAGCCGCTGTTCTGGCAGATCTTCTGGGCCATGGGTGGCGCGAGTTGGGTCATGGGTGGCGCGAGGCCGAGCGATACCTAGAGATGGCTACGACCGACGCGCCGAAGTCTTGACCCGGCAGGCAATCCCCTGAAACTTTGGGGTCGTCTCTGCGGGCCTCCCTTCCTAAAATGCCGCCTGCCACCGGGCAAAAAGCCCGGATCAAAAGACAAAAAACGCCGATCAGGGGAGACAAGCGATCTCGATGAAGATCAACGGCAAGACCGTGGTGGTCTGCGACTGCGAGAACACCATGCCGCTGGCCGGGGGCGGGCTGGCCAAGGCCTGCGCGGCCGTCGGGGCCGAAGGCGCGCCGGCGCCGGAGACCCAGCTCTGCCGGGCCCAGCTCGGCAACTTCCAGCGGGCGATTCTCGGCGAGAACCCGGTTCTCGTCGCCTGCACCCAGGAGGCGCCGCTCTTCACAGAGGTCGCCGCCGAGGACAACCCGCAGACGCGGCTCGCCTTCACCAACGTCCGCGAGCGCGCCGGCTGGTCCGCGGAGGCCGAGGCGGCGGCCCCGAAGATCGCCGCCCTCCTGGCCGAGGCCGCGCTCGACGTCACGCCGACGCCGAGCGTCGCCTTCGAGTCCCAGGGTGTCTGCCTGGTCTACGGCCGCGACGACCAGGCCATCGAGGCGGCCAAGCAGCTGGCCGGGCGGCTGGAGGTGACCGTCCTTCTGCGCGAGCCGGGCGAGGTCGCCGCGCCGCGGGTCATGGACGTCCCGGTCTTCCGCGGCAGCATCGCCCAGGCCAGGGGCCATCTGGGCAAGTTCGGGATCACCGTGAACGGCTACGCCCCGGCCAGGGCCGCCTCGCGCCGCTATCTCGAGTTCGAGGCGCCGCGCGACAACGCCTTCTCGGAGTGCGACCTGATCCTCGACCTGACCGGCGGGACCCCGCTGTTCCAGGCCCACGCGCGACGCGACGGCTACCTGCGGCCCGATCCCGGCAATCCGGCCGCGGTGCAGAAGGCGCTCTTCGACATCGCCGAGCTGGTCGGCGAGTTCGAGAAGCCCCGCTACATCGACTACGACGCCTCGATCTGCGCCCATGGCCGCAGCCGCAAGACCGGATGCACCCGCTGCCTCGACCTCTGCCCCCTGGGCGCGATCACGCCCGACGGCGACAGCGTCGCCATCGACCCCTTCGTCTGCGCCGGCTGCGGCGCCTGCGCCAGCGTCTGTCCGACCGGCGCCGCGACCTATCAACTGCCGCCGGTGGAGACCCTGTTCCAGCGCGTGAAGACCCTGCTGGCCGCCTACCGCGCTGCCGACGGGAGGAATCCCGTCCTGCTGGTCCACGACGGCCGTCACGGCGAGGAGCTGATCTCGCTGATGGCGCGCTTCGGCCGCGGCCTGCCGGCCCGGGTCCTGCCCTTCGCGGTCAACGAGGTGACCCAGATCGGCTTCGACGTCCTGGCGGCGGCGCTGGCCTACGGCGCCGGGCAGATCGCGATCCTGGCCGGTCCGGACAAGGCCGGCGAGCTGACCGGGCTGGCCCAGCAGATCGGCCTGGCGGAGACCGTGCTCGCCGGCCTCGGCTACGGCGGCGGCCGCATCCACCTGATCGACCAGCAGGACCCCGAAGCGGTCGAGGCCCTGCTCTACGGCCTGGCGGCCCGCCCGGAGATGCCGGCGGGCAGCTTCCTGCCCCTGGGCGGCAAGCGGACCCGAGCCCTGCTGGCCCTGCGCCATCTCCATGACGAGGCCCCGGAACCGGTCGAGGTCCTGCCGCTGCCCGAGGGTGCCCCCTTCGGTGCGATCGAGGTCGACACCCAGGGCTGCACGCTCTGCCTGGCCTGCGTCGGCGCCTGCCCGACCGGCGCCCTGCTGGACGATCCCGAGCGGCCCTGGCTGGGCTTCAACCAGTCGGCCTGCGTCCAGTGCGGGCTCTGCCGCAACACCTGCCCCGAGAGCGTCATCTCCCTCAAGCCGCAGATCGACTTCACCGGCGAGGCCCAGGGCGCGGTGACCCTCAACGAGGCCGAGCCCTTCCACTGCATCCGCTGCGGCAAGCCCTTCGGCGTCGCCAGCTCGATCGGGCGCATCGTCGAGCACCTGGCCGGCCGGCATTCGATGTTCCTGCAGGGCGACCAGGTCGAGCGCATCATGATGTGCGAGGACTGCCGGGTCGTGGTCCAGTTCGACGCGCCCGACGCGCCCTTCAAGGGGGCAGAGCGGCCGCGGCCCCGGACCACGGACGACTATCTCCGCGAGCGCGAGATCGAGGAGGCCCGGGCCAAGGTCCTGGCCGAGCGGAAACCGGACGGCGGGCCGGGAATGAAGGAGGGGGAGGAGGACTGACCCCATCCCGCCCGGCCTGTTTAGCGCACGCTTAACCCCTTTGCCGTAGGCTTCGCTTCCGATTCAAGCATAACTCTTTTCGGGGCGATCCGTGACCAGCACATCCGAAGCCATGCTCAGCGAAGAGGAGGTCGATCAGCTCGCGACCGCCGAGGTTCTCGACGAGGCGCGCGATGTCGTCGCCGGCCTCGAGCTGCGCCTGCAGCAGGTCCGGGCGGGGGTCCTCGACGGCACGACCGCGGCCAAGCTGCTGGCCCAGGATGCCGCCAGCCTTCGCCTCAAGGCGCGCAGCGTCACCATTCCCGCCCTCGGCCCCCTGACTCACCGGCTCGACGACTACGCCGCCGACATCAAGTCCATCGAGGCCCAGCACGTCGAGGACCTGCAGGCGTTCAGCGACAGGATCTCCGACCTGCTGGAGGGCACGTCGGTCGGGCAGGAAGAAGTGGCCGCGGTGGTCCGCGACCTGCCGCACAAGAAGACCTTCGACATCAGCGACATCACCATCACCAATACCGAGGTCACGCTGATCATCCCCCAGCGCAGCGCGGCGAAGGTCGTGGAGCGCGAGCTCGCCGCCTGCGGCTACCGGGTGTCGACGGTCAACGACCCCCTCGAGGCCATCGGCCTGGTCATGGAGACCAAGCCGGATCTCGTGATCACGGCGATGGTCATGTCCCGCATGAGCGGCGTCGATCTGGCCTGCGCCCTGGCCGCCATGCCGGCGACCCGCGACATCCCGGTCGCGGTCCTGACCAGCCTCGATGCCGGTCACGCCGACCTGAAGCCGCTGCCGATGACCGTCGGGCTGATCCGCAGAGGCGACCCCTTCGGCGACGACCTGGCCGACGTCCTGCAGCGCTTCAAGATCACCTGAGCCGGTCCCGACCCGGGCGGTCGAGGCACAGCCGGCACGGGTCCCGGCTTCACGGCACGACCCCGGCAAAGCTATAAGGGGCCGATGACCGATCTCGACCCGCGCCTCCACCCCTTCCGCGAGGATCTGGCCGCCGCCTATCTGCGGGACCGGGTGGCGGCGCCGCGCTATGTCGAAGGGCTCCGCAGCCAGGTCACAAAGGGGATCGTCGACCTGCGCCGCGCGCCCCGCGACGAGGCCCCTCTGGACAGTCAGCTGCTCTACGGCGAGGAGGTCAACGTCTACGACGAGGCCGGGGGCTGGGCCTGGGTGCAGAGCGCCGGCGACGGCTATGTCGGCTACGTCGCCGCCGCCGCGCTGACAGACCGGGTCGCGGCCCCGACCCATAGCCTGACGGCGCTGCGCAGCTACCTCTTCACCGAGCCCGCCCTCAAGTCGCCGGCGCTGGACCTGCTGTCCATGGCCAGCCCGCTGGCGGTGGTCGAGGAGCGCCAGGACTTCGCCCGCCTGGCCGGCGGCGGCTGGGTCTTCGGCGGCCATCTGGCGCCCCTGGGCGAGACCGTAGCCGACTACGTCGAGACCGCCCTCGCCTTTCGCGGCGCGCCCTATCTCTGGGGCGGACGCAGCAGCGTCGGTCTGGACTGCTCGGCCCTGGTCCAGATCGCCCTGGCCCGGTCGGGGATCTTCGCCCTGCGCGATACCCGCATGCAGGAGGAGATCCTCGGCGAGCCGCTGGAGCCCGGCGCCGCCGTCCTGCGCGGCGACCTGGTCTTCCTGCCCGACCACGTCGCCATCGCGGTCGACCCCGAGACCGTGGTCCACGCCACCGCCCTGCACATGGCGGTCGCCGTCGAGCCCCTCGGGCAGCTCGAGGCGCGCACGCGCAAGGCCAACAACGGCCAGGGCATCACCGCGATCCGGCGCCCCCGGCTCCAGGACAGGGGGCCGACGCGTTGAGCACGGGCAGGGGCACCGGCGGCGGCGCCATGAAGCTCTTCGTCACCCCGAACTCGCCCTACGCCCGCATCGCCCGGATCGCCGCCACCGAGGCCGGCCTCACCGAGAGGATCGAGGAGATTCGGGTGGTCAACCGCAGCCCGGACAGCCCGCTCTTGGCCTACAGCCCGGTCTGCCGGGTGCCGACCCTGGTCGAGGGCGCGCTGGTGCTCGGCGAGTCGCGGACCATCTGCGCCTACTTCGACCGGGTGACCGGCCAGGCGCGCTGCTTCCCGGAGGGCCGGGCCGACGACTGGCAGGCCCGCGCCCTGGAGGGCCTGGTGACCGGTTTCCTCGACGGGGTCGCGGTCTGGAATCGCGAGCTGCGGCGGGAACCGGCCGCGCGGTCGGCTTTCCTCCTGGAGGTGGAGTTGCGGCGGGCGGAGCGCTGCCTGGACCGCCTGGAGGTCCTCTGCCCCGCCGCGCCGGCGGAATGGCCCTGGGACTTCACCCGGATCGCCCTGGCCGCCACCCTCGGCATCCTCGACCATGGCCTGCCAGCGCTGGACTGGCGGCAAGGACGGCCCCGCCTGGCCGCCTGGTTCGCCGCCGCCTCGGCACGGCCCGCAATGCGGGCGACGGCGCCGGAGCGGCCATGACCCCGTCCCGAGACGAAACGGCCCTGCTGCTGGACGAAAAGATGAACGACCAGCCCCGGTTCTTCTATTGCCTGCCTGAGATCCGGGGACCGTTTCGGCCCATGCTCCACGTCTTGACGCTGCCGGTGGCTTGCTTGGCGGAAGGCCTACCTGACCGGCCTTGACGAGGCCTGGATCGACTTCCGCCGGAGGGCAGGCCCCTTCCGTCGCGGCACCGTCTGGTTCATGATGGTCGCCTTTGGAGCGGCCGCCCGAACCACCAGGAGCGCGGACCCGATCATGATCCTGACTGCCAGACTTCGACCGACGAAACGCCGAAGAATCGCCGGCGCGATCGCGGCGCTAACGCTCGCCGCGCTGGCGCTGCTCCTCGCGGTCGGCTCCGCCGCCGCCAAGTGCCTGCCGATCGCCGGGGCCCAGCCCAAGGTCATCCCGGCGGCCCTGCCCGCGCCCGGCAGCCTGCGGCTCACCTTCCTGGGGCACTCCAGCTTCCTGATCGAGAGCGCCGAGGGCGTCTCCGCGGTCACCGACTACAACGGCTGGATCCGGCCGCCGGTGGTGCCGGACGTCGTGACCATGAACAACGCCCACGACACCCACTACACCGACGTCGTGGACCCGGAGATCCAGCTTGTACTCCGCGGCTGGGATCCCGGCGGCGGCATGGCCGTGCACGAGCACCAGCTCCGCGACCTCAAGGTATGGAACCTGCCGACCAACGTCCGCGACCTCGGCGGCGTACGCTACAACGGCAACTCGATCTTCGTCTTCGAGATCGCCGACCTCTGCATCGCCCATCTGGGCCACCTGCACCACCTGCTGACCGAGGAGCACCTGGGCCAGCTCGGCATGATCGACGTGCTGCTGGCGCCGATCGACGGCATCTACACCATGGCGCAGTCGCTCATGCTCGAGGTGATCGAGCAGATCGGCGCGCCGACCGTCATCCCCATGCACTACTTCGGCACCGCGACCCTGGCCCGCTTTCTCGACCTCGCCAAGCCGCGCTACGGCGCGGTCTACAGCAAGTCCTCGAGCATCGTCCTGGAGCGCGGCAAGCTGCCCTACCGCAAGATCCTGATCCTGCCGCCGCGCGAGGCTGAGACGCCCTTCTATTCGGACGATTGAGCTCGGCCCGCTCCGCCGGCGGTAGGAGGGCGACGGCGATGACGATCAGGGCCGGCCGGAACGAGGGCGCGATGAGATGACGAGGGCGCGATCATGCGATCAGCCGACCCGGCCTCGCGCCGGGGGTCGCCGCCGGCCGCAGGCTTCAGCCCTGCCCCTCGATGGGGCGCGTAGGCGCGGCACTGCGCGCGGGTCGGCAGGGGGAGCCTCTCCGAACCGTCCGTCCAAGTAGAGGCGCAGGCTACTGCGGCGGCGGCGGGGCGTTGCCGCCGGTCTGGTCCCGGCAGAGGGCCTCGGCGCGGCCGAGGAAGAGCTTGGCTTGATTTTGGTCAATGACCCCGTCGGCCTGCATCTGCTCTATATCGGCACGGCGCTGGGCCAGGCAGGCCTGGAAAGGGTCGTCCGCGGCGGGCGCCGCCGCCTCGTCCGGCGGCAGCAGGTCGTCGCGGTGGATCGTCCCCAGGGCCACGGCCCCGGCCAGGGCCACCGCCACCGCGATCCAGCGGGCGGCCGGACGGTCCAAGGCCGAGGTCGGCCCGGGTTTCGTCGGGTCCGTCGTCATGGCCGAAGGCTAGTCGCCGCCGCCGGCCCTGCCAAGGGGCCGCCCGGCAAAACCGCAGGAATCCTGGGGTCGAATTGCAGGCGTCTTGCGCCTAGGTTAGGGATCGAGAACAATACGCACGCTAAAGCAGCTTCGGGAGGCCAGCGGGCAGATGCCGGATACGTCACGGATGATCGATCCCTACGGGCGCGCGATCACTTATCTCAGGGTCTCGGTGACGGACCGCTGCGATTTCCGCTGCGTCTACTGCATGGCCGAGGACATGACCTTCCTGCCCAAGGCCGAGATCCTGACCCTGGAGGAACTGGACCGGCTGTGCAGCGCCTTCGTCCGCCAGGGCGTGCGCAAGCTGCGCATGACCGGCGGCGAGCCCCTGGTCCGCCGCAACATCATGTGGCTCTTCCGGCGGCTGTCCCGGCACCTGGAGTCGGGCGCCCTGGACGAGCTGACCGTCACCACCAACGGCAGCCAGCTCGCCAAGCACGCGGCCGAGTTGGCCGACCTCGGCGTGCGCCGGATCAACGTCTCGCTCGACACCCTGGACCCGCACAAGTTCCAGGCCATCACCCGCTGGGGCAAGCTGGACAAGGTCCAGGAGGGCCTGGCCGCGGCCAAGGCGGCCGGCCTGGCGGTCAAGATCAACACCGTGGCGCTGAAGGGCGTCAACGACGACGAGTTCGACCGCTTGGTCGCCTGGTGCGGTGACGAAGGCTTCGACCTGACCTTCATCGAAGTCATGCCGATGGGCGACATCGGCGGCGAGACCCGGGTCGACCAGTACCTGCCGCTGTCCATGGTCCGCGGCCGGCTCCAGGAGAAGTGGACCCTGGACGAGATCGACCACCGCACCGGCGGCCCGGCCCGCTACAGCCGCTGCCGCGAGACCGGCGGACGCATCGGCTTCATCACGCCGATGACCCATAACTTCTGCGAGAGCTGCAACCGGGTGCGCCTCACCTGCACCGGCACGCTCTACATGTGCCTGGGCCAGGAGGACGCCGCCGACCTGCGCGCGCCGCTGCGCGAGAGCGAGGACGACGCCCTGGTCGAAGCGGCGATCCACGAAGCCATCGCCCGCAAGCCCAAGGGCCACGACTTCGTCATCGACCGCCGCCGCCGCCGACCCGCGGTCGGCCGCCACATGAGCGTCACCGGCGGCTGATTTCTCCTTCCTGACCGGCGGCTGCATCACCGGGCCGATCCCACGGCTGCCCAGGTGAACGATTGGACGGTGTCAAACAGCCACCGCCCCCTCAAAAGGGGAAGAACGCTTTGTCCTGTACAATGGTGCGCCGCTACTCGATGAAGACCTGGTGGGCGAAGTCATCGCCGTCGGAGATGGTGATCTGGGTGAAGCCGAGCATCTTGGCCAGGTCGAAGAAGGTGAAGACCTCCTGCACCCCGTAGTCGGCGAAGAGCGGCATCACCCGGGCGACCGCGGTGAGGTTGGCGAAGACGGCGCGGGCCCGGTAGATGGTCTCGATCCGGCCGTCCTGCAGGGAGACCAGGATCAGCTTCTCGGCGTCCGCGCCCTTGGCGAATACGGCCAGGGTCTGGGCATGCGGCCGGGCACGCAGTTGGTTGGCCAGCCCGGTGGCGAAGCCGATCCGCACCGCGCGGTTCGCCTCGGGCAGGGTCTCCGCCCGGGCCTCGTAGGTCTCCTGGGAGCCGGGCTTGGGATAGTAGTAGCCGGCGTGGCGGTCGTCGGCCCGGAGGGCGCCGGTCCAGCCCGAAAGCACCAGCATCATCAGAAACAGCGCAGACGCCGGCCGGATCGCCATGATCGCCTCCTCCTCCAAGGACGGACAGAAAGTGCGGCAAGGCTGGAGCAATTGCAAGGTGGAACCCCGCCGCCGGCCCGGCGGGCTGGCAGCGCCGCGTCCGGCGCGGCTATACTCCAGCGCCGGCCGTCCTTTCAGGGCGGCCGGCGCCGCGAGTCCGAGGGGGTCCGTGACCATGTCCAAGCCTGCCTTCACACTGGTCGCCGCCGACACGCCGGAGGCCAGGGCCGCTGCCGCGCGGCTCGCCGCGCTTTACGAAACCGTGCCGCCGGAGCAGGCCGAGATCGTCGTTGCCCTGGGTGGCGACGGCCTGATGCTCGAGACCCTGCACGGCTTCATCGATCGCGGTACGCCGATCTACGGGATGAACTGCGGCTCGGTCGGTTTCCTGATGAGCGAGTACCGCGAGGACGGCCTGCCCGAACGCCTGGCCCGCGCCGAGGCCGTCACGCTGCACCCCCTGCGGATGCAGGCCGACACCATCGCCGGCGCGCGGGTCGAAGCCCTGGCGATCAACGAGGTCTCGCTGCTGCGCGAGGAGCGCCAGGCCGCCAAGCTGCGGATCTGCATCGACGGCGTGGTCCGCCTGGAGGAGCTGGTCTGCGACGGCGCGCTGCTCGCGACGCCGGCCGGCAGCACCGCCTACAACCTCTCGGCCCGCGGGCCCATCGTGCCGATCGGCGCGCCGCTGCTGGCGCTGACCCCGATCAGCGCCTTCCGGCCCAGGCGCTGGCCCGGCGCCCTGCTGCCGCACAAGGCGGTGGTGGTCTTCGAAGTGCTGGAAGCCGACAAGCGCCCGGTCAGCGCGACCGCCGACTACACCGAGGTCCGCGAGGTCGCCCGGGTCGAAGTCCGCGAGGACCGTTCGGTCTCGCTCACCCTGCTCTTCGACCCGGGGCACAACCTCGAGGAACGCATCCTGATGGAGCAGTTCCAGCACTGACGGCCCCGCCCCTCGGCCTATGGCAAAGGGGGTAGAGAATCCCTGGACAAGGCCGTACCGATGGGTCACGCTTCCCTGGAGGCCGCCGCCCCGAGAATGGTCCTCGGGCGACGAAGCGACGGAGGGAGAGGAACGATGACCTTATCCTTCGACGGGCTGACGAGTTCATTCCTGGCAGCCAGCCTTTCGATGGCGCTGATGTCCTTGGCCTTGGCACAGAGCAGCGCCCCCGGCAGCTTCCGTGCGGCCCAGGACGAGGGCCTTGCGCTCGACCTCGCCCCGGAGTTCCTCGAGACCCTGAAGACCGCCCGGAACGCCAGGACCGCGGCCGAGGTCGAAGCCGCGGCCAAGGGCGCGGAGGAAAAGGAAGAGGAACTGCCCATGGCCGGTGCGGCGCCGGGCAGCCACCGCGCGGCGCAGGACGGCCAGCGTCGGGTCGACCTCTCCGGACGGGTCAACCAGGACTGGCGGGTCAACCCGATCCTGCTCAACCGGAGCCAGGGCGGCGAGCCCCTGCGCCCGGAAGACGACCTCCGGCAGGAGACCATCGGCCTGGAGCTGCGCAAGGAGTTCTGAGCACACAAGGCCCCCCGGCCATCCGGGTCTCGTCGACCCGCGGGCGGGGGTGGTTCCGGCCGCTCACTCGGCCTTGAGGTAGTGCACCCAGTAGTCCGGCGGCAGCGAGTCGTTGCCGGAGTTCAGTTCCAACACCAGG
>JAKSBE010000396.1 GCA_022361275.1 Kiloniellales bacterium
ACGTTGAAGGCAATCTGCTTGGTGAACTGCTCCGGCCGCACCGGCTCGTTGACGTAGATGCCGCGCGTCTGGGAGAAGAGCTCGTCCATCGCGTCCTTGCCGGAGCCGGAGGTCGACTGGTAGGTCGAGACCACGACCCGCTTGATGCGCGCCAGTTCGTGCAGCGGCTTGAGCGCGAGCACCATCTGGATGGTCGAGCAGTTCGGGTTGGCGATGATGTTGCGCCGGCCGTAGGCGGCGATGGCGTCGCGGTTGACCTCGGGCACCACCAGCGGCACGTCCGGGTCCATGCGGAAGTGGGAGGTGTTGTCGATGACCACGGCGCCGGCCTTGGCGGCGCGCGGCGCGTGCTCGGCCGAGACCTTGGCGCCGGGCGAGGACAGCACGATGTCGATGCCCCGGAAGTCGAAGTCCGCGAGGTTCCGGACCTTCAGCTCCTCGTCCTCGCCGAAGGAGACCTTGGTCCCCGCCGAGCGCGAGGAGGCCAGTGCCACGACCTCGTCCGCCGGAAACTGCCGCTCCGAGAGCGTGTTCAGGATCTCTCGGCCCACGTTGCCCGTGGCGCCGACCACCGCGACCTTGTAGCCCATGGTCCAGACGTCCAGATAGAATGAGACAGGATTGAACGACCTACGCGTTCGGCGGCCGCATTTCAAGCGCCGCCGCGCCGGGAGGGCGAAAAACATGGCCAAGCGCGCCGCCAGCTACCGGGAGTTCTGGCCGATCTACCTGCGCGAGCACAGCCGGCCGGCGACCCGGGGCCTGCACTACCTGGGCACCGGCCTGGGCCTGGCCCTGCTGGCCGCGGCCGCCGTCACCGCCGACTGGCGCCTGCTGCCGGCGGCCCTGGTCTCGGGCTACGCCTTCGCCTGGATCGGCCACGCCCTGATCGAGCGCAACCGCCCGGCGACCTTCACCCATCCGCTCTGGTCCTTCGCCAGCGACTTCCGCATGTTCGGCCTCTGGATCAGCGGCCGCCTGGGCCGCGAGCTCACCCGCCACGG
>JAKSBE010000033.1 GCA_022361275.1 Kiloniellales bacterium
TCGCCAGGTCGACCGCCACGGTCAGGCCGACCAGCCCGGCGCCGACGACGATCACCGGATGGTGGGCCGGCGCCCCGGCGTCCTGATCGACGGAGCGCAGGTAGGGGTAGACGGGGTTGGTGTAGGTCTTCGGCATGTCACCTGCTCCCCTTGGGTGCGACGCCGGTGAGGCGGTGTGTCACCCCCACCCCAGCCCTCCCCCGTCAAGGGGGCGGGGGCGAGCGAGCCGTTGCCCCCTCATGGTTCCCTCCCCCCTTGAGGGGCGCGTACGCGCGTCGCTTCGCGCGGGTTAGGGTGGGGGGTATCTATCCGTCTTGCCGCCCTCAGGCCTCCGCACTCTTCATCGGCTGCTCCTGCTCCAGGGCCTTCCACATCTCGACGTCGCGCTCGGCGGTCCAGATCCGGGGGTCGGCGATGCCGCTGGCCTCGTCGTAGGCGCGGCTGACGTCGAAGGGCATGCAGTGCTCGAAGATGACCCAGTCGCCGAACTCCGGCTCCAGCGCGGCGAAGGTCTCGTCGTAGATCCGCTTCAGCGGCTTGCCGGCCTGCACGCCGGCCGCGACGCTGTCGTACATCCTGGTCAGGAAGGCCCGGGTGCCGTCGATCGCGGCCTCGGAATCGGCCCGCGTCTTCAGCGCCGCGCCGCGGCCCGGGACCAGCTTCTCGGCCCCCAGCGCGCGCAGCCGCGACAGGGTCTCCGGCCAGTCCTTGAGGTAGGCGTCGCCGGTGTATGGCGTGGCGCCGTACTCGACCAGGTCGCCGCTGAACAGGACCTTCTCCTCGGGCAGCCAGACCACGGTGTCGCCCTTGGTGTGGCCGCGGCCCAGGTGCAGGATCTGCACCTCCTTGCCGCCCCGGTACATGGTCAGCGTCTCGTCGAAGACGATGTTCGGCCAGGTCAGGCCGGGCACGGACTCGACCGAATCGAAGAGCCGGGGGAAGCGGCCGACCTCGGACTCGTAGTCCTGCTGGCCGCGCTCGGCGATCAGCTCGTAGGTGCCGCGGCTGGCGATGACGTTCTCGGGCGCGTAGGCCGAGGCGCCGAGCACCCGCACCGCGTGGTAGTGGCTCAGGACCACGTGCTTGATCGGCTTGTCGGTCACGCCGCGGACGCAGTCGATCACCTTCTGCGCCATCACGGGGGTCGCCTGGGTGTCGATCACCATGACCGAGTCGTCGCCGACCACGACCCCGCTGTTCGGGTCGCCCTCGGCGGTGAAGGCGTAGAGCCCGGGGCCGAGCTCGTCGAAGGTGATGGTCTTTTCCGTCAGGTCCGCCTGGGACGCGAAGGCCTTGGCCATGGCTGTGTCTCTCCCGTCGTATCTCTTCTCGTTGTCTAGTTGGCGGCGTCGCGGCGCCGCAGCTCCTGGTCGATGGCGCCGAAGATGCTCCGGCCCTCGGCGTCCAGCATCTCGATGCGGATCCGGTCGCCGAAGCTCATGAAGGGCGTGCTCGGCTTGCCCCGGTCGATGGTCTCCAGCATCCGCACCTCGGCCAGGCAGGAGGAGCCGACCGAGCGGTCCAGGTTCGACACCGTGCCGGAGCCGACGATGGTGCCGGCGCCCAGCGGCCGGGTCTTGGCCGCGTGGGCGACGAGCTGCGGGAAGTCGAAGGTCATGTCGACCCCCGCGTCGGGCCGGCCGAAGAGCTCGCCGTTGAGGTGGCTCAGCAGCGGCAGGCGGACCTTGCGGCCGTCCCAGGCCGCGCCCAGCTCGTCCGGGGTCACGGCGACCGGCGAGAAGGCGGTCGGCGGCTTGCCGTGGAAGAAGCCGAAGCCCTTGGCCAGCTCGCCGGGGATCAGGTTGCGCAGCGAGACGTCGTTGACCAGCATGAGGAGCCGGATGTGCTCGCCCGCCGTCTCGGGGCCCGTTCCGGCGGGAACGTCGTCGGTGATCACCGCGACCTCGGCCTCGAAGTCGATGCCCCAGGCCTCGTCGGCGGCCACGATCGGGTCGCGGGGACCGAGCAGGGTGTCGGAGCCGCCCTGGTACATCAGGGGATCGCTCCAGAAGCTCTCGGGCATCTCGGCGCCGCGCGCCTTGCGCACCAGCTCGACGTGGTTCACGTAGGCCGAGCCGTCGGCCCATTGGTAGGCGCGGGGCAGGGGGGCGGCGCAGGTCTCGGGATCGAAGGCGAAGCCGCCCTCGGCCGCGCCTTCGTTGAGGGCGTCGGACTGGGCCTTCAGCGCGGGCGCGGTCTCGGCCCAGCTTTCCAGGGCCGTCTGCAAGGTCGTCGCGGCCTCCGCGGGCGCGGCGCGGGAGAGGTCCCGGCTGACCACGATCAGCGTGCCGTCGCGGCCGCCGTCCTTCAATGACGCTAGCTTCATCTCGGCCTCAGCCCTCGCCGTTGCTCTTCCAGGAGTCGACGTAGCCTTCCCACTCGACGCCGCGGGCGCCGGCGCCCGGCTCCAGGGCGTCGCGGGTGTCGACCATGATCGCGTACTCGTCGGTGGCCGGCTTCTTCGGCTCGAAGGCGTTCTCGAGCGCCTTGGGGTGCGGGCCGTGGGTGAAGCCGCAGGGGTGGAAGGTCACCATGCCGGGATGGATGTTGTCCCGGCTGAAGAAGTCGCCGGCGTGATAGAAGATCACCTCGTCGTAATCGTCGTTGTTGTGGAAGAAGGGCACCTTGAGGGCGTCCGGCGCCGACTCGAAGGGGCGCGGCGCGAAGGTGCAGACCACGAAGCGGTTGCCGACGAAGGTGGTGTGGGCCGAGGGCGGCAGGTGGTAGCGGTGGCTCATCAGCGGCCGGATGTGCGCGACGTTGATCCGCACCGGCGCCAGGTCGCCCTTCCAGCCGACCGCGTCGAGGGGATTGAAGGGGTAGGTCACGGTCGAGACCGCGCCGCCGCGCTTGACCCGGACCCGCCAGGTCTCCTCGTCCTGCTGGGCCTTGAAGGCCTCGTCGATGGCCGGGACGTCGAGCATCGCCGGATCGAAGATCGCGTGGTCCCCGACCATGCCCTTGTCCGGCAGGGTGTAGCTGGCGTTGGTCGCCTCGATCAGCAGCGCGGTGACCGGCTCGCGGCTCTCCAGCCGCCACATGGTGGAGCGCGGGAGCATGACGTAGTCGCCGGCGCGGACCGCCAGGTGGCCGTAGTCGCAGAAGAGGTCGCCCTCGCCCTGGTGGATGAAGAGCAGCTCGTCGCCGTCGCCGTTGCGGGCCAGGTGGTACATGCGCCCGGGCGCGCGCCAGAAGCGGATCTTGACGCTGGCGTTGTGCAGGATCTCGTCGGCGTCCCAGGGCGAGGCCTGCTCGGCGTTGAGCCGGGTCAGGTCGAAGGCCCGCGGCCGCAGCGGTCCCTCCCAGTCGACCCAGCCGGTCGGCGGATGGCGGTGGTACATGTGGGTCGCCGGGCCGAAGAAGCCCTCCTTGCCGAGCTCGCGCTCGAAGGTGTCCGGCGGCAGGTCGGCGTGGGCCTGGCGCGAGGCGAGGCCCTCGACGCGGGGGAAGGAGATGTACTTGCGCATGTCCGGCTCCTCATCCGGCTGGAGGGGCGGCGCCCGGCGCGTCCGAAAGGAAAAGCGCCGGCGCGGCCCTGAACCCGGCCGGTCGCTGCGGATTGGTTTCGGCGCTTGCAAGCGCTTCGATCTCTTAGGTAATACTCATTTCATATGAAACAAGTGTCAAGATCCAAAGCTCCGGCCGAAGACGGCGGCCTGCGCCTCGACCTCTTCCTGCCCTACCGGCTCAGCGCGCTGGCGGGGCGGACCAGCCGCCTGCTCAGCCGCGTCTACGAGGCGCGCTTCGGGATCTCGATCCCGGAATGGCGGGTGATCGCGCATGTCTCGGCGCACGACGCCCTGTCCCTGCGCGAGGTCAGCCGGCTCACCCACCTGGACAAGGCGACCGCCAGCCGGGCCGTGGCGCGCCTGGAGGCGCACGGCTTCCTGGCCAAGCGGACCAATCCGGCCGACCGGCGCCTGGTCGAGCTGTCACTGACCCGCAAGGGCCGGCGGCTGTTCAAGGAGATCGAGCCCCTGGCCCTCGCGTTCGAGGCCGAGCTGATCGGCGGCCTTTCGGCCGAGGACGTCGCGCTGCTGCACCGTCTGATCGCCCGGCTGGACCGTCGGCTCGACGAGATCACCGCCGAGACCGAGGCCTGAATGATCCCTCCCTTCGGGCGGCGGTTCCAGATGAAACGATTTGTTTCTTGACAATCGTATCACGTGAAATGAAATTTCTCGCATACCAGGGGCCCGCAACGCCGGAAGGCCGAAGGACCGGACGCGGGAGCGCGTGCGGCGCCGTTCGAGGCGACCGGGCCCCGGAAGCGAGGGAGGCAAGCGCGTGATGAAGCGAGTTCCGGCCCGCGTCCTGGGCGCGGCGGCGGCCGTCTGTGCCGCGACCCTGTTCACCGGCCCCTTGGCCGCTCCGGCGGCCGCCGAGACCACCCTGGTGTTGTCGTCCTGGCTGCCGCCGCGGCATCCGATCGTGGTCAACGCGATCAAGCCCTGGGCCAGGCAGGTCGCGGAGGCGACCGAGGGCCGGGTCAAGGTGCGCGTCCTGGCCAAGCCCCTGGGCAAGCCGCCGGCGCACTTCGACATGGCGGCCGAGGGCGTCGCCGACATCACCTACGGCCTGCACAGCTTCACCCGGGACGAGCGCTTCGCCGCCTCGCGGGTCGGCCAGTTCTCCTTCCTCGGCGACGACGCGGTCAGCGCCTCGCTCGCCTTCTGGAAGGTCTACACCGGCGACCTCGACGCCGCGGCCGAGCATCAGGGGACCAAGCTCCTGGGCCTCTTCGTCCACGGTCCGGGGGCGCTGCACAACGGGGTGCGCCGGGTCGAGGGCGCGGCCGACCTGGCCGGCCTCAAGATCCGGGTGCCGGGCGGCTACATCAACGAGCTGATGTCCGGCCTGGGCGCGACCACCCAGTTCATGTCCGCCGGCGAGGTCTACGAGAAGCTGTCGCGCGGCGTGATCGACGGCGTCACCTTCACCATGGAGGCGCTGACCGCCTTCAAGCTGACCGACGACATCGCGTACACCCTGACCGTGCCCGGCGGGCTCTACAACACGACTTGGTTCCTGGTCATGAACCAGGGCAAGTGGGACGGCCTTGCGCCCGGGGACCGGGCGGCCATCGAAGGCGTCTCGGGCGCGGCCTTCGCCAGGCTGGTCGGCGCCGCCTGGAACGAGGCCGATGAGGTCGCCACTGCCAAGATCGCGGAGGCTGGAGTCACGATCCATCCGGCCTCCCCGGGCTTCCTCGCCGAGGTCGGCCGCCGGGCCAAGGACCTGGAGGCGGCCTGGGCCGCCCAGATGAAGGACCGCGGCCTGGACGGCGCGGCGGCGCTGGCGGCCTTCCGTGCCCAGACGGGCGCAAAGGTGCCGGAGTAAGGCATCCCTGGACCGAGCGATGCTCACCCCCATACTTCGACAAGCTCAGCATGAGGGTGAGCGGAGACCGTTTCGTCGCCTCACCCTGAGCCTGTCGAAGGGTGAGCGCTCCCATTCCGCCGGCAACTCTCCCGGAACGCCTTCATGACTCCTGAGCCATCCAGGAGCGGGGCGCTCCCGGGCCGCGTCCTGCACGCCAGCTTCGGGGTCCTGGCGGCGCTGCTGCTGCTGGCGATGACCGCGCTGACCACGCTCGACGTGGTCGGGCGCTATCTCTTCAACAGCCCGGTGACCGGCGCCTTCGAGCTGACCGAGCTGATGCTGGCCGCCCTGATCTTCGCCGGCCTGCCGCTGGCCACCGAGCGCGACGAGCACGTCGACGTCGACCTGCTGGACTCCTTCCTGCCGCCCAACGTCCTGCGCGCCAACGTGTTCCTCGCGACCCTGGTCAGCGCCGGGGTGCTCGCCGTGCTCGCCGGCCAGCTCTGGGGCCGCGCCGGGCAGCTGGTCGCCGAGGGCACGGTCACCAACTCCCTGGCCCTGCCCCTGGCGCCGGTCGGCTACCTCATGGCGGTGGCGACGGCGGTCAGCGCGCTGCTGCTCCTGGGCAAGGCGCTGCTGATGCTCTGGCCGCTGCTGCGCCGGGGCCGCCGGGCCTGAGCGGGGCGGGGATGGTCGAATCGCTCCTCGGCTTCGCCGCGCTGCTGCTGCTGATCCTGCTCCGGATGCCGATCGCCTTCGCGATGGCGCTGGTCGGCTTCCTCGGCTTCGGCCTGCTGCGCGGCTGGGACGCGGCCTTTGCCATGGCCGGCCGGACCGCCTTCGATTCCGGCCTGTCCTACTCGCTCTCGGTGGTGCCGCTGTTCATCCTGATGGGCAACCTGGTGACCCAGGCCGGCTTGTCGCGCGAGCTCTACGAGGCGACCTACGCCCTGCTCGGGCGCTTCCGCGGCGGTCTCGCCATGGCGTCGGTGGCGGCCTGCGGCGGCTTCAGCGCGGTCTGCGGCTCGTCGCTCGCGACCGCGGCGACCATGAGCAAGGTCGCCATGCCCTCGATGCGGCGCTACGGCTACGCCGACAGCCTGGCCGCCGGCTCCATCGCCGCCGGCGGCACCCTCGGCATCCTGATCCCGCCCAGCGTGCTGATGGTCATCTACGGCATCATGACCGAGACCGACATCGCCAAGCTCTTCATCGCCGGCATCGTCCCCGGGGTCCTGGGGGTCGGCTTCTACGCCGCCGCGATCGCGGTGGTGACCCGGATGAAGCCCGCGCTGGGGCCGCGCGGCGAGCGCTTCGGCCTCGGCGCCACCCTGCGCGCGCTCACGGGCGCCTGGGGGGTCACCCTGCTGTTCGCGGTGATCATGGGCGGGATCTACGGCGGCGTCTTCACTCCGACCGAGGCGGCCGGGATCGGCGCCGCGCTGGCCTTCGGCTTCGCGCTGCTCAAGGGCAGGCTGAGCGTGAAGGCGCTCTTCCCGCTGCTGCTGGAATCGGCCCGGACCACGGCGATGATCTTCATGGTCCTGATCGGCGCGCTGATCTTCACCAA
>JAKSBE010000317.1 GCA_022361275.1 Kiloniellales bacterium
ACGCGGCCGCCGCGGATCAGCACCACCGAGTGCTCCTGCAGGTTATGGCCCTCGCCCGGGATGTAGCTGGTGACCTCGAACCCGTTGGTCAGACGCACGCGCGCGACCTTGCGCAGGGCCGAGTTCGGCTTCTTCGGCGTGGTCGTGTAGACCCGGGTGCAGACGCCGCGCTTCTGCGGGCAGGATTCCAGCGCCGGCACCTTGTTGCGCGTCATCTTCGATTTCCGCGACTTGCGGATCAACTGGTTGATCGTCGGCATTCGTTCACCACGCTTCCACAAACGACATCTGCGACATCTGGCACAAGGCCGGCGCCGGACCGTGCAGCTTCCCTGAACCCCGTGCCATACCCGACCTTGTGCTCCGGACCCGAACCGGGGCCAAAACCTTGTGTCGGCGACCCATCATTCAAAGTGCACTGGACCGACCCAACCGCCATCGCCCAGTGACGGCAGTCGGGGCCCAAACAAATTCCCTCGGGGTCCTTGCGATGACCCGGAGGGTCTGTAACTCCTTTTTTCGGCTCGCGTTCCGTGGCTGCGTCTAGTCCGCAAGGCCTACTACCAGCCCCCGCGAGTGCGGCGCAATATATGCACGGGGCCTAACCCCGTCAACCAAGAAATTCGGCGGTTTCCAGGGGCTCCCGGGCCCGGGGAAACCGCCGATTCGCAAGCCTAATCCTCGCCCGCCGCCAGGACCTCCTCGCTGACGCCCTCGGCCTGCATCTCGGCTGCCAGGTCGGGATTGACCTCGCTCTGCTCCTGCAGCAGCTCGGCGTCGCGCACACTGGCTATTTCGCGGAACTGGTTCATCACCGAGCCGGTGCCGGCGGGGATGGGCCGGCCGACGATGACGTTCTCCTTCAGGCCGATCAGCCGGTCGACCTTGCCCGACACGGCGGCCTCGTTAAGCACCCGCGTGGTCTCCTGGAAGGAGGCGGCCGAGATGAAGGAATGGGTCTGCAGGCTGGCCTTGGTGATGCCCTGCAGCACCGGCTTGGCCTGGGCCAGACGGCCGCCCTCGGCCAAGGTCTTCTCGTTGACCTCCTCGAACTCCTCGCGGTCGACCTGCTCGCCGACCAGGAAGGTGGTGTCGGCCCCGTCGGTGATCTCGACCTTCTGGAGCATCTGGCGAACGATCACCTCGATGTGCTTGTCGTTGATCTTGACGCCCTGCAGCCGGTAGACGCTCTAGATCTCGTAGATCAGGTACTCGGCGAGCGCCTCGATCCCCATGATCTCCAGGATGTCGTGCGGCACCGGGTTGCCGTCCATCAGCAGGTCGCCGCGCTCGACGTAGTCGCCTTCCTGGA
>JAKSBE010000538.1 GCA_022361275.1 Kiloniellales bacterium
ACTGCCCCAAGGCCTTCGTCATCTGCATCACCAACCCGCTGGACGCCATGGTCTGGGTCCTCCAGCAGGCCAGCGGCCTGCCGACCCACATGGTCGTCGGCATGGCCGGGGTGCTGGACTCGGCCCGCTTCCGCCACTTCCTGGCCCAGGAGATGGACGTCAGCCAGGAGGACGTCTCGGCCTTCGTGCTCGGCGGCCACGGCGACACCATGGTGCCCATGGTGCGCTACTCGACGGTCGCCGGCATCCCGCTGCCGGATCTGGTCAAGATGGGCTGGATCACCCAGAAGCGGGTCAACGAGATCGTGCAGCGCACCCGCGACGGCGGCGCCGAGATCGTCGGCCTGATGAAGACCGGCTCGGCCTTCTACGCGCCCGCCGCCTCGGCCATCGCCATGGCCGAGTCCTACCTCAAGGACAAGAAGCGGGTCCTGCCCTGCGCCGCCTACATGAAGGGCGAGTACGGGGTGAAGAACCTCTACGTCGGCGCGCCGGTGGTGATCGGCGCGAAGGGCGTGGAGCGGGTGGTCGAGCTGAAGCTCTCGGCGGCCGAGCAGAAGATGCTCGACAAGTCGGTGACCGCGGTCAAAGGCCTGGTCGAGGCCTGCAAGACGCTCATGGCCGCCGCCGCGAAGACGCCGGCGAAGACCAAATCGGCGGCCGCCAGGAAACCGGCTCCGCGCAAGGCCAAGACGGCCTCCACGGCGCGCGGGCGCACCAGGAGGAAGGTCTGAGGCGCCCGTCCGCGAAGATCCCGAATCCCACGGTGTTCCTGCACTGCGCGCCGCGCGGACGGCCTGCGGCCCTGCGGTTGCGTGGTCGGTCGGGCTTGCTACAGTAATGATATCAAGGAGACCAGCACCGGCTGGGGCGGCCGCGGGGGCCGCACGCACGAAATCGTCACTTTACGTCTCCCTCTCGAACGAGGCTCAATCCTCTCCATGAACATTCACGAGTATCAGGCCAAGAGCCTGCTGCAGAAGTTCGGCGTCGCCGTGCCGCGGGGCATCCCGGCCTTCACGCCGGAGGAGGCCGAGAACGCGGCCCGCGAACTGGGCGGTCCCGTCTTCGTGGTCAAGTCCCAGATCCATGCCGGCGGCCGCGGGGCCGGCCGCTTCCTGGACGACCCGGACGGCAAGGGCGGCGTGCGCATCTGCAAGTCCCTCGACGAGGTCAGGGAAGAATCCCGCAAGATGCTCGGCCACGTCCTGGTGACCAAGCAGACCGGCGCGGCGGGCAAGGAGGTCAAGCGCCTCTACATCGAGGAGGGCTGCGACATCGCGCGCGAGCTTTACCTCAGCCTCCTGGTCGACCGTGCGACCAGCTGGATCACGGTCATGGCCTCGACCGAGGGCGGCATGGACATCGAGGAGGTCGCCGCCAGGACGCCGGAGAAGATCACCAAGGTCGCGATCGATCCGGCCCAGGGCCTGATGCCCTATCACGCGCGCAGGATCGCCTTCGGCCTGGAGCTGGAGGGCGACCAGGTGAAGTCCGCGGTCCGCTTCCTGATCGCCATGTACAAGGCCTTCACCGAGCTCGACGGCGCGCTGGTCGAGATCAACCCCCTGGTGGTGACCGGCGCCGGCGAGGTCGTCGCCCTGGACGCCAAGATGAACTTCGACGACAACGCGCTCTACCGGCACGCCGACGTCTCGGATTTGCGCGATATCGACGAGGAGGACCCGGCCGAGGTCGAGGCCTCAAGATTCGATCTCTCCTATGTGAAGCTCGACGGCAATATCGGCTGCCTGGTGAACGGCGCCGGGCTGGCCATGGCCACCATGGACATCATCAAGCTCTATGGGGCGGAGCCCGCCAACTTCCTGGATGTGGGCGGCGGCGCCAACCGCGAGCAGGTGATGAACGCCTTCAAGATCATCCTGTCGGATCCCAATGTGGAAGGCATTCTGGTCAATATCTTCGGCGGTATCATGCGTTGTGACGTGATTGCGGAAGGTGTTGTCGCTGCTGCCAAGGAAGTGGCGCTGAGCGTGCCGCTGGTGGTTCGCCTTGAAGGCACCAATGTGGATCTCGGCAAGGAAATCCTCGCCAAT
>JAKSBE010000505.1 GCA_022361275.1 Kiloniellales bacterium
CATGATCCAAGGGCCCGCCAAGCGACTTTGGAAAGGGGGGGCCGGCGCCGGCCCCTCTTTTTTCCGTCAAGCCCCGGCGCGGCAGGCGGCTTGGCGCCGCCCGCACTTTCTGGCAGACAAGGCGCCGCAAGGGCCGGTCCCTCGGCCCCGCGGAACAGCAGGCGTGTGGGTATGACCAGCAGCGAGAGCGTCGTCGAGGCGTCGGAGCGGAGCGACTTCATCCGCAACATCATCCGTGAGGACCTGGCCGCAGGCCGGACCCAGGGCCTGGTCACCCGCTTCCCGCCGGAGCCCAACGGCTACCTGCATATCGGCCACGCCAAGTCGATCTGCCTCAACTTCGGGGTGGCCCAGGAGTTCGGCGGCCGCTGCCACCTGCGCTTCGACGACACCAACCCGGTCAAGGAGGAGCTGGAGTACATCGAGGCGATCAAGGCCGACGTCGCCTGGCTCGGCTTCGACTGGGGGGCGCACCTCTACTTCGCCTCCGACTACTTCGAGCAGCTCTACGACTGGGCCGAGCATCTGATCCGCGCCGGCAAGGCCTATGTCGACGACCTCTCGCCCGAGGACATCCGGGAATACCGCGGCACCTTGACCGAGCCCGGCCGGAACAGCCCCTTCCGCGACCGCGGCGTGGAGGAGAGCCTCGACCTCTTCCGGCGCATGCGGGCCGGGGAGTTCCCGGACGGCAGCCGCGTGCTGCGGGCCAAGATCGACATGGCCTCGGGCAACATGAACCTGCGCGATCCGGTGCTTTACCGGATTCTGCACGCACAGCATCCGCGGACCGGCGATGCCTGGTGCATCTATCCGACCTACGACTTCGCCCACGGCGAGTCGGACGCGATCGAGGGCGTCACCCATTCGATCTGCACCCTGGAGTTCGAGGACCACCGGCCGCTCTACGACTGGCTGATCGAGAACCTGCCGGTGCCCGCGCGGCCGCGGCAGTACGAGTTCGCCCGGCTCAACCTCTCGCACACGGTGCTCTCCAAGCGGCGGCTGATCCAGCTGGTCGCGGAGCGCTACGTGCGCGGCTGGGACGATCCCCGGATGCCGACCCTGGCCGGCCTCAGGCGACGTGGCGTGCCGCCGGCGGCGATCCGCGACTTCATCGGCCGGGTCGGCGTCTCCAAGGCGGCGAACCTGGTCGAGCTGGCCATGCTGGAGTACTGCGTGCGCGAGCTGCTGAACAAGACCGCGGCGCGGCGCATGGCGGTCCTCAGGCCCCTGAAGGTGGTGATCGAGAACTATCCCGAGGGCCAGGTCGAGGAACTGGATGCGGTGAACAACCCGGAGGATCCGGCCGCCGGCAGCCGCAAGGTGCCCTTCGCGCGCGTGCTCTACATCGAGCGCGACGACTTCATGGAGGACCCGCCGAAGAAGTTCTTCCGCCTGGCCCCGGGCCGCGAGGTGCGGCTGCGCTACGCCTACTTCGTGACCTGCCGCGAGGTGGTGAAGGACGCTGCCGGGGAGGTGGTCGAGTTGCGTTGCACCTACGATCCGGCGACCCGTGGCGGCGACGCCCCGGACGGCCGCAAGGTCAAGGGCACCCTGCACTGGGTCGCCGCCGAGACCGCCCCGGAGGCCGAAGTCCGGCTCTACAATCGCCTCTTCAACGAGGAGCTGCCGGGGGCCAAGGGCGACGTCCTGGACGACCTCAACCCGGACTCCCTGGAGGTGCTGGAGCGCTGCTACCTGGAGCCGGCCCTGGCGTCGGCCGCGGTCGGCGAGGCGGTCCAGTTCGAGCGCCTGGGCTACTTCTGTGCCGACCCCGACGGCGCGGCCGGGAAGCCGGTCTTCAACCGCACGGTCGCCCTGCGCGATACCTGGGGCAAGATCCAGGCCAAGGGCCGCTGAGGGCGGGGGCGCAGAACAGGGGTCATAA
>JAKSBE010000074.1 GCA_022361275.1 Kiloniellales bacterium
CCCCGGCCCATGGCCGCCAACGAAGGCATCGTCTTTGCCGTGCCCAAGGGCCGGATCCTGGCGGAGCTGAAGCCTCTGCTGGCCCGGGTCGGCATCGAGCCGGAGCCCGGTTTCGCCGACGAGGCCGACCGGCGGCTGCGCTACGCCACCAACCTGCCGGGGGTGGAGATCATCTCGGTGCGCTCCTTCGACGTCGCGACCTTCGTGGCCTTCGGCGCGGCCCAGCTCGGAGTCGCCGGCTCCGACGTGCTGATGGAGTTCGACTACCCGGAGATCTACGCCCCCGTCGACCTCAAGATCGGGCTCTGCCGTCTCGCCGTGGCCGAGCCGCGCGACCTGGTCGCCAAGGACGACCCGGCGCGCTGGAGCCACATCCGCATCGCCACCAAGTATCCCGAGATCACCCGCAGCCACTTCGCCCGGCGCGGGGTCCAGGCCGAGTGCATCAAGCTCAACGGCGCCATGGAGCTGGCGCCGAGCCTGGGGCTCTGCCGGCGCATCGTCGATCTGGTCTCCACCGGTGCGACCCTGGCCGCCAACGACCTGGTCGAGGTCGAGCAGATCGCCGAGGTCTCCTCGCGCCTGGTGGTCAACCGCGCCGCCATGAAGACCCGGCCGCAGGAGATCAACCGATGGATCTCACGCTTCCAGGAGGCCGTCGATGCCGCATAGGCTGAACACCCGCGACCCGGGCTTCGAGGCCGCCTTCGACCGCTTCCTCGCGGCCAAGCGCGAGGCCCGGGCCGACGTCGGCCGTGACGTGGCCGCGATCCTGGACCGGGTCCGCGACGAGGGCGACGCCGCGGTCATCGCGCTCACCGAGACGTTCGACGACCTGAGCCTGACGCCCCGGACCCTGCGCTTCGGCGCGGAGGAGATCGAGGCCGCGGCGGCGGCCTGCGACCCGGCCGACCTCGAGGCGCTGGGCCTGGCGGCCGAGCGGATCCGCGATTTTCACGAGCGTCAGTTGCCCGAGGACCTGGACTACCGGGATTCGGCCGGGCTGCGCCTGGGCCATCGCTGGACGGCGGTCGGCGCGGTCGGGCTCTACGTGCCGGGCGGCCTGGCCGCCTATCCTTCCTCGGTGCTGATGAACGCGATCCCGGCCCAGGTCGCCGGGGTGCCGCGCATCGCCATGACCGTGCCGACGCCGCGCGGCGAGGTCTGCCCCTTGGTCCTGGCCGCGGCGCGCATCGCCGGGGTGACGGAGATCTACCGGGTCGGCGGCGCCCAGGCCGTGGCCGCCCTGGCCTACGGCACCGCCACGATCCCGCGGGTCGACAAGATCGTCGGGCCCGGCAACGCCTACGTCGCCGAGGCCAAGCGCCAGGTCTTCGGTACGGTCGGCATCGATTCCATCGCCGGACCTTCCGAGGTCCTGGTGGTCGCCGACGGCGCCAACCGGCCGGACTGGATCGCCGCCGACCTCCTGGCCCAGGCCGAGCACGACACCGCTGCCCAGTCGATCCTCCTGACCGACGACGCCGGTTTCGCCGAGGCGGTCGAGGCCGCCGTCGGCGAGCAGCTGCGCAGCCTGCCCAAGGCCGACATCGCGGGGGCGAGCTGGGAGAACCACGGCGCGGTGATCCGGCTGCGCGACCTGGGCGAAGCACCGGCCCTGGTCGACCGGGTCGCGCCGGAGCACCTGGAGCTGGCCGTGGCCGAGCCGGAAGCGCTGGCCGGCGAGATCCGCAACGCCGGCGCCATCTTCCTCGGCCGCTTCACGCCCGAGGCGCTGGGCGACTACCTGGCCGGGCCCAACCACGTCCTGCCGACCGACCGCTCGGCGCGCTTCTCCTCGGGCCTCTCGGCCCTCGACTTCATGAAGCGCTCCTCGATCATCGCCTGCGACCGTGACGGCCTGCGGCAGCTCGGGCCGACCGCGGTCCGTCTCGCCGAGGCCGAGGGTCTGCGCGCCCACGCCCGCTCGGTCGCCATCCGGTTGGATCCGGAGGGCGGGGACCCCGACGCCGAGGGCTAGCCGCCTTACGGCGCCGCGGAAAGGCTTTGAGTCCTGACCTTCGCCCCGCATACTCCGAGCGGTCTGCCGGCGAGCGGCCTTGCCGGCGTCAACCCTTTGTCTTAGCGGCTGGCCCGGAGGGGGGATGAGCAGCGACCGGCGTGCGGAGAAGCAATTCATCGCCAAGATCACGCTGGACGAGGCGACCATGGTCCGGCGCAGCCCGGACGTCGAGCACGAGCGCGCGGTCGCCATCTACGACCTCCTCGAGGAGAACAGCTTCGCGCCGGTCGGCGACTACCGCGGCCCCTACCACCTGCACCTGGCGCTGCAGGAAAACCGACTGCTCTTCGACATCCGCAGCGAGTCGGATCGCCCGCTCGGCACGGTCACCCTGCCGCTGTCGCCCTTCCGGCGGATCGTGAAGGACTACTTCGCCGTCTGCGAGAGCTACTTCGAGGCGATCAAGACCGCGAGCCCCTCGAAGATCGAGGCCATCGACATGGGCCGGCGGGGCCTGCACAACGAGGGCTCCGAACTGCTGCGCGAGCGCCTGGACGGCAAGATCGAGATCGACTTCGACACCGCCCGGCGGCTCTTCACCTTGATCTGCGTGCTGCACATACGGGGCTAGCCGGACTTGGGCGACCATCCCGACAGCGTTCTTTTCGCCTGCAGTCAGAACGCCATCCGCTCGCCCATGGCGGAGGGCCTGCTCAAGCACCTCCTCGGCCACCGGATCTACGTCGACTCCGTCGGCGTGCGCGCCGGCGAGGTCGACCCCTTCGCGGTCGCGGTGATGGAGGAGATCGGCATCGACGTCTCCCGGCACCGCTCCAAGTCCTTCGACGAACTGGAAGACACCTCCTACGACCTCATCGTCTCGCTCTCGCCCGAGGCGCAGCACCGGGCCGTGGAGATGACCCGCACCATGGCCTGTGACGTGGAGTTCTGGCGCGTGTTCGATCCCAGCCTGATCGAAGGCAGCCGCGAGACCCGTCTGCAGGCCTACCGCGAGATCCGCGACCAGCTCCTGCGCCGGATCAAGGACCGCTTCGGCAGCGACATCAAGCCGGTGGTGTGAAAAGGCGTGGCGAGGCGCCCCACAGCGCTGGGGCGCCTCGGAACCGAACCGGAGCCTCAGGAGCCCTTCTTGTGGCCTCCGTGGTCCATCTGGTGCTCCATGGCGGTGCCCTCGCCGATAGGGACCTCGATCTCGACCCGGCCGGCCTTCTCGAAGACCAGGGTCAGCGGGAAGCTCTCGCCCTTGACCAGCGGCGCCTTCAGGCCCATCAGCATGACGTGCAGGCCGCCGGGCTCGAGCACCGCCGGCTCGCCGGGGGCAACCTCGATCGCCTGGACCTGCCGCATCTTCATCACACCGTCTTCCATCATGTGGGTGTGCAGCTCGACGCGGTTGGCGACCTCGCCCTCGGCGGCGATCAGCCGGTCGGGCAGGGATCCCTTGTTCATGACGGTGAGGTAGGCGGCGCCGGCCTGGGCCTGGCCGATGGAGGCGCGGGCCCAGGGCTTTTGGATGGTCAGGTCGCCCAGGGTGTAGTCGGCGGCGGCGGCCAGGTTGGAAAGCAGCGCGGTCGCCAGCAGGGCCGCGGACAGCGAAAGGTATCGAAGCATGGTGTTCCTCGTCGGCACGTTGAAGTGGCCGCCCCGGCGGGCAGCGCTCTAGACGATCTACGGTCAGACTAGATCAAACTGCGTATGATTGGAATCAATTAGACGCAGATAATTTGATCTATTTCATATAGTTAGAGCAGCTTATCCGCGTTCAAACGGACGCGGATAAGCTGCTCTAGGAGTGCTGGCGGACCGCGGCCGGGCCTCGCCAGCGGGAACAGCCGGTGGGGCGGAGCCGGGGCCGGGCGCGCGAAGGCCAGAGCCTTGGCGGGCGCGAAGGCCGGCGTCGCCTTGCCGGTGGGCAGGCCCGGGCAACAGGTCTTGGCCAGGCAGCAGATCTGGCAGGGATCGACCGCCGCGGCGGGCGCGTCGCCCTCCGGCGCCTCCAACGGCGCACCCTCCGGGCCCAGGACCCGGATGCCGTCGGGGGTGCAGATCACGAGCGCGGCGAAGGGCAGGGCGGCTGCCTCGGCGCCTGCCGCGCTCGGCAGCAGGCTTCCGACCGTCTGCAGCAGCAGCGCCACGGCCGTAAGGACGGTGATCCCCACTCGCCGCCGTCGTCCCCTGGCGCTGCGCATTCGCTTCATCCCGGCAAAATGACAGGTCGGGGGAAACTTGACCAGATCGCCTTCACGGGTGCCTTGATCTGCCGCAAGCGGCTCCGGGGCGTGACCGAGATCCCTCAGAAGTCACTCGACATTCCCGGCCCGCGACCTAACATCTTTGCCAAATCTGTTCCCTTTCCACCTTCCGGCAGGGGGTGACTCTGGTGCCGAAGAGGTTCGATCACAGGACGAGGCTTCCAAGCAGCTCCCTTCTCGGCCTTTTTCTCGGGCTGGCGCTGCTGCTTCAACCGCTCGGCGGCGCGCGGGCGCACCCCCATGTCTGGATCGACGTGTCCGTGGTGCTCCGTTTCCAGGAAAACGTCCTGGAAGGGCTGCGGGTGGTCTGGCTTTTCGACGAGTACTACAGCGCCTTCGCGGTCCAGGACTTCGATGTCAACGGCAACAAGCGGCTCGATCCGGAGGAACTGGCCATCCTCGTGAACAGCCACGACGGGCTGAAGGACTACAGCTACTTCACGCACCTCAAGGTCGGGGACCTGCTGCCGGAGAACCTCAGGGTCGAGGTGGTGGAGAACTTCACCGCCGAGATGAACGGCGACCGGCTGCAGTATGCTTTCGACGTTCCGCTCCCCGAGAACCTCGATCCCCGGAAGACCACCTTCGGGATCGGCTTCTACGACGAGACCTATTACATCGACCTCAGCGTCGGCTCCTCGCGCAAGCTGCGGGTCACCGGCAACTGGCCGTCCGGCTGCCGTCCGGCCTTGGTCGAGGACAAGCTCAACCCTATCTACTTCGGCATGATCAATCCGCTTTACGTCCAGATCGGCTGCGATGTTTCGTGACGGGCGCCGCGCCGCGGCCTTGTTCATGGTGACCTTGCTGCTGGGCCTGGCGCTGCTGGCCCCCCAGCCTGCGGAGGCGCAGAGCCTGCCCGGTCTCCCGCCGGTCGAGGCCGAGACCGCCGCGCCGGAGCCCGGTTTCTGGCAACGGACCCGCTTCGAGATGACCCGGCTGCAGCAGGAGCTTCAGCGCAGCCTCGCCGGCCTGGCGCGCGAACTGAAAAGCGGCGACTCGCTGATCCCCTTGGCGACCCTGCTGTTCTTCTCGTTCCTCTACGGCGTGGTGCATGCCGCCGGCCCGGGCCACGGCAAGGTGGTGATCTCCTCCTACCTGCTGGCCCAGGAGAGCCAGATCAGGCGGGGCATCCAGCTCTCCTTCCTGACCGCCCTGGTGCAGGCCTTTTCGGCCATCGCCCTGGTCGGCCTGCTGGCCCTGGTGTTCGACCTGACCCGCCGCGAGGCGGCGGCCAAGGTGCAGTTGCTGGAGATCGCCAGCTACGGGCTGATCATCCTGCTCGGCCTCTGGATGCTGGTCGCCGCCCTGCGCGGCAAGATCGGCTGCGGTCACGACCACGGGACCCAGGGGCAGGGCGACCACGACCACGCGCACCATGACCATGGCCATCACGATCATGGCCATAGTCACGGACAAGGCCAAGCCGCGGTGCAGACGCGCTCCCGGGCCGAAGGCGGCACCCTGCGCGGCTTCGTCGCGATGGTGCTTTCCGTCGGCATCCGGCCTTGCAGCGGTGCGGTGATCATCCTGCTCTTCACCCTGGCCCAGGGGATCTTCCTGGCCGGGGTCGGGGCCACCTTCGCCATGGCCCTGGGCACGGCCCTCACGGTCGCCGCCCTGGGGATCTTGGCGGTGACCTCGCGGAAGCTCGCGCTGCGGCTCGCCGGACAGGACTCGGTCTGGCAGGACCGGATCGGCCGCGGCCTCGCCGTCCTCGGCTCCTTGGCGATCTGTTTCTTCGGGGCCTTCTTCCTCTTCCTCGCCCTCAACCAGCCGGTCTCCGCGATCTGAACCGCGCGCTCCGCGGCCCTTGCTGCGCCCTTGACGAGGATCAATGCGTCCGGCGGGCGCCGGGTGCTTCCTGCGGTCATGATCAGAACGATTCTCACCCCGGTCGACGGCTCGCGCCATGCGCAGGCGGCGCTCGATGTCGGCATCGACCTCGCCAAGTCCTATAACGCCCGGCTGATCCTGCTGCATGTCGGCCTGCGCGACGGCGACGTGCCCCAGGATCTCTACGAGGCCGCCGCGCGCGAGCTCGCCGAAGCCGAGGCGCGTGGCGAGGAGACCGGCATCCATCCGCACCTCTCCGAGCACCTTCGGGTCATGGAGTACCTGGGCCACAAGCTGCTGCGCGAGGCACAGGGCGCGGCGGCGGAAAAAAGGATCAAGAGCAGCGACGGCGTCCTCGACTTCGGCGATCCCGGAGAGCGAATCCTCCATCACGCCAAGCACAGGTCGGCCGACCTCATCGTGATGGGCAGCCGCGGCTACGGCGAGCTGGAAGGCCTGTTCCTGGGCAGTGTCTCGCACAAGGTGTTCCACCTCGCGCCCTGTTCCTGCGTCACGGTGCATCGCGTGGAGGGCGACACGGGCTTTCGGGGCCTCGAGACGATCGTCGTGGCGACCGACGGCTCCGCCCACGCGACCAGATCGGTCGAGCTGGCCAGCGACCTCGCCGCCAGGTACGGCGCCCGGCTCGTTCTCCTGCACGCCCTCCGCCGGCAGGCGACCGCCGCGCAGCTTCACGCGGCGGTCGACCTGGACCGGCTCGGCGCCGAGACGCGCGAGCAACTGGAGATGGCGGAACGCCTCGTGGCCATGGGCTCCGGCGCCGGACTGCTCGCGGCGGCGATTTCCGAGGCCGCGCTCAAGGAGATCGGCGAGCGCATCCTCGAACGCGGTGCGGCGCTGGCAAAGGCAAGGTCCGTGCAGAATCCCGAGCTTCGGCTCGTCGACGACGACCCGGCACGCGCCATCCTCGCCGCCGCGCGGAGCGAGAGGGCCGATCTGATCGTCCTGGGCAGCCGGGGCCTGGGCGAGATCGCCGGCCTGCTGGCCGGCAGCGTCTCCTACAAGGTCAACCACGCCGCCCCTTGCACCTGCCTGGTGGCTCGCTGATCTCGACGCTTGGATCTTGGTTCCCGGGCCTCGGGCCCCTGGTATCAAGGCCTGTGGCCATGGGCCCTGCGGTTTGCGTCTACGACTTGCGGAACGGGGACATCCTGTCGTCTTCGCGCCTCCGCGGGTCGCCGAAGTCCCTGAGCAGGGTCGCGCCCGGCGCGGTCGTCTCGATCCGCGCCAGGTCCTCGCCATCTCTACCCTTCGAGCCAGGGCGAGCCGTCGAGCCGGGCCATGCGGCCGCCTTCCGGGGCGGCCGGTATCGACCCAGCGTCGGACGGCAGAGCGGCCGCAGCCCAGGCCTGCCGGATCCCGGGCCTGCCGGATCCCGACCCTGCCGGATCCCGACCCTTGTCCGCGGCGCTGACGTTTTCTTGATCAGCGGTTGATTGGTCCGGCCGGGCTCGGGGCCCAACTTCTGTTGCGAACGCGTCTCATGACACCAGAAGGAGGACCCAACGCCATGTCTCGCGCCTTGCTCGCCGCCCTGTGGATCGCCGTCGCCGCGGCCTTGCCGGCCGCCGTCACCCCGGCTCTTGCCAAGGATCCGATCTACACCGGCACCTTCAGCAGCCTGGCGGTCAGCGGCTATGACCCGGTCGCCTACTTCACCCAAGGCAAGCCGGTGAAAGGCCGTAGCGACCTGGAGCACGAATGGCAGGGCGCCACCTGGCGTTTCGCCGACGCGGCCAACCTGGCCGCCTTCGAGGCCGATCCGGAGGCCTATGCGCCGCAGTACGGCGGCTACTGCGCCTGGGCCGTGGCCCAGGGCTACACCGCCTCGACCGACCCGGAGGCCTGGCGCATCGTCGACGGCAAGCTCTATCTGAACTACAGCCAGTCGGTCCAGAAGACCTGGGAAGAAGACATCCCCAGCAACATCACCAAGGCCGACCAGAACTGGCCCGGCGTGCTCGACTAAGGCGGAATGATCTCAAGCCGGCTCGGCTTCAAATCTGCATCCCGCTTTCTTTCGATAGCTTAGAGAACGCTCCCAGAGCAGCCCGCGTTCATTCGAACGCGGATAAGCTGCTCTCACTCTATGAAACAGATCAAATGATCTGCGCCTAACTGAGGCCAATTAGGCGCAGTTTGATTTAGACCGTCTCACAGGCCGGTCGCGCTGCGGCGTAGAAGACGCCGCGGCGCGGTCGGGCGGCGCCCGCTCGGCCCGATATGACAAGCTTCAAAAGCTGTGTTTCAATACAACTGAAAATCAATAACAAACGGCCTTTGGGGAGGGCGAAGCTCGATGGCGAAGAACGCCGTTCTCATCGTCTCCGTAGCGCTGAGCGCCATCATCGGGATCTGGAGTGTGGTCGCGCCGGATCAGGTCACGGGGGCCGCCGTCGCCCTGACCAGTGGCGCTCTCAACTATCTCGACTGGATGTTCATGCTGACCTGCACGATGTTCGTGCTGCTGAGCGTCTACCTCGCGGTCGGGCCCTATGCCGACATCAAGCTCGGCCACGACGACGACGAGCCGGAGTTCTCCACCGGCTCCTGGATCGCCATGCTCTTCGCCGGGGGGATGGGCTCGGGCCTGCTGTTCTGGGGTGTGGCTGAGCCGATGTATCACTTCTACGCGCCGCCCGGCGAGGAGGGCCTGACCACCCAGGCGGCGCGCACGGCCTTCGCCATCACCAACCTGCATTGGGGTTTTCACGCCTGGGCGATCTACGGGGGCTGCGCCCTGGTCATCGCCTACTTCGTGTTCCGCAAGGACGCGCCCTCGATGGTCTCGACGCCCATCGAGTACTCGCTGCGACCCTTGCTGGGCGACCGGGTGACGCGCTGGGTCTCCATGGCTGCCGACGTGGTCGCGGTCATGGCCGTGGTCTTCGGCCTCGCGGGCTCGCTCGGCATGGGCACGATCATGGTGCGCTCCGGCCTGGCCGAGGTCTTCGGCACCGATCCGAACTCGCTGGCGGTGGCGATCGGCATCCTGATCGTCATGACCGTCGCCTTCCTGCTCTCGGCCTGCACCGGCGTCGACAAGGGCATCAAGATCCTCTCGAACATCAACATGGTGATCGCGATCGTGATCATGCTGGTGGTGCTCTTCGCCGGGCCGACGACCTTCATCCTGAACGCCTTCGTCAACAGCTTCGGCGACTACCTCAGCCAGTTCGTCTACATGTCGTTCCGGATCTTCTCCTACGACGACAGCCTGCGCGGCTGGACTCACGGCTGGACCCTGACCTATCTGATCTGGTGGATCGCCTGGGGCCCCTTCGTCGGCATCTTCATCGCCCGGATCAGCCGCGGCCGGACCATCCGCGAGTTCGTCCTCGGCGTGGTCGTGGCGCCGACCGTGTTCTCCATGCTGTGGTTCGCGGTCTTCGGCGGCGCCGGCATCTACATCGAGATGTTCGGCGGCGGCGGCCTGGCCGAGATCGTCTTCGAGGACGTCAGCGCCGCGCTCTACGCCTTCTTCGGCTACCTGCCGGGGACGGGCGTCCTCAACATCCTGGCGGTGATCCTGGTCTTCATCTTCCTGGTGACCAGCGCCGATTCCGGCACCTTCGTGGTCTCGATGATGACCACCAACGGCAACCTGAACCCCGACGTCCGGACCAAGCTGATCTGGGGCATCCTGATGTCCGCGATCACCTTCGGGGTGCTGGTCTCGGGCAGCGTCTCGGTCGCCAAGGCCATGGCGATCACCGGGGCGGTGCCTTTCACCTTCATCGTCTTCGTCCAGCTGGTCGGGTTCTTCCGGGCGTTGCGCGCGGACGAGAGCGCCGAGGTGCGCGACCTGCGGCTGGCGCGACGCATGGCGCGGGCGCAGGAATCGGCCGACCTCAAGACGCTGGCGGAATGAGGGGAGGGGGACCATGAAACCGACGACCGGGTTCTCGACCGCCCTTCGTCGTCCGCTGGCCGCGGCGCTGCTGGCCGTCGTAGCGCTCGGGCTCGCGGCCTGCGAGGAGGAGCCGCCGGAGCTGCGTGTCGCCGGCAAGAACTTCACCGAGAACATGCTGCTGGCCGAGATGCTGGCCCAGCTCGCCGAGCGGGAGGGCATCACGGTACAGCGCGCCATCCCCTACGGCCGCTCGGCGGAGGTCTTCGAGGCCCTGAAGCAGGGCCGGGTCGACATCTATCCGGAATACAACGGCACCGGGCTGGTCTATCTGGGCCAGCCGGCCATGGCCGACGGCAGGGCGGCCCTGGCCCGGGTGCGCGAGCTCTACGCCGCCTTGGACCTGACCTGGGGCGAGCCCCTGGGCTTTTCCAACGACTACGTCCTGGTCATGCGGCCGGAGGACGCGCAGGCGCTCGGCATCCGGAAGATCTCGGACCTTGCCGGCCTCGGACCGCTGGAGATCGCCACCGACACCGATTTCCTGGAGCGCCCGCTGGACGGCCTCGGGGCGATGATCCGCCGCTACGGCCTGACCGAGGGCAGGGTGCTGCCCTACGACCTGGACGACGGCGGCAAGGACAAGATCGTCCAGTCCCTCCTGGACGGCGAGGTCAAGGTGGCGGAGCTCTTCCGCACCGATTCCCAGATCGCCGCCTTCAACTTGGCGGTGCTGGAGGACGACCTGGAGTTCTTCCCGGTCTACGAGCCTTCGCCCCTGGTCCGCGACGACGCCCTGGCCCGCTTTCCCAGGCTCTCCGGCGCGATGACCCTGCTGAAGGACCGGGTCAGCGCCGACGACATGCGCGGCCTGATCGCCCAGGTCGAGCAGGAGGGCCGCAGCGTGCCGGCGGTGGTCCTGTCCTTCCTCGCCGACACCGGCCTGGTCGACGAGACGGCCGGAGCCGCCGGCAGCGGCGCCGAGACCCTGACCGTCGCGCTGGGCGGCCTCGATGCGCTCTCCGGGCCGGCCGGGCGGGCGGTGCGGGCCGCCAAGGCGGTCTTCCCGAAACGCAGCATCGAGGTCGCGCGGGCGGCCAACCCGCTCGACCTCGTGACCTCCGGCGAGGCCCGTCTCGCCGTCGTCGGCACCGAGTCCTTCTACGCTCTGGCGGACGGGGCCGCGGTGCTGTCCAGCCCGGCCGAGGCGCTGGGCGTGGTCGGCTACCGCCTGGCCCACGTCATGGTGCGCGACAGCGGCGCCGTGTCCCTGGCCGAGGTCGAGCGGCTCGGCGTCGGCGAGGCCGGCTCGGCCTCCGACCTGATCGCGCGCAATGTCCTCGCCGGCCTCGGCATCGGCGGCGTGCAGTTGATCTCCGGGGAGTCCGGCGACCTCAAGGCCCAGGTCGAGGCGATGTCGAAAGGCCTGGTCGACGCGGTCTTCGTGATGGCGCCGCTGGGCGACGGCGCGGTCCTCGACATCATGGAGACGGGCCGCTACAGGCTGCTCTCGGTCGAGGGCTGGAGCGCGGGCAGCGCGCCGATCCGCTTTTCCTTCCTGCGCGCGGCCAAGGTGCCGGCCGGTACCTATCCCGGCCAGGCCGGGGCGGTCGAGACGCTCGGCACCCAGATGGTCCTGGCCGGCCCCTCCAGCCAGCGCGAGGCCTTCGGTGCCCAGGGTCCGGGCACCACGGGCACGGCGGCGACCCAGCCGATCCCGGCGGACACGATACGCAAGCTGGCCGCCGCGCTGGGCAGCACCGAGGTCGTCGATCCCGCCGCCCCGGTCGCGGCCGCGCTGCGGCCGGCGCTGGAGGAGGGGCCGCAGCCCCTGGTCGCGGACCTGCCGACTTCGCTGATCAACCTGCTGACGACGGCCTTCCTCGCCTGGATGATCTATCTGCTCTTCGCGCGGGCGCCCAAGGCCCGACGCAAGGAGCCGCCGGCCGATCTGCACATCACGCCCGCGAAATCCAGCGACTAGTACCCACTTGCAGGATTGAGTGCATCGTATGACGAGCTTTCAAGACTTTCGGTTAGGAGCGTGGTCCGCCGTGATGCGGGGCATCACAAGGGCCGCGCGACGCGGCCCGAAAGTCTTGAAAGCTCGCCCGCAGAGTTGCCGAGGCGCCCGCCCGGCGTCGTCAGCGGCGCTCACCGATGCGTGGGCATCGCTTTCGCGCCGCTTCCTAGATCAAATTATCTGCGCTTAACTGGAATCAGTTAAGCGCAGATAATTTGATCTATTTCATATGGTTAGAGCAGCTTATCCGCGTTCAATTGAACGCGGGCTGCTCTAGCCGGACAGACGCTTCGGCAATCAGACGACGCACTTAATCCTGAAAGTGGGTACTAGGGATCGAGGAGTTCCGTCATGGCTGAGAAGAAGAAGGTGCTCGTCCCCGTCGACCTTGAGCACAAGAGCACCTGGGCGAAGGCGCTGCCGGCCGGCGTCGGCCAGGCGAAGATCCTGAAGGGCGAGGTCTGGCTGATGACCGTGGTGCCGCACATCGTCTCCGGCATCGACTGGCGCTACGCGATCCGGGGCGAGGAGCACGGCTCCATCGAGTTCGACATCAAGGACCTGGTCAAACAGGCCGAGGCGCGGATGCAGGAGCTGGCCAAGGAACTGGTGCCGAAGGAGCTCTTCGGCGGCATCATCGCGGCCCATGGGACGATCTACGAGAAGATCGTCGACGCGGCCAACGAGATCGACGCCGAGATCATTGTCATGGCCGCGCACCGGCCCTCGCTGAAGGACTACCTGCTGGGGCCGAACACCGCCCGGGTCGCCCGCCACGCCCGCTGCTCGGTGCAGATCGTCCGGGACTGAGGCGCGCGCGGCCGGGCGGCTTCCCCAGCCCCTTGACCGGCCCTGCGCTGCATGGCGATCTAAACCGCCATCGTGGGGAGAGGGAAAGATCGCCAAGCCTGGACAATCGTTGCCGAAGGGAACGGCCGGCGCCGCGCCGCCGGAGCTGGCGCGGGCCTTGCGGCTGCAGCAGGCGGGCGATCTCGCCGGCGCGGAGAGCCTCTACCGCGCGCTGCTGCTGCGCCGGCCGGGCGAGCCCGACGTGCTGCACCTTCTCGGTCTGGTCCAGCATCAGAAGGGCGATTCGGCGGCCGCGCTGCCGCTGATCGCGCAGGCCCTGGCGGCCCGGCCGGACTCGGCGATCTACCGCCGCAACCAGGCCTCGATCCTGGCCGGACTGGGCCGTCTCGAAGAGGCCGCCGAGGCCTACGAGGCCCTGCACGCCCTGACCCCCGGCGACGCCGAGGCCCACGCCGGCCTGGCCGGCGTCTATCGCCGCATGGCACGCTGGGACGAGGCGGCGGCGCAGTACCGCCGGGCGCTGGCGCTGCGCCCCGGCTCGGTGTCCTGGCAGAGCGCCCTCGGCGACGTCCTGCAGGGGCAGGGCGACCTCGACGGCGCGGCGGCGGCCTACCGCGCCGCCCTCGGGCTGGACCCGGATTTCGGGGTCGCCGAGAGCGGCCTGGGCAACGTGCTGCGCGCGCAGGGCCGGCTCGAGGAGGCCCTGACCCATTGCCGCCGGGCGGTCGAGTCGGCGCCGGACTACCCTCAGGGCCACAGCGACCTGGGTTATTGCCTCCAGGACCTGGGTCGCCTGGACGAGGCCCTGGTCGCCTACCGCAAGGCCGTCGCCCTCGATCGCCGGCTGCTGAAGCCGATCATGATGAAGATCCCCAAGGCCGCCCACGGCCGCCTCTGGCTCCAGCCCTCCAAGCTCAAGGCCCTGCTGACGGAGACGAACCAGGCGCGCGGCTCTACTTGAATCCCGTTCGCGTCTCGATCAAGCTTGTGGCATGTCCAGGTCGAGACTCTCCCTGCCGCCCTTCGCCGCGCTGCGGGCCTTTCATGCGGCCGCGACCCACGACCGCTACCGCGATGCCGCGGAGAGCCTGGGGATCACCGAATCGGCGATCAGCCACCAGGTGCGGAAGCTGGAGGACTATCTGCGCACCGCGCTTTTCGACCGCTCCGGCGCACGGGCGGAGCTGACCGAGGTCGGCCGCCGCTACCTCGAGCAGATCGACCCGGCGATCCGCCAGATCCAGGCCGCGACCGAGGCCATCCTGCCGGCCAGCGGGCGCAGCGTCGTGCGCCTGACCCTGCCGCCCTCGCTGGCGGCGGCCTGGCTGATCCCGCGGCTCGGCGACTTCGAGCGCAAGCAGCCGGACATCGATCTGCAACTCGTCCCCACGACCCGGGTGGTCGACCTCGCGCGCGACCAGGTGGACCTCGCGATCCGCCACGGCAAGGGCCGCTGGCCCGGGATCGAGGCCGGCTTCCTGCTGGAGGAGGCGGCCCTGCCGGTCTGCGCGCCCGGCTATCTGGAGGCGGTCGAGGGCCGGCCCACGGCGGCGCTGCTGCGCGGCGTGCGGCTGATCGTCAGCGCCCACTTCCCGGACGAATGGGAGGAATGGGCCCGGGCCCACGGCCTGGAGCCGCCCTCGCTCGCCGGCTCGGTGACCTTCGACGCCGCCGAGCAGGCGCTGCAGGTCGCCGAGAGCGGACACGGCCTGGCCATGGGACGGCGGCCCGTGGTCGACGACCGGCTGGCCCGCGGGACCCTGATCGCGCCCTTCGGCGGACCCGATCCGACGGGGGCGGGCTACTACCTCTGCCGGCCGGCGGAGCCGCCGCCGACCGCCGCGGCGCGGCGCCTGGCGCGCTGGCTCGCCGAGGTCGCCGCGGCTTAGCTTGAATTCTGTTCAAGTTGTTCTGACCCGAAGTCCTTGGCGCCCGGCGCACGCCGGGCCCAAGTCTCCTGGCAGGCAAACCGCTGGCCGCCGTGCGGCCGGGCTGAACGAGGAACCGCCATGAACCAGACCGTCTCCCTCGAGCCGACGACGACCGTGGCGCCGCGCGCCCTGGCACCGGTCCGGGCGCCGCTGAGCTTCATCCGCCCCCAGGACGAGAAGCCGTCCTTCCACAGCTCGGCGATGACCGGCGGCGCGCCGAAGATCTTCTTCGAGACCGAGCCGCACAGCGTCGCCATCCAAGACCTGCGCGGCTTCCCCGATAGCCTCTCGCTCGACCACGAGGGCTTCGCCCTGCGCCGCCACGAGACCGCGGTCGCGGACCTCTACGACGACGCGGCGATCGAGGCGGCCTACGTCCCGGAGGTCAAGTCGCTGCTGCGCCGGGAGTTCGGCGCCAGCCGGGTGGAGGTCTTCGACGTGACGCGGCGCTCCGACGGCGGCGCGGGCGCGCCCAATCCGGACGGGCCGCGCGGCCCGGCGACCAAGGTGCACGTCGACTACACGACCAAGAGCGGCCCGCAGCGTGTCGAGGACCTGCTCGGCGCGGCCGAGGCGGCACGCCTCGCCGCCGGCGCCCGGATCGTCCAGGTCAACGTCTGGCGGCCGATCCGCGGCCCTGTCGAGCGGTCCCCCCTGGCCCTGGCCGACGCCGCCAGCGTGCGCCCGCAGGACCTGATCGCCACCGACCAGGTCTTCCCGGACCGGGTCGGCGAGATCTATCACCTGGCCTATCACCCCGAGCAGCGCTGGTACTACGCGCCGCGCATGACCCGGGACGAGGTGCTGCTGATCAAGGGCTGGGACAGCCTCGACGACGGCCGCGCCCGCTTCACCCCGCACTCCGCCTTCGAGGATCCGAACACGCCGGCGGGCGCGGCGCCGCGCGAGAGCATCGAGGTCCGTACCCTGGTCGTGATCGCGTGACCTTGAAGGCCCCGGCGACGCGCTGACCCCCCCCTTCCGGGACCGGAACCGGGGATCAGCGCGAGCTCGTCGCCCTTCGGCCCGCGACGAGTTCGAGACCGGCGACACGCGCGACGGAGAGCTGGCCGGTGTCCTCGCTGTCGGCCGCGATGGCGATGAAGCGCAGCGCGGTGGGCGGTCGGCCGAAGGCGGCCCGGAAGTCCGCCGCGACGTCGATCTCCTCGGCCAGCCACTGCATCAGCGGCGCTGCCTGGTTGCGGCGGACGAAGACATAGCTATCGTCGCGCAGATGCGGATTGTTGAACATGGTCCCGACCGGGCTGGTGCCGCCCCAGGTGTAGGTCAGGGCGTAGCCCGAGACCGGGACTCCGACGATGAGCTCGGCGAAGGCGTTCTTCAGGCTGTCGAAGAAGCCGCGGCTGCCCGGCGGCGCCTCGAAACCCAGGTAGACCGACAGCGGGCGGTCGTCGCCGCCCTTGACCAGGATGTCGGTCGGCGGCGTGCTGCGCTCGACCCGCCAGCGCCAGCGGAAGCGGGCCGGGAAGCGCTGGTCCTCTCCCACGGGCTTGTAGATCAAGGCGTTGCTGTCGAGGCTCCGCACCTCGATCGAGCCGTCGTCGCGCAGGCGGAAGCGGTTGGGCGTGAGGTCGCTGCGCGTCAGCAGGCGCCAGCCCTCGTCCTCCAAGGCGGCATCGATCTCCGGCAGGTTTGCGAAGCGCTCCTCCGCGGCGGCGCCCTGGCAGAGCAGGAGCAGAACCAGGGCCGGCAGGGCCAGGCGGCGCCGGGCGCCGGCCGGAATGTCTGAAGGCCGGGCCGCCGACCCGGCGCCGCCCTGTCCCATCACGGGGTCGCGGGATGTGCGCCGCCTCGGCCGCTGGACCGGGGCGGAGCTGATCCGGCTCTGGAAAGAGGATCTCGGCATCGACGTTACGGGCCTCCTCGATGACCGGCAGGTGGTCGGCCTCTGGCACGCGGACAAGTCCGACCTGCGGTTCTTTCACCCGATCGTGACCGGAGATGAAGGCTTCTATGCCCGGCTGCGCCGCTTCGGCTGGTATCTGCAGCCCGACAAGTGGGAATACCGGGAGGCGGCCCGTCACATCGGGGCCGCCGACGCGGTGCTCGATCTCGGCGCCGGGGCGCAGGCCTTTCGTGCCTTCGTCGCCCCGGGGCGCTACAGCGCCCTCGATCCCTATGCCCCAGGGGCCATCGGCCGGCAGCGGCCGGAGGGCTATGACGTCGTCTGCGCCTTCCAGGTGCTGGAGCACGTGGCCGATCCCCTGGCCTTGGTCGCCGAGGCGAAGGCCCGACTGAAGCCCGGCGGCCGCCTCTTCCTCGGCGTGCCGAGGCGGGACAGCTATCTCGCCGATCTCAGGGACTTCGCGCTCGACCTGCCGCCGCACCACGTCACGCGCTGGTCGCGGCGGGCGCTGGAGACCCTGGCCCGGGAAGCGGCCTTGCGCATCGAAGCGGTCGAGGAGAGCCCGCTCGAGCCTTGGGAGCGTCCGCTCTACTGGATGGCGCGGCTGGAGCGGCGCCTGCCGCGACCGCCGCGGGGCCGTAGCCGCGGCGCGCGCATCTTCGCCTATCTCGCCGCGCGCGTCCTCTCGGCGGTCGGCGCCGCACCGCGGTCGGAAGGCGGCGCGACGCTGCTCCTGCGGGCGCGGGCCTGATCCCTGGCCGAAGCCGGTACCGATTTGCGCAGATCGGCGTGTCACCCCCACCCCGGCCCTCCCCCTTGACGAGGGAGGGTTGGGCGGCAGGGCGATCGCATATGGGCTGTTTTGGCGGTGCGGGCGCAAGTTTGGAATCGAGAGCGTTTCGAAAACGCATGTATCGAATCCACCTCGGCCTTTCCATGCCACATTCGAATCGAGAATTTCCATATGCGATTGCCCTGGGTTGGGCGGGGGTGACTCTCCGAAATCTGCAAGTCAGCACTAAAGCGGGATGATTTGAAGCCGACTCGGCTTCAAATCTGCATCGTGCTCTAGGGCCTCTGCGCCTGCCGCAGCGTCTGCGCCAGCGCCGCAGAAATCACCAGTGCGCCGGCGGCGACCAGGGAAGGCAGCAGGAAGCTCTCGCCGAAGCGGTAGGCGTAGCCGGCGAAGCTGGGGCCGATCATCTGGCCGAGGCCGAAGGCGGCGGTCATCGTCGCGATGCTGCGCCGCGGGTCGCCCCGGGACAGCGCCCGGGCGTTGATCAGGCCAAGGGCGGTGATCCCCATGAAGGTGCCGCCCAGCAGGGCCGCGGCGACCACGATCGCGACCGGGCCGGTGACCAGCACGGAAAGCGCGACCCCGAAGCCTTCGACCAGGCAGGCCAGGGCGAAGCTGCGGTCGTTGCCCCAGCGGCGCCCGAGCCAGGCCCAGAAGGCCACCGAAGGGACCGCCGCTAGGCCGACCACCAGCCAGACCAGGCCTTCGAGGGCGGCGATCTCGGGCAGGCTGCGCACCATGGTCGAGATGAAGGTCGCGGTGATCACGTAGCCGAAGCCGAAGAGCCCGTAGGCCAGGGTCAGGGCGAGCAGGCGCCGGTCCGTGCCGCTCGGCGCGCTGCCGGCCGCCGGCGCGTCTTCGGACTCGGCCTCGCCGGGCACCAGCGCCCGCGCCGCCAGCAGCGCCAGCAGGGAGAACGCGCCGCTGGCCAGCCAGAGCGCGCGCCAGTCGGCGCCGGCCGCGCCGAGGCCCCAGACCAGGACGGCCGAGACGGCGATGCCGCTGCCGACCCCGGCGAAGTGCAGGGAAGAGAGGCCGGGCCGCCCGGCTCGCGCCAGGCGGTCGAGCACCAGCGCGGAGCCGAAGACCAGCACGAAGGCGCTGGCCGCCCCGCCGAGAAAACGCAGGAGCAGGAAGACCGGCACAGCGCCGGCCAGGCCCATGGCGGCCGTGGTCGCGGCGCTGACGCCCAGCGCGGCCAGGAACCACGGCCGCCGGCCGCCGGGCAGCCGCCCCGCCGCGGCGCCCAGGGCGCCCAGCAGGTAGCCCAGGAAGTTGGCCGAGGCGACGATACCCGCCTCGGCCTTGCTCAGCCCCAGGGCCTGTTCCATGAAGGGCAGGATCGGCGTGTAGACGAAGCGCCCGATGCCCATGGCCGCGGCCAGCGCGATCAGACCGCCGAGGGCGAGCGCGAAGCTCCGGCTGCGGGTTCCGTCCATCGAGAGAGCCGCTCCGAGGGCTGTGACCGGGCCGCGCGGGGCGGCAGTCCCAAGCTCACGCCATTTCCCTGATTCGGGCAAGCCGCCTTTGCCGCGGCTCAGGTCCTGCGCAGGACCATCACCTCGTCGTCACCCTTCCGTACACCGGTGGCGTGCCATCCGAGCTTCCGATAGAAGCCGTGGGCCCGAACATCGGGATCCGGGTTGGAGAGGAGCCAGATCTCCTGGTGCCCCTCCGAGAAGAGCCAAGCCGTCACCCGGTCCAGGAGGTTCTTGCCGATGGCTCTGCCCTCGTAGTCGGGAAGCACGGCGACGACCTGGACCTCGCCTTTGGAGCGATCGCC
>JAKSBE010000060.1 GCA_022361275.1 Kiloniellales bacterium
AGGGCGTCTGGAGCGGCCGCAACGCCTGCTGCATCGATCCCGGCAAGATCGACCGCTCGCCGACCGGAACCGCGCTCTCCGCCCGCATGGCCCTGCTGCACGCCCGCGGCAGGATGAAGCCGGGCGAGGGCTTCCGCGCCCACTCGATCATCGACTCTTGCTTCGAGGGCCGGATCGAGGCCGAGACCACCCTCGGCGGCCGTCCGGCCATTCTGCCTTCGATCTCCGGGCGGGCCTGGATCACCGGCAGCCACCAGTACCTCCTCGACCCCGACGATCCCTGGCCCGGCGGCTACCGCCTCTCCGACACCTGGCCGATGCCGAAGACGCCGTCGCGCTGAATAAGCGCCTGCCGTCGCCATCCACTCTCCTGTCATTGCCGGATCAAGTCCGGTGGTGACAGCGGAGAGAATCCTGAGGGCAAAACCCAAGATACCTTAATCTCTCGGCAAGGGGTATGAAGCGCCTTTCATGGGTTTTTCCGAAACCTTGACCCGGAGGCAGCCGAGCCTCAAAGGGCCTCCGGCTCGCTGCCGCGGCGGTACTTGAAGACGCCGCTGCCCTCGGCGACCAGGCGGCCCTGCTGGTCCACGACCTTGCAGTCGCAGAAGAAGATCTGCCGCCCGCCGCCGGTCCGTCGCGCCTCGGCGGTCAGTCGGTCGCCCTCGCGGACCGGGCCGATGAAGTGACAGGTCAGGGAGACGGTCATGGCCCGCCGGGGCCGCGCCGGGTCCGGGCTGTAGCAGCCGCAGTAGCCGCAGGCCGAGTCGATCAGGGTCGTCATGACACCGCCGTGCAGGACCCCGCTGCGGTTGAGGTGCTCTTCCCGGATCTCCAGGCTGACCTCGGCGTGATCGTCCCGCCAGGCGGTGACCCGGTAGCCGACCAGCTGGGCGAAGCGGCCCTGGTAGGGGTCTTGGCTCGACATGACGGCAGGCTGCCCGAGGCGGCCCCGGCTTGTCCAGGACGGGGAGGGGCGGGGCATAACTTGACTCCGGCAGGTGGGTTTTGTAGAACAAATAAAGAACAAGAACGAAAGCGGAACATCATGCCGTCGGAGCCGAAAAAGTGCGAAGCGGAGTTCCCGGACGACTGCGAAGCTTGGGGCCTCGAAGCGCTGCGGGCGCGGATCCGCCTGCTCGAACGCGGCGCCGGCCGGGCCCCGTGCGACGGTCTGGTCCTGGGCCTGCCGTCCCTGGACGCCGTGCTGCCGGCCGGTGGCCTGCCGCTGGCGGCCTTGCACGAGATCGCGCCGGGCAAGCCGGACTGGGACGACGGTCCCATGACCGGCTTCTGCCTGGCCCTGCTGGTCCGGATCGCCGCCCGCCGGCCCGGGCCGGTGCTCTGGCTGGCCTCCGGCGGCGATCTCTACGCCCCCGGGCTGATGGCCTTCGGCTTCGATCCGACCCGGCTGATCGAGGGCCGGGCCAGGGGCGACGGCGAGGTCCTCTGGGCCATGGAGGAGGGGCTGCGCTCCGGCGCCCTGACCGCGGTGGTGGGGGAGGTCGCGGAACTCGAGGCCACCGCCGCCCGGCGGCTGCAGCTGGCGGCGGAGTCCGGTGGGGTGACCGCCCTGCTCCTGCGCCGCTGGAGCCGGCCGGGGGCGGCGGGGGTGCCGGTCGCGGCGGCGACCCGCTGGCGGGTCTCGGCGCTGCCGGCCGCAAGCGCCGCCCTGCCGGACAGCGGCATCGCCGAGCCGCGGCCGCGCTGGCGGGTCGAACTCCTGCGCTGCCGGGCCGGACGACCGGGAAACTTTCTGATGGAGTGGGATCATGCGACGGGTGATTTCAGTCTGGTTGCCCCGTTTTGCGACCGACCGGCTGGCACGGCCGGACCCTCGGAGCAAGGTCGAGCAGAGGCCCGCCGGGCCGGCTAGGCCCCGGGTCCTGCTGCGCCAGGAGCGCGGCTGCCTGCTGCTGGCGGCGGTCGATGCCCGGGCCGCCGCGGCCGGGCTGGCGCCGGGGATGCCCCTGGCCGACGCCCGGGCGATCCTGCCCGAGCTGGAGACCGCCGCGCACGACCCGGCGGCGGACCTCCGGGCCCTCTCGGCCCTGGCCGCCTGGTGCGGCCGCTTTACCCCCTGGGTCGCCCCCGACCGCAGCGCCTGCGACGGCGGCGGCGCGGCCGGCTTGCTGCTCGACGTCACCGGCTGCGCCCATCTCTTCGGCGGCGAGGCGGCCCTTTTGGGGGCGCTGGTCGAGGGTCTGGAACGGCAGGGCTTCGCCGCCCGCGCCGCCCTGGCCGGCACCCCGGGCCTGGCCTGGGCGGTCGCCCGTTTCGCGCCTCCGGGGGGCGCCGGCCCGGATACCGAGGGCGGGACCGCCGGCCGCGTCGTCGCCCCGGACGCGGCCCGGGCGACCCTGGCCGAGCTGCCGGTCGCGGCCTTGCGCCTGACCCCCGGACAGGTCGAGCTGCTGGAGCGCCTCGGCCTGCGGCGGGTCGGCGACCTCTACGACCTGCCCGCCGGCAGCCTGGCGCGGCGCTTCGGGCCCATGGTGGCGCACCGCCTGGCCCAGGCCCTGGGCCGGGTGAAGGAGGCGATCTCGCCCCTGACGCCGGTGCCGCCCTTCGTCGAGCGCCTGGCGTTGCCGGAGCCGAGCGACGCGCCCGAGGCCATCGTGCTGGGGCTGGAGACCCTGATCCTGGCGCTCTGCCGCCGCCTGGAAGAACGGGGCCGGGGCGCGCGGCGCCTGGTCTTCACCCTCTACCGGGCCGACGGCAGCCTCGGCCATCTGAAGCTCGGCACCAGCCGGCCGAGCCGCGAGCCCCAGCACCTGCAGCGCCTCTTCGCCCAGCGCCTGGAGCAGGTCGATCCCGGCTTCGGGGTCGAGGTCATGACCCTCGCCGCCACGGCGGCCGAGCCGCTGACCGCCCTGCAGAGCGTCCTGCCCTGTGCCGCCGCCGTTTCGGCCCGGGAGGCGGCCACTCCCGCGTCTCCGGCTTTCGCGGCCGAAGCCGGCCCGGCCCGGGCCCTCGCAGCGCCACCACCGCGCAAGGCGCCTCCCGAGGCGCTTCCCGCCGAAGCCCTGGGCGAGGTGGTCGACCGTCTGGTGAACCGCCTGGGCGCCACCGGCGTCACCCGGCGGGAGCCGCGCGAAAGCCATATCCCCGAGCGGGCGGCGGCCGCGGTGGCACCCATGGAGGCGGCGGCCGCGGCCTCGGCCGCAGCTTGGCAGCGCCCGCAGCGGCCCCGACCGCTGCGGCTCCTGCCGCGAGCCCAGCCGATCGAGGCCATGGCGCTGCTGCCCGACCACCCGCCGGCCCGGTTCCGCTGGCGCCGGCTGCTGCACAGGGTCGCCGCCGCCGAGGGGCCGGAGCGTCTGAGTCCGGAATGGTGGCATGCCGAGCCCGTCAAGGCGGCCGAGCCGCAGCGCGACTACTTCCGGGTCGAGGACGACGACGGCCGCCGCTACTGGGTCTACCGGGCCGAGGGGCGCTGGTACCTGCACGGCCTTTTCGCCTAAGGACTTGGACCTGAGGACGCCGCTTGGAGATGACGGGCGCAACGGGCTACGCCGAGCTCGAGGTCACCACCAACTACAGCTTCCTGCGCGGCGGCTCGCATCCGGAGGAACTGGTGACCGCCGCCGCGGCCCTCGGCCTGGCCGCCATCGGCGTCGCCGACCGCAATTCCCTGGCCGGGGTGGTGCGCGCCCATGTCGCCGCCAAGGAGGCCGGCCTGCGCCTGCTGGTCGGCGCCCGCCTGGTGCCCCGGGACGGGCCGGAAATTCTCTGCTATCCGCGCGACCGGGCCGCCTACGGCCGGCTGTCCCGCCTGTTGACCCTGGGCAAGCGCCGGGCCGAGAAGGGCGACTGCCACCTGACCCTGGCCGACGTCCAGGCCGCGGCCGAGGGCCAGGTCTTCATCGTGCTGCCGCCCGAGCGTCCGGATGCCGCCTTCGCCCGGCAGCTCCAGGCCTTTGCCGGAGCGGCCGCGGCCGAGTCCTGCTACCTGGCCGCCCGGATGCTCTACCGGGGCGACGACCGGCCGCGCCTGGCGCGCCTGGCCGGCCTGGCGCGGGCCAGCGCCGCGCCCCTGGTGGCGACCAACGACGTTCGCCTGCACCATCCCGGGCGCAAGCCCCTGCTCGACCTCGTCACCTGCATCCGCGCGCACTGCACGATCGACGAGGCCGGCTTCCGCCTGGTCGCCAACGCCGAGCGGCACCTGAAGCCGCCGGCCGAGATGGCGCGGTTGTTCCGCGCGCACCCCGGGGCCGTCGCGCGGACCCTGGAGATCGCCGAGGCCTGCCGCTTCTCCCTCGACGAGCTGAAGTACGAGTACCCCGACGAGACCACCAGCGAGGGCCGCAGCCCCCAGGAGGAGCTGGAGCATCTGACCTGGCAGGGCGCCCGGGACCGCTATCCGCCCGAGCGCTTCCCGGGCGGCCTGCCCGAGAACGTACGTACGGCCGTGACCCACGAGCTGGCCCTGATCGAGGAGCTCGGCTACGCACCCTACTTCCTCACCGTCCACGACCTCGTGCGCTTCGCCAAGAGCCGGCGGATCCTCTGCCAGGGCCGCGGCTCGGCCGCCAACTCCGCAGTCTGCTACTGCCTGGGCGTCACCTCGGTCGATCCGGCGCGGGTCGAGCTGCTCTTCGAGCGCTTCGTCAGCGCCGAGCGCAACGAGCCGCCCGACATCGACGTCGACTTCGAGCACGAGCGCCGCGAGGAGGTGATCCAGTACGTCTATGGCAAGTACGGCCGGGACCGGGCGGGCCTGGCGGCGGCCGTGATCTGCTACCGCAGCCGCGGCGCGATCCGCGAGGTGGGCAAGGCCATGGGGCTCTCCACCGACACGGTCTCGGCCCTGGCCGGCACGGTCTGGGGCTGGAGCGAGCAGGCCATCGACGAGGCCCGGATCCGCGAGTTGGGCCTCGACCCCGGCGACCGCCGCCTGCGCCAGACCCTGGAGCTGACCCGCGAACTGATCGGCTTTCCTCGCCACCTCTCGCAGCACGTCGGCGGCTTCGTCATGACCCGTGGCCCGCTGTCCGAGGTGGTGCCGATCGAGAACGCCGCCATGCCGGACCGCACGGTGATCGAATGGGACAAGGACGACCTCGACGCCCTGGGCATCCTCAAGGTCGACGTCCTGGCGCTGGGCATGCTGACCTGCCTGCGCAAGGGCTTCGACCTGCTGGCCCGCCACCTCGGCCGGTCCCACGATCTGACCAGCATCCCGCCCGAGGACCCGGCGGTCTACGACATGCTCTGCAAGGCGGATTCGATCGGCGTGTTCCAGGTCGAGAGCCGGGCCCAGATGACCATGCTGCCCCGGCTCAGGCCGCGCAGCTTCTACGACCTGGTGATCGAGGTCGCGATCGTTCGCCCGGGGCCGATCCAGGGCGACATGGTCCATCCCTACCTGCGCCGCCGCAACCGCGAGGAGCCGGTGACCTTCCCCTCGCAGGAGCTGGAGCAGGTCCTGAGCCGGACCCTGGGCGTGCCCCTGTTCCAGGAGCAGGCGATGAAGATCGCCATCGTCGCCGCCGGCTTCACCCCCTCGGAGGCCGACCGCCTGCGCCGCGCCATGGCGACCTTCCGGCACGTCGGGACCATTCACAATTTCCGCGACAAGTTCATCGAGGGCATGGTCGCACGCAGTTACGAGCGCGACTTCGCCGAGCGCTGCTTCCGGCAGATCGAGGGCTTCGGCGACTACGGCTTCCCGGAGAGCCACGCCGCCAGCTTCGCCCTGCTGGTCTACGTCTCCTCCTGGCTCAAGTGCCATCATCCGGCGGTCTTCGCCTGCGCCCTGCTGAACAGCCAGCCCATGGGCTTCTACGCCCCGGCGCAGATCGTCCGCGACGCCCGCGAGCACGGCGTCGAGGTCCGCCCGGTCGACGTCAACCTCAGCGACTGGGACTGCAGCCTGGAGCCCTCGGACTGCCGCGCCGGCCTGGCCCTGCGCCTGGGGCTGCGGCAGGCCAAGGGCCTGGCCGAGGCCGAGGGCGAGGCCCTGGTCGGGGCGCGGGGCAACGGCTACGCCGATCCCCTGCAGCTCCGGCGCCGCAGCCGGCTCAAGGCCCGCTCGCTGGAGGCCCTGGCGCGGGCCGATGCCTTCCGCTCTCTTGGGCTCGACCGCCGCGCCGCGCTCTGGGCGGTCAAGGGCCTGCCCGAGGCCGCACCCCTGCCGCTCTTCGCCGCGGCGGGGGAGGAGGAGCAGGGCGAGGAGCCGGCCGTCGCCCTGCCGGCCATGGGCCTGCCGGAGCACGTGATCGACGACTACCGCAGCCTGCGCCTTTCCCTGAAGGCGCATCCGGTCTCCTTCCTGCGCACGCGCCTGGCGGCGGAGGGCGTGATCCCCAACGCCCGCCTGGCCGAGCTGGCCGACGGCGCCCGGGTCAAGGTCGCCGGCCTGGTCCTGGTCCGCCAGCGCCCGGGCACGGCCAGCGGGGTCATCTTCGCGACCCTGGAGGACGAGGGCGGGATCGCCAACGCGGTCGTCTGGCCCAAGGTCTTCGCCCGCTTCCGGGCCATCGTCATGGGCGCCAGCCTGGTCGCGGTCGAGGGCAAGCTCCAGAAGGAGGGCCTGGTGATCCACGTCATCGCCGACCGCCTGATCGACAAGACCGCCTGGCTCGCGGACTTGGCGACCCCGGCGCGCGACCTCTTCGATCCGCCCTACGCCCGGGCCGACGAGATCAAGCGTCCGGGTCGCGACCTCAGGGACAACCAACTCGGCCGGCACCCCCGCAACCAGCGGCTGTTCCGCTCCCGGGACTTCCATTGACCGCCCGGCTCCCCGACACTCATCCAGCAAGGAGACTTGTATGAAGCGTTGCACCTGGGCCGAAAAGAACGACCTGGAGCGGGACTACCACGACGAGGAATGGGGCCTGCCGGTCACCGACGACCGGCGCCACTTCGAGATGATCATCCTGGAAGGCGCCCAGTCCGGGCTCAGCTGGCTGACCATCCTGGCCAAGCGGGAGGGATACCGGCGCGCCTTCGCCGGCTTCGACCCCACCAAGGTGGCAGCCTTCAACGAGTTCAAGCAAGAGCGGATCCTGGACGGTGCCGAGATCGTCCGGCACCGGGGCAAGGTCGCCTCGACGGTCAAGAACGCCCGAGCCTTCCTGGCGATCCAGGAGGAGTTCGGCTCCTTCAACGCCTACGTCTGGCGCTTCGTCGACGGCACCCCGATCAACAACGCCTGGAAGACCACAGGCGAGGTTCCGGCCGCGACTCCGCTCTCGGAGCGGATCGGCAAGGACCTCAAGGCGCGCGGCTTCTCCTTCGTCGGCCCGACCACCGTCTATTCCTACCTGCAGGCGGTCGGTATCGTGAACGACCACCTGCGCGACTGCTTCCGCTACCAGGCGGTGCTCGAGGCCCAGGCGGCGCTGGGCTCCGGGACCTAGGTGCTTAGTCCCGTCGCGACGGGCGGCGGCGCAATCCGTCGCCGCCCGCGGCGCGTATTGCAGATGTAACTAAGATCATGGTCTCGATCGGGAGTGACCGCATGTTGCGCTGGGCCGCCTTCCTTTCCGGCACGATCCTTCTGGCCGGATGCTCCGTCTTCGGTATCCGCTCGGGCACCGAGCAGCCCACCTACCAGGTGGTCGCCGAGCTGGACGAGGCGGTCGAGGTGCGCCGCTACGGTCCGCGCCTGGCCGCCGAGGTGGAGGTCGAGCCGGGCGACGAGGGCGAGGCCCGGAACGCCGCCTTCCGGATCCTCGCCAACTACATCTTCGGCGACAACCGGGCACAGGAAGAGATCGCGATGACCGCGCCGGTCGAGATCGCCAAGGAGTCCGAGGGCGAGACGATCGCCATGACCGCGCCGGTCGAGACCGTCCGGGGCGACGGCCGCCTGACCATGCGCTTCTTCCTGCCGGCCGCTTTCACCGAGGCCAACGTGCCCAGGCCGACGGATCCCCGGGTGCGGATCCTGACCGTTCCGGGCGAGACCATGGCGGTGCGCCGCTTCTCCGGCCGGCGCGGCGCGGACGACGTCGAGGCCGAGGAAGCCCGTCTGCGCGCGACCCTCGACGGCGTAGCCTGGCGCCCGGCCGGCGAGGCCGTCGCCTTCTTCTACGATCCACCCTGGACCATTCCCTTCCTGCGCCGCAACGAGGTCGCCCTGCCGGTCGTCGACGGCTGATCGGCCGGGCGCCGGCCTCCTCGAACCGAAGCCGCGCCGGGCCTTCCACCGGGTCCGGACAGCCTCTAGATTGGCGGGGTCCCTGCGGTTCACAAACGTCCGGAAGACCCCGCCCATGCTCATCGACCCCGCCCTCGCCGAGGTTCCCCCGCTGCGCCAGGCGCTGCGCGCGGCCCATCACGCCGACGAGACCGAGGTCGTCGAGGCCCTGCTGGCCGAGGCGGAGCTGCCGGCCCCGGCGCGCGAACGCGTCGAGGAGCGGGCGACCCGGCTGGTCGAGGAGGTGCGCCGCCGGCGCCTGGGCCAGGGCGGCATCGACGCCTTCATGAACGAGTACGAACTGTCCAGCCGCGAGGGCGTGGTCCTGATGTGCCTGGCCGAGGCCCTGCTGCGGGTGCCCGACGCCGACACCGCCGACAAGCTGATCAAGGACAAGCTCGCCGAGGCCGACTGGCAGGCGCACCTCGGGCGGAGCGAGTCGCTCTTCGTCAACGCCTCGACCTGGGCCCTGATGCTGACCGGCCGGGTGATCCGCCTGGACCAGGGCCAGGCCGACGACCTCTCCGACGTCCTGCGCCGGGTCGTGGCGCGCAGCGGCGAGCCGGTGATCCGCGGCGCCGTCACCCAGGCCATGCGCATCCTGGGCCGGCAGTTCGTCATGGGCCGGACCATCGAGGAGGCGCTGGAGCGCGCCAGGCCGCTGGAGGCCAAGGGCTACACCTACTCCTACGACATGCTGGGCGAGGCCGCCTACACCCAGGCCGACGCCGAGCGCTACTTCGCGTCCTACCGCGGCGCCATCGCCGCCATTGGCGAGGCCGCAGGGAGCAAGGCCGCAGGGGGTAAGGGACCGGTCGCGGCGTCGGGCATCTCTGTGAAGCTCTCGGCCCTGCACCCGCGCTACCTCTTCGCCCAGCGCGACCGGGTGATGGCGGAGCTGGTGCCGCGGCTCAAGACCCTGGCCCTCGATGCCAAGCGGGCCGACGTCGGCCTGACCGTCGACGCCGAGGAGGCCGACCGCCTGGACATCTCCCTCGACGTCATCGAGGCCGTCTCCGGGGACTCGGAGCTCGCCGGCTGGAACGGCTTCGGCCTGGCGGTGCAGGCCTACCAGAAGCGCGCCGCGGCCCTGGTCGACTGGCTGGCCGACATGGCGCGGCGCCACCGGCGGCGGCTCTTGGTGCGCCTGGTCAAGGGCGCCTACTGGGACACCGAGATCAAGCGCGCCCAGGAGCAGGGCCTGGCCGGCTACCCGGTCTTCACCAGCAAGGCCTCGACCGACATCTCCTACCTCGCCTGCGTCAAGAAGCTGCTGGCCGACCCCGAGGCCTTCTACCCGCAGTTCGCGACCCACAACGCGCACAGCCTGGCGACCGTGATGGAGCGCGCCGGCAAGGGCGCCGACTACGAGTTCCAGCGCCTGCACGGCATGGGCGAGGCGCTCTACGCGCAGGTCGTCGAGGAGGGTCGGCTCGACGTGCCCTGTCGGATCTACGCCCCGGTCGGCAGCCACGAGGACCTCCTGGCCTACCTGGTCCGCCGGCTGCTGGAGAACGGCGCCAACACCTCCTTCGTCAACCGGATCCAGGACGAGAAGCTGCCGGTCGCGGAGATCGTCGCCGACCCGCTGGCCAAGGTCCACGGCTGGGACCGGATCCCCCATCCCAACATTCCCCTGCCGGCCGAGCTCTACGGCGCGGTGCGGCGCAACGCGCGGGGCCTCGACCTCTCCGACGTCCCGGCCCTGGCGGCGCTGGGACAGGCGGCGGCCGAGGCGGCGGCGCGGCCCTGGCGGGCCGGGCCCGTCGTCGGCGGGCAGGAGCGCCGCGGCGAAGCCCGGGACCTGCACAACCCGGCTGACCGCCGCCAGGTCGTGGGCGAGGTGACGGAGGCCGCCGAGGCCGACATCGAGAAGGCCCTGGCCTCGGCCGCCGCGGCGGCGCCGGCCTGGGACGCGGCCCCGGCCGAGGCGCGGGCGGCCTGCCTGGAGCGCGCCGCGGACCTCTACGAGGAGAACACCGCCGAACTGGTCGCGCTCTGCATCCGCGAGGCCGGCAAGACGGTCAACGACGCGATCGCCGAGATCCGCGAGGCCGTCGACTTCTGCCGCTACTACGCGCTCAAGGCGCGCGAGGACTTCGGAGCACCCCTGACCCTGCCCGGGCCGACCGGCGAGCGCGACGAGCTGTCCCTGCACGGCCGCGGCACCTTCCTCTGCATCTCGCCCTGGAACTTCCCGCTGGCGATCTTCACCGGGCAGGTGACCGCGGCGCTGGCCGCCGGCAACGCGGCGATCGCCAAGCCGGCCGAGCAGACGCCGCTGATCGCCGCCGCCGCCGTGCGCCTGCTGCACGCGGCGGGAGTGCCGGGCGAGGTCCTGCACCTGCTGCCCGGCGACGGGCCCAAGGTCGGTGCGCCCCTGGTCGCCGACCCCCGCATCTCGGGCGTCGCCTTCACCGGCTCGACCGAGGTCGCGCGCCTGATCAACCAGAGCCTGGCGGCGCGCGAGGGGCCGATCGTGCCGCTGATCGCCGAGACCGGCGGCCAGAACGCCATGATCGTCGACTCCACCGCCCTGCCCGAGCAGGTGACCCGGGACGTGATCGCCTCGGCCTTCCAGAGCGCGGGTCAGCGCTGTTCGGCGCTGCGCGTGCTCTTCCTGCAGGACAGCGTGGCCGACCGCATGCTGGAGATGGTCTCCGGCGCGCTTCACGAGCTGAAGGTCGGCGACCCGGCCCGGCTCTCGACCGACGTCGGCCCGGTGATCGACGCCGAGGCCCAGGCCATGCTCCAGGGCCACGTCAAGCGCATGACCCGGGAGGGCCGGCTGATCGCCGAGGCGCGCCTGGGCGCCGACTGCGCGGCCGGCACCTTCGTCGCCCCCGCGGCCTTCGAGATCGATGCCCTGAGCCGCCTGCAGCGGGAGGTCTTCGGGCCGGTCCTGCACGTGATCCGCTACCCCTCGGACCGCCTGGACCAGGTGATCGACGCGGTCAACGGCACCGGCTACGGCCTGACCCTGGGCATCCACAGCCGGATCGACGCCACGGTCGACTACATCCACCGCCGCCTCAAGGTCGGCAACGCCTACGTCAACCGCAACATCATCGGCGCGGTCGTGGGCGTGCAGCCCTTCGGCGGCGAGGGCCTCTCCGGCACCGGCCCCAAGGCCGGCGGCCCGCACTATCTCCACCGCTTCGCGACCGAGCGTGCCCTCAGCGTCGACACCACCGCCGCCGGCGGCAACGCCTCGCTGATGTCCTTGGAGGAGCTGCCGCGTTGACGTCCTGCGAAGCTCCCTCCCGTCAAGCCAGGCGGTGCCGCCCCAAGGTCACAGGGAGAACTCAGACAGGAGTCGTCGGGTCGGGCGCGCTTGCCTGCGCGCGACTCCTGCCGCTCCTCATGAGCAGCCGCTGGTGGCGCCGCAGGTCACGCACTTCATGCAGGTCCCGTTGCGCACCAGGGTGAAATTGCCGCAGCCTTCGCAAGGATCGCCTTCGTAACCCTGGAGGCGCGCCTCACGTACGCGCTCGAGCCGGATATCCACGGTCTCGGTGACGAGGGTCTCGACGGCAAGAGCCTCGCCGGCGCCTTGTGCGCCAGCAAGCTGTGAGGTGGCCGCGCCCGGTGTCCCGGCCTTCAGGGCCGTCGCGCCGGAGCCGCCGCCGCCGTTCAAGACGATGAGCTGGTTGCGGACGTAGCCGTTGGAGGCGATGCGGCGCACGGTCTCGGCCACCGCCTCGCGCTCGGACGCGGGCAGCTCGCCCTCGGAGTCGCCACGCCCCACGCTGTCGGGCATCAGGTCATTGGGCTCGACGTGGGCCAGGTCGTTGCGGCCCAGGTAGGAGATCGCCAGCTCGCGGAAGATGTAGTCGATGATCGAGGTCGCCATCTTGATCGCGTCGTTGCCCTCGACCATGCCCGAGGGCTCGAAGCGGGTGAAGGTGAAGGCCTCGACGTACTCCTCCAGCGGCACGCCGTACTGCAGCCCGATCGAGATCGCGATCGCGAAGTTGTTCATCAGGCTGCGGAAGGCGGCGCCCTCCTTGTGCATGTCGACGAAGATCTCGCCCAGGCGGCCGTCCTCGTA
>JAKSBE010000221.1 GCA_022361275.1 Kiloniellales bacterium
GCCGACGTCGGCCAGGCCGTGGGGCGCCAGCTCGGCGTTGCTCAGCGGGGTCCGGTCCGAGGCCAGCGCCTTGTGGCGGTAGAAGCTGGTCCCGCCGCGGCAGTCCTCGGGCAGGCTGAGGTAGGCCACGCCGACCCAGTAGAGGAAGGAGGGGTCGACGTGGACCAGGTAGCGGCTCTCCTCGCCCGCCAGGGTGATCCGGAAGCAGCCGTGAAAGGACCGCGGGCGGGTGCAGTTGACGACCGCCTCGCCGACCACCGTCGAGACGATGCGGTCGAGCTGCGGCGGCAGGAAGGGCCGGGCCGAGTTGCGCCCCGGAAAGGTCCGCTGGCCGGTCACCGGCGGATAGTCGTCGCCCAGCGCCTTGCGCCGGATCGCCAGGGGATCGGTATAGAAGTCGTCGACGACGATCAGCGACTTGTACATCTGCTACATCCGCCGCGGGGCCGCCCGGCTTAGCCGCCCAGCCGGTCCAGCTCCGCGAGCACCGCGTCGCCCATGGCCTCGGTAGAGACGGCCTCGTGGCCCGGCTGGAGGATGTCCGGGGTGCGCTTGCCGGAGGCGAGCACGACCTCGACCGCGTTCTCCAGCAGGTCGGCCTCGGCGCCCTGGTCCAGGGAATAGCGCAGCAGCATGGCGAAGCTGAGCACGCAGGCCAGCGGGTTGGCCTTGCCGCGGCCGGCGATGTCGGGGGCGGAGCCGTGCACCGGCTCGTAGAGGGCGCGGCGGCGGCCGGTCTCGTCGGCCGCGCCCAGGGAGGCCGAGGGCAGCATGCCCAAGGAGCCGGTCAGCATGGCCGCGGCATCCGAGAGCATGTCGCCGAAGAGGTTGTCGGTGACGATGACGTCGAACTGTTTGGGCGCGCGGACCAGCTGCATGGCGCAGTTGTCGGCGTACATGTGGCTGAGCTCGACGTCGAGGTAGCTCTCGCCGTGGAGCCTGGTCACCTCCTCGCGCCAGAGCACGCCGGACTCCATGACGTTGGCCTTCTCGACCGAGCAGAGCTTGTTGGCGCGCTTGCGGGCCAGCTCGAAGGCGACGGCGGCGACCCGGCGGATCTCCTCGGTGGTGTAGACCTGGGTGTTGACGCCGCGGCGCTGGCCGTCGGACAGGGTCTCGATGCCGCGCGGCTCGCCGAAGTACACCCCGCCGGTCAGCTCGCGCACGATCATGAGGTCGAGGCCGGAGACCACCTCCGGCTTGAGGGTCGAGGCCTCGACCAGGGGCGCGAAGCAGAGCGCCGGGCGCAGGTTGGCGAAGAGCGCCATCTCCTTGCGCAGGCGCAGCAGGCCGCGCTCGGGCTTCTGCTCGAAGGGCAGGTCGTCCCACTTGGGCCCGCCGACCGCGCCCAGCAGCACGGCGTCGGCGGCCAGGGCCTTGTCCATGGTGGCGTCGGCCAGCGGCGTGCCGTGGGCGTCGATCGCGGCCCCCCCGACCAGGTCCTCCTCGAGGTCGAAGCCGATCGCCCGCTTGCGGTCGAACCACTCGGCGACCCGGGCGACCTGCGCCATGACCTCGGGCCCGATGCCGTCGCCGGGCAGGACCAGGAGCTTCTTGTTGGACGCCATGGTGGCTTACCCTCCCGCTGGTGTTGCTCTGCCGCCCGTCGCTGCGGGGGCGGAAAAAGTGGGCAGAGTCACTATGGAGTCTCCCCCTCGTGTGTCAGACTGCGGTGGCCGTCCCGCTATCGCGGGGCAAAAAAGGGGTCAGAGTCATTTTTCGCTACTCCGCTGCGTCAAACCCTCTGGAACAAACTTGCGAAAAATGACTCTGACCCCTTTTTTGCCTTTTCGGCTCAGCCGTAGAGCCAGGGCTGGCCGGCCTTCTGCCTTTCCTCGAAGTCCTCGATCTCGGTCTTCTTGGCCATGGTCAGGCCGATGTCGTCGAGACCGTTCAGGAGGCAGTGCTTCTTCCAGGGATCGATCTCGAAGGCGATGCTGCCGCCGTCGGGGCCCTGGATGGTCTGGGCCTCCAGGTCGACGGTCAGGGTCGCGTTGGCGCCGCGCTCGGCGTCGGCCATCAGCTTGTCCAGCGTCTCCTTGGCGACGACGATCGGCAGGATCCCGTTCTTGAAGCAGTTGTTGTAGAAGATGTCGGCGAAGCTGGTCGAGACGACGCAGCGGATGCCGGCGTCGAGCAGGGCCCAGGGCGCGTGCTCGCGGCTGGAGCCGCAGCCGAAGTTGTCGCCGGCCACCAGGATCCGGGCGCCCTCGTAGGCCGGCCGGTTGAGCACGAAGTCGTTCGGCTTGCCGTCCGCGCCGGTCCGCAGGTCGCGGAAGAGGCCCTCGGACAGGCCGCTGCGCTTGATGGTCTTGAGGTAGCGCGCCGGGATGATCTTGTCGGTATCGACGTTGACCATCGGCAGCGGCGCCGCGACCGCGGTCAGCTTCGTGAAAGGCTCCATGTCTCTGTTCTCCAGGTCCCTCTGCTCCAGGTCCCTCTGCTCGTAGGTTCCTCGCTCCGCCTGTCCGGGGCGCGGTCGGCGCCCCGAGGAGCGTCCATCATAGGCAAAGCGTCGGGGAGAGGAAACCTCGGCGGCGCGCGCGAAAGGCGCCTCGGGCGCTCCAGCGCCGAGACGCGGCACCGGGAATGGGCGGATGCGGGGCCGTCGCGGTGCTATTGCGCAGCGTCGGCGTCCTCGATCCGGCGCGTGATGCCCGCGGCGAGGCCCTCCGCCACGCCGCGCAGGGCCTTGCGCGACATGCCGTCTCGCGCCGCGGCCGAGAGCCCGTAGAGCGCCACCACCACGTGGTCGGCGAGCTCGGCCGCCAGGTCGGGGCGCGCGCGCGCGATCCGGTCGCGCAGCCGTTGCCGGGACCGGCGCTTCAGCGCCGCGGTCAGGTCGCGGGCCTTGGGGTCCGTGCAGTTGCGCGTCGCGTCCATGACCAGGCAGCCGGGCGGGCCGTCCTCGGCGCCATAGACCTCGGCCGCCCGCAGGAGCAGGCCGCGCAGGGTCTCCGCGAGCCCGGCGTCGACCGCCAGGGCCTCCGCCACGAAGCGGCCGCCGGTCGCGAGGTAGAGCTCGAGCGCGCGCTCGAAGAGGCCCTCCTTGCTGCCGAAGGCGGCATAGAGGCTCGGCGGCTTGACCCCGACCGCCGCGCAGAGCTCGGCGACGCCGACGCCGTCGTAGCCGCGCTCGTGGAACAGCGTCATGGCGGTCTCGACCGCAGCCTCCGGGTCGAAGCTGCGCGGCCGGCCGGGGCGGGCACAGGTTTTTTTATCGATCACTATAGAATTCGCTTGCAGCTTTTTGCTCCCAGGATAATTTAGTGACCATTATGAAACCCAGCAAGGAGCGAGCACGATGGCCAATCCTGCCGGAACCAGTCCTACCGGAACCGGTCTCACCGGAAAACGGGCTCTGGTCCTGGGCGGCAGTCGCGGCATCGGCGCGGCGATCGTCGAGCGGCTGACGGCCGAGGGGGCGGAGACCACCTTCACCTATGCCGGCTCGGCCGCGGCCGCCGAGGCCCTGGCCGAGAAGACCGGCGCCAAGACCTTGCAGGCGGACAGCGCCGACAAGGCTGCGGTGGACGCAGTGATCGCCGGCCTGGAGAGCCTCGACATCCTGGTCGTGAACGCCGGGGTCGCCGCCCTGGGCGACGCCCTCGAGATGGACCCGGCCGAGGTCGACCGCATGATCGACATCAACGTGCGCGGGCCCTACCACGCGGCGGTCGAAGCGGCGCGTCACATGCCGGCGGGCGGCCGGATCGTGATCATCGGCTCGGTCAACGGCGACCGCATGCCCTTCGCCGGCGGCGCGGCCTACGCGCTGACCAAGTCCGCGGTCCAGGGCATGGTCCGCGGCCTGGCCCGCGACCTCGGTCCCCGAGGCATCACGGTGAACAACGTCCAGCCCGGGCCGGTGGACACCGACATGAACCCGGCCGACGGTCCGATGAAGGATCAGATGCACGCCTTCATGGCGATCCGGCGCCACGCCGAGCCGAGCGAGGTCGCCGGCATGGTGGCCTATCTGGTCGGCCCGGAGGCGGGCATCGTCACCGGCGCCCAGCACACCATCGACGGCGGCTTCGGCGCCTGAGGCCGGGCGCCTGAGGCCGGGCGTCTGTTAAGGGTGAGGCGTCTGCTGAGGATGACCCGAAGACGTCCTGAAGCCTTGCCTGAGGACGTCCTGCGGCAAGGGGACGCAGCCCGGCCCTTCGCGCCTTGTCACAGCCTGCAAGTCGGTACCTTAGGACGACGCTTCGGCCGACTCCGGAGCGGCCTCGGCGCCGGAATCCTCCAGGAAGCCGCGGGCGCTCTCGCGATGCTCGTCCTTGATGTGCGGGGCCACCGCGTTGACCGCCAGGGCCAGCACCGTCGCGTCGTCGGTGTAACCGAAGGCCGCGACCACGTCGGGCAGCAGGTCGCTCGGCACCACGAAGTAGGCCAGGGCGGTCATCAGGGTCGCCTTGACGTAGGTCGGCGTGCCGCGGTCGACGGCGCAGTAGTAGGCCGCCAGGGCGTCCTCGACGAAGGGGACCTTGGCCAGGTTGCGGCGGATCTTGGGCCAGAAGCCCCGCTGCACGCGCCGCCGGTTGCGCCGGTACTTGGCCGGGTCGTAGGGAACGATCTCGGTGCCGGTCATGCGCGATATATGGGGTCCGGCCGGGAAACTCCAAAGGCCCTCTCCGAAGGCCTCTCAAGGTCCCTCGGCGGCCGGGCCTTCCCGGGGCTTGGGCCGGCCCCGGGCTTCTGATATAGAGCGCCGTCTTTTCTGATACGCGGAGGGAGATCAGCGATGGACGTCAGGGGACAAGCGGCGATCGTGACCGGCGCCGCTTCGGGGCTGGGCGCCGAGACCGCGCGCTTTCTGGCCAAGGCGGGGGCCAAGGTCGCGGTCCTGGACCTCGACGGCGAGGCCGCCGAGGCCGTCGCCGGGGAGGTCGGCGGCCTGGGCCTGGCCTGCGACGTCGGCAGCGCCGAGGCCGCCGAGGCCGCGGTCGTCCGGGCGCGCGAGGTCCATGGCACCGCCCGGGTCCTGGTCAACTGCGCCGGGATCGCCCCGGCCAAGCGCATCGTCGGGCGCGACGGCCCCATGCCGCTCGAGGACTTCGCCAAGGTCATCCAGGTCAACCTGATCGGCAGCTTCAACCTGCTGCGCCTGGCCGCCGCGGACATGCTGGCCGCCGAGCCGCTGGCCGGCGGTGAGCGCGGCGTGGTGATCTCGACCGCCTCGGTCGCCGCCTACGAGGGCCAGATCGGCCAGACCGCCTACGCCGCCTCCAAGGCCGGGATCGTCGGGCTGACCCTGCCGGCGGCGCGCGAGTTCGCCAAGACCGGGATCCGGGTGCTGGGCATCGCGCCGGGCCTGATCGGCACGCCGCTGCTGCTCAACATGCCGCAGGAGGTGCAGGACAGCCTGGCCGCCCAGGTGCCCTTCCCGCACCGCTTCGGCCGGCCGTCGGAGTTCGCCGGCCTGGTCATGCACATGGTCGAGAACGTCATGCTGAACGGCGAGGTCGTGCGCCTGGACGGTGCCATGCGCATGCAGGCGCGCTGAAGGCGCCCGCGATCAGGCTTCGGCGGCGGCGGCCCGATCGATCTTGCCGGCGAGGTCGAGGTCCTTCTGCGACAGTCCGCCGCAATCGTGAGTCGACAAGGTCACGTCGACGCGATTGTATACGTTGAACCATTCGGGATGGTGATCCATTTTCTCGGCGTACAGCGCGACCTGCGCCATGAAGCCGAAGGCCTCGTTGAAGGACTTGAAGGTGAAGGACCTTTCTATCGCGTCGCGGCCTTCGACCTCGCGCCAGCCCGGCAGCGCGGCGAGCCCGGCCGCCCGCGCCTCGGGTGAGAGTTTTTCGACCATGATCCGTCTCCCGACTCGCTCTTTGCTCCGCCAATCTGGTGAGCACCACCCGCCCGGTCAAGGGGCGGACCCGGGAGCGACACGCGGAAAGGGGCAGCCATGAAGCACTTCGGTCCGCCGCCCTCGATCGACGAACTCGAAAGCATCGCCCGCGAAGCCTTCGCCGCGATCCCCAAGGCGCTGCGCCTGCACGCCAGGGACGTGGTGATCCGGGTCCAGGACTTCCCCGACGACGAGGTCCTGGACGACCTGGAATGCGAATCGGCCTTCGACCTCCTGGGCCTCTATCAGGGGGTCGACCTGACCCGGAAGAGCGTCTCCGACGTCCCCCGGCAGCCCGACATGGTCTACCTCTACCGCCGCCCGATCCTCGACTACTGGTGCGACAGCGAGGAGGATCTGGCCCATGTCGTGCGCCACGTCCTGATCCACGAGATCGGCCACCATTTCGGCTACTCCGACGACGACATGGAAGCCATCGAAGAGGCGGCCGGCTGATCCCGGCCGCCGTCGCCCGTCCTCTCGCGACCGGTGCCGGCTGCGAAGTGCGGGACGTTCGGAGGCTCACCCCCTCCCCGGCCCGCTCTCCGGTCACTCGACGATGTGATGCTTGCCGATCGGGGTGACCGTGGTCGCCTGGGCGCCCTTCGCGCTCTCGCCTTCGATCATCGCCACGCGGACCGGGTCGCCGAGCGCCAGCTTCTCGAAGCCGCCGTTGACCACGGCGTTCTTGTGGAAATAGACCTCCTGGCCGTCGCTCAGGGTGACGAAGCCGTAGCCTTCGAAGCCGTGCAGGTTGGTCACCTTGCCGTGCAGCGGCGCCTCGTGCGCCTTGACCTTGCCGGCGCTCTTCCGGGAGTGGTCCTCCAGCATTCGCTTGGCGGCGTTGAAGGCGTCCCGAATCGCGACGTAGACGTCCTCGTGCTCGTGGCGTTGACCCGGGTCCCGGCTGACCACCAGCGGCGCGCGGCCGGGTACCCCGATCTCGATCCGCACGTGATAGATCTTGCCCTTGTGGTGCCGGCGGTGCGGCGCCTCGACCACCACCCGGCAGGAGTTGATGCGCCCGAAGTACTGCTCGAGCTTCTCGACCTTCTCGCGCACGCGGGCTTCCACCGCGTCCGAGGCATCCATGTTGCGAAAGCTCAACTCCAAAGGCAGATCCATCTCTTGCTCCCCAATTGCTAGCCCTTGATGCAGATGATCGGCTCAAGCCGCGCGACCTTGCAGGCCAGGCCCGCCTGCGCCGCGGCCTCCACCACCTCGTCCACGTCCTTGTAGGCGCCCGGCGCCTCCTCGGCGACGCCGCGGTCGGAGGGGCTGCGGATCGCGATCCCCCGCGCCGCCAGTTCGTCGATCAGGGCCCGTCCGCGCCAGGTCTTGCGCGCCCGGTGCCGGCTCATCCGCCGGCCGGCGCCGTGGCAGGCGGAGGAGAAGCCCCGGCGCTCGTTCCCCGCCGCGCCGACCAGGACATAGGACGCCGAGCCCATGGTGCCACCGATCAGCACAGGCTGTCCGGCAGCGCGCAGCGTCGGCGGCAGGCTCGGATGGCCGGGGCCGAAGGCGCGGGTCGCGCCCTTGCGGTGGACATAGAGCGTGCGGCCCTCGCCATCGGTATCATGGGTCTCCGTCTTGCAGGTGTTGTGCGAAACGTCGAAAAGCAGCGGCAGATCGGCCTCGGGGAAGAAGCGCCGGAACACCTGCCGGGTCAGGTGGCCGATGATCTGCCGGTTTGCAAGCGCGCAGTTGATCGCGGCGCGCATGGCGCCCAGATAGCGCGCGCCCAGCTCGGAGCGGATCGGCGCGCAGGCCAGCTCGCGATCGACCAGGGCGATGTGGTGCTCCGGCGCGGCCAGGACCATGTCGCGCAGGAACTCGGTTCCGATCTGATGACCCAGGCCGCGGGAGCCGCAGTGGATGCTGACCACGACCTCGCCTTGCTTGAGGCCGAAGGCCGCCGCCGCCTTGGCGTCGTGGACCGCGGTCACCTCCTGGACCTCGAGGTAGTGGTTGCCCGAGCCCAGGGTGCCCATCTCGCGTCGCTGCCGTTTACGCGCGCGCGCCGACACCCAGTCGGGCCGCGCGCCGGGCATGCAGCCCCGCTCTTCGATTCGCTCCAGGTCGGCCTCCCGGCCGTAGCCCCGGGCCAGCGCCCAGACGGCGCCGCCCGAGAGCATGGCGGTCATCTCCTCCTCCGAAAGGGTGATCTCGCCGTGGCTGCCGACGCCGGCCGGGATCGCGGCGAAGAGCGCGTCGGCGAGCTCGGCCTGCCGCGTCTCGACCGCGGCGCGGCTCAGGCCGCTCGGCAGGCAGCGCACGCCGCAGGAGATGTCGAAGCCCACGCCCCCGGCCGAGACGACTCCGCCCTGGGCCGGGTCGAAGGCGGCGACGCCGCCGACCGGGAAGCCGTAGCCCCAATGGGCGTCGGGCATGGCGTAGGCGGCCTCTACGATCCCCGGCAGGCGGGCGACGTTGGTGATCTGCTCGAAGACCTTCTCGTCCATGCCTTTGATCAGGGCCTCGTCGGCGAAGAGGATCGCGGGCACGCGCATGTCGCCGAGGGGCGCGATCCGCCATTCGAAGTCGCTGATGCGCTCCAGGCGCTTGGTGTCCATGGCTCGCCGCCCGGCTCTCCTGCGTGGTCGACGTCTGATACATCCCATCATGTATGGGATGTATCAGACGTCGACCACGCAGGCCGCGACCCAGGTGCCGTCGTCCCGCCGTCCGACCTGCAGCGCGGTGTAGGTCGCGCCCTTGACTTCGGCGGCCGGCCGGTGGCGCGCGCGGTCCAGTGCCTCGCCCCAGGCGATGGCCTGCAGGCGATGGTCGTCGATGACCACGTCGAAGCGGCCGAAGACCATGCCGCGGGTCGCCATCTCGTAGACCACTGCGTTCAGCCATTCGACCAGCAGAAGCTCCGGGTCCGGCGCCGTGCAGGAGATCCGGACCGCGCTCCGTGCCCGCACTCGTCGCGGATCGCAGACCGCGGCGGTCATGGCGGTGGCCGCCTCCTCGAAGGCGGCGGCCGAGGTCGGACCCCAGGCGCGCAGCCTGACGTCCGCGTCGTGGGGCTCGTGGGACCAGCCGCGTTCGGCTGCGCCCTCGTCCACGGCAAGGGCCGCAGGCCTTGCCGATGTCGTCGCTGTCGTCATGTTTCAATTAATCTGCAGGCCGGTCGAAGACGCATTGAGCGAGATCAAGGCCTTGTGCGGCGGTCGTAGACGGTGGCGCGCCACGTGTCGCGCGCGACCTGGTGGCGCAGGATGTAGAGCGCGCCGTCGCACCGCCTCTGGACCGTCGGACCGAGGATTCAAGGGTGGGCAGCCCGCCGCACTCTGCCTATCCGCTCGCGACGTCAGTCGAGGGGCCGATCCTCTTCCCACTCTTCGCCGGCGGTCAGGATCTCGTGCAACTCGCTGACCACGCCCGACAGCGGCAGCTCCAGCTCGCCGAGCACGTCCGATTGCCCCTCGGCCCAGGCCACGGCCTGCTCGAGCGCGTCGCGGCTGGCGCCCAGGTCGAGGATCGCCAGGACCCTGGCGTCCGAGATGTCGCCCACGATACGGCGGATCTCGTCCGCGCTCAGGGCGGCGCCGGCACTGCTTTTGGGTGGTTGTGTCATCGGCGGTCTCCGGGCTGTGGTCTGCGCGAGGCCATAGGAAACGCCCGCCCCCGGTTCGGGGCCATGACGCAGGTCATGACATAGGTCACATGACATAGGTCAAGGGCGGCCGGATCGCCGCTGGATCAGGGCCCGGACCCGGGCGCGCAGAGCCGGAAGCAGCTCGGTCTCGAACCAGGGGTTGCGCTTCAGCCAGGCCGTGTTGCGCCAGCTCGGATGCGGCAGCGGCAGATAGGCCGGCAGGTAGTCCGGCCACGCGCGCACCGTCTCGGTCAGGTTGGCCTTGCGCCTTTCGCCCAGGTAACGCGCCTGGGCGTAGAGGCCGACCAGCAGGGTCAGCTCCACCTTGGGCAGGGCGGCCTGCAGGCGCGGATGCCAGGCCGGGGCGCATTCCGGGCGCGGCGGCTTGTCGCCGCCGCGTTCTTCGCGTCCGGGATAACAGAAGCCCATGGGCACGATGGCGACGCGCCGCTCGTCGTAGAAGGTCCCGCGGTCGGTCTGCAGCCAGTCGCGCAGGCGCCGACCGGAATTATCGTTCCAGGGGATTCCGCTCTCATGCACTTTAGTTCCGGGTGCCTGGCCGACGATCAGCAGGCGGGCGGCGGGATGGGCGCGCAGGACCGGACGCGGCCCCAGCGGCAGCTCCGCTGCGCAGAGCCGGCAGGCCCGCACCTCGGCGAGCAGCGCCGAAAGCCCGGCCTCCGGATCGGCGGCGTCAATAGAGGCGCTTGCGGTAGCTTTCCTGGACATGGGCCTCGGTCTCTTCGGAGTCGTAGCCGCTGACCTGGTCGGCGATCATGCGGCCGAGGCTGGGCAGGCTGTCGCGGGGGATCCGCGCCCCCGGATCCCAGAGGCGCGCGCGGATCAGGGCCTTGCCGCAGTGCAGGAAGGCCTCCTCGACCTCGACCAGGATGCCGGCTTCCGGCGCCTTGCCCTGGGCCGCCAGGGGCGCCAGCAGCGCGGGGTCCCGGGTCAGGCCGGCGCGGCCGTTGACCCGCAGGGACTCCTCGACCCCGGGGATCAGGAAGATCAGGCCGACCCGGGGATTGGCCAGGATGTTCAGCAGGGAATCGGCCAGCTTGTTGCCGCGCCGCTCCGGGATCAGCAGCCGGCCGTCGTCCAGGACCGAGACGAAGCCCGGCGCGTCGCCGCGCGGCGAGGCATCGCAGGTGCCCTCGGCATCCGCCGTCGACAGGACGAGGAAGGGCGACAGCGCGATGAAGCGCCGGCAATGACGGTCGAGACGCCGCAGCTTCTTGCGCCGCACCAGGTCGCTGGGCTCGCCCAGGTGGGCGCGCAGGGCTTCGGGGTCCCGGATCTCGTCTTGTTGCGTCATGGGCCTTGTTTCCTGTCTTGGTCGCGTGCGCGGCGGCTCAGCCGGGCTCCGAGAGGAATCGCTCGACGAAGCTTGGCACGACTTCGCTCGCCGGGCCATAGATCCGCTCGGCGAAGGCGCTGTGGCGGTCCGAGGGCTCGAGGTTGAGCTCGACGCTGTGCGCCCGGCCCGAGGACCGGACGGCCTCGACGAAGCCGGCCGCCGGGTAGACGACGCCGGAGGTGCCGATCGAGACGAAGAGGTCGCAGGCCTCCAGCGCCGCGTAGATCCGCTCCATCTGATAGGGCAGCTCGCCGAACCAGACGACGTCGACCCGCAGGTAGCCGGCGGCTTCGCAGCGTCGGCAGCGGCTCTCCAGCGTCATGTCCTCCCGCCAGGCGCTGACCGCGCCGCAGGCCAGGCAGCGGCCCTTCAGGATCTCGCCGTGCATGTGGATCAGGTTGCGGGAGCCGGCGCGCTCGTGCAGGTCGTCGATGTTCTGGGTCACCAGCAGGACCTCGCCGGGCCATTCGGCCTCCAGCCGGGCCAGGGCCAGGTGCGCGGGGTTGGGCTGCACCGACTCGGCCAGCAGACCCTGGCGGCGGGCGTTGTAGAAGGCATGGACCGTGGCGGGGTCGCGGGCGAAGGCCTCGGGGGTGGCGACGTCCTCCAGCCGCACCCTGGCCCAGATGCCGTCGGCGTCGCGAAAGGTGTCGAGGCCGGACTCCTTGGAGATCCCGGCCCCGGTCAGGATGACGATCCGCCCTGCGCTGCGTTGCCCCATGACGCGAGGGATGATAGACGAGCCCGAGAAAAGGCGATACTCCTTGGTACTGGTCTGGCGGATCATGGCGAAACTCGGCGTTCTTTTCGTTTGCACCGGCAACATCTGCCGATCCCCGACGGCGGAGGCGGTCCTGCGCAAGCGCTTGGCCGAGCGCGGCCTGGAGGCGCAGGTCGAGGTCGATTCCTGCGGCCTCGGCGACTGGCACGTCGGACAGCCGCCGGACGAGCGCTCGGTCGCCGCCGGCCTGCTGCGCGGCTACAAGCTCAGGTCGCTGCGGGCCCGCCAGATCCAGGGCGGCGACTTCCAGGCCTTCTCCCTCCTGATCGCCATGGACCGCGGGCACCTGGAGGAGCTGAAGCGGATCTGTCCCGCCGGGTCGGAGGACCGCCTCAAGCTCTTCATGGATTTCCATCCGGAGGAGACCGGCCTCCGCGACGTGCCGGACCCCTACTACGGCGCGCTGAGCGACTTCGACCTGGCGCTGGAGCTGATCGAGAAGGGGGTCGAGGGGCTGGTCGAGAGCCTGCAGCGGGACCATCTGTGACCGCGGCCCTCGCCGCCGCCGTCGAAACCGCCCTCGGGCGCCGGCCCCGCCGCTTGTCGCCGCTCTCCGGCGGCTGCATCGCCGAGGTCTACCGCGCCGATCTGGAAGACGGCGATTCGGTGGTCGTCAAGTCGGCTTCGCAAGGCGACCTGACCCTCGAAGCCTTCATGCTCGGCTACCTGGCCGAGAACTCGGCGCTGCCGGTCCCGGCGGTCCGTCACGCCGCCGCGGACCTGCTGATCATCGACTACGTCGAGGCCGGCGACGGAATCGACGACCGGGCCGAGGCCCACGCCGCGGACCTGCTCGCCGCGCTGCACGGCATCACGGCGCCGCGCTACGGCTTCGAACGCGACACCCTGATCGGCCCGCTGGCCCAGCCCAACCCCTGGACCGAGAGCTGGACGGCGTTCTTCGCCGAGCGGCGCCTGCTGCATTTCGGCCGGGTGGCGCTGGAGGCCGGCCATCTGCCGGCCGGCACCCTGCGGCAGCTCGAGGCGCTCTGCGGCCGCCTGCCCGATCTCATCGGCGCCGCCGCGGCGCCGTCCCTGATCCACGGCGACGTCTGGGGCGGCAACCTGCTGGTCCGCGGCGGGCGCATCGCCGCCTTCGTCGATCCGGCGATCCATTTCGCCGACGCCGAGGTGGAGCTCGCCTTCTCGACCCTCTTCGGCACCTTCGGCGAGGCCTTCTTCCGCCGCTACGGTGCGCTGCGGCCGCTGCGCCCCGGCTTCTTCGAGGCCCGCCGCGACCTCTACAACCTCTATCCCCTGCTGGTGCACACGGCGCTCTTCGGCGGCCACTACGCCCGGTCGGTCGCCCGGATCGCCGGACGTTTCGTCTAGATCAAACTGCGTTTAATCGGAAGCGGTTAAACGCAGATAAGCTGCTCTGGCCGGGCGTTTCCGTCGCCGGTTCCAGGACTATCCCTCGAAGATCAGCCTGGCGGGCGAGATCAGCACGCCGAACTGCTCGCACCAGACGACCACGCTGCCGAAATCGGACAGCTTCACGCCGGCCGGGATCGGATAGTTCTGGCTGCCCTTGAAGGCCTTGAGGCGGCCCAGGTCGACGAACATCGCGCCCTCGACCTGCTCCTCCGAGGTCACCTCGGCGCTGGGCACGAGGTAGACATGGAACTTGGGGCCGGGGCCGACCTCGAAGTCGGGCTCCAGGTGCAGCACGCCCTCGTAGACGGTCATCCGGCCCTTGCCGTAGTGGATCGGGTCCGAGGGGTCGGCATGGATGAACGTGCCGCGCGCCAGGACGGTCCGCGCCCCGGCGGGCGCCGCCTCGGTGCCGACGATGTCGGCCAGGAAGACGTAGGGATAGACGAAGATGCCGACCGCGAAGCCGAGACCCGCGCCGAGCAACCCGCCGAAGACGAAGACTCCGAGCAATTTCAGCATGTCCGGGCCCTCCTTCTGCATTTCCCGCAAGCTGCGAGTATAGCAGGCCGGCGGCGGCCGGTCCGCGCCGCGGCATCCGGTCCGGGCTTTGATCGAAGTCAATGCCGGCCGCGGCACGGGGCGATAGCCTCGCCGCCATGGATCCAGACCTTCTTCGCCGCTACGGCGGGCCGGTGCCGCGCTATACCAGCTATCCCACGGCACCGCACTTTCACCCGGGGATCACCGCCGAGACCTATCTCGGCTGGCTCGGCGGCCTGCCGCCCGAGGCCCGGCTCTCGCTTTATCTGCATGTGCCCTTCTGCGCGCAGATGTGCTGGTACTGCGGCTGCCACACCAAGGTGGTGCGCCGCTACGAGCCGGTCTCCGACTACGCCGAAACCTTGCTCCAGGAGGCCGCGCGGGTCGCCGACGCCCTGCCGCGCGGGCCGCGCGCGGTGCAGCTGCACTGGGGCGGCGGCACGCCGACCATGCTGTCGGGCGACGACTTCCGGCGCCTGACCGACGGGCTGCGCCGGGCCTTCCGTTTCGACGCGGCCGTCGAGATCGCGGTCGAGGTCGATCCCCGGACCCTGGACGCGGAGAAGGCGCGGGCCCTGGCGGCGGCCGGGGTGACCCGCGCCAGCCTCGGCGTCCAGGACTTCACCGCCGCGGTGCAGGCCGCGATCAACCGGGTCCAGCCCTACGAGGTCACGGCGCGGGCGGTCGACCTGCTGCGCGACGCCGGGATCCGCGGCATCAACTTCGACCTGATGTACGGCCTGCCCCGGCAGTGGGTCGCCGACCTGCTGCGCAGCATCGAGCTGGCGGTGACCCTGGCGCCGGACCGCATCGCGCTCTTCGGCTACGCGCACGTGCCCTGGATGAAGAGCCATCAGCGCCTGATCGTGGAATCGGAGCTGCCGAAGGAGGCCGCGCGCTGGGCCCAGGCCGAGGCCGCGGCGGCGCGGCTGGAGGCCCTGGGCTACCTGCGGATCGGCTTCGACCACTTCGCCCGTCCCGAGGACCCCCTGGCCCGGGCCGTGACCGAAGACCGGCTGCGGCGCAACTTCCAGGGCTACACCGACGACCCGGCCGAGGCCCTGATCGGCCTCGGCGCCTCGGCGATCGGCAGCCTGCCGCAGGGCTACGTCCAGAACGCCGTGCCGATCCAGGACTACCGGGCGGCGGTCGCGGCGGGGCGCCCCGCCGTCCTGCGCGGCTGCCGGCTCAGCGCCGACGACCGGCTGCGCCGGGCGGTGATCGAGACCCTGATGTGCCGCCTGAAGGTCGATCTCGCCGGTCTCTGCGCGCGCCACGACGCCGATCCCGCGGACTTCGCCGAGGAGATCACGGCCCTGGACGGCATGGCGGCCGACGGCCTGGTCGAGATCGAGGGCAGCGAGATCCGGGTCACCGAGGCCGGGCGCCCGCTGGTCCGCTCGGCGGCGGCGGTCTTCGACCGCTACCTCAAGGCCGGCACCGCGCGCCACTCCCGCGCGGTCTAGCGCCGACTTGCACAAATCGGCGTGTCACCCCCACCCCGGCCCTCCCCCATCAAGGGGGAGGGGGAAGAAGGCGGCCGCTATCCAGTAAAGCCCTCCCCCTCGATGGGGGAGGGTAGGGTGGGGGTGCCTCTCTGGATTGTGCAAGTCGGCGCTAGCTGGTGGAGTCCGAAGCCCGGGGTTCTTCGAGGCTGTCATCGCCGGCTCACGAAGCTCTCCCTTCAAGCGGGGAGGGAGCTTCTTGGCGCGGCAACGGCGTCGGAGGCCGCCCGCAGGCCAGACTGAGGGTGCCTCGCCGTCTTGTTTCAATGCCAGCTAACCCTCTCCAGCCTGCACCGCCGCCAAGTCGGGGGCCAGTTCATACATCGCCTCCTCGCTGTAGATCGAGCCGCCGGAGGACAGGAAGCTGGAGTAGAGGCCGAAGCGGTCGACCTGGAAGGGCGGCAGGCGGAACAGGCCGTGCCGGCTGAGGAAGGCGCCCAGCTTGTCGCCGGGGTTGGACTTGAAGCGGGCCAGGGTGATATGCGGCTTGAACTTGCGCCGCTCCGGCGCCAGGCCGCTGCGCACCACCGCGGACTCCACCTTGCTTTGCAGGTGCAGCAGGCCGGGATGCGGCTCGACCCCGGCCCAGAGCTGGCGGACCCGGCGGTTGTCGCCGAAGCGGTCGACGCCGGCGATGTTCAGCGGGAACCCCGGCGCCCGGATCTCCGCCAGGGCGGCGTCGATGTCCTCGGCGTCCCGGCGGTCGACCTCGCCCAGAAAGCGCAGGGTCAGGTGCAGGTTCTCCGGGGCCACCCAGCGGGCGCCCGGCAGCCCGTTACCGAGGTCGGCCAGGGCGTCCTGGACCGCCTCGGGCAGGGCGATGGCGATGAAAAGGCGCATGCGGCTCCCCGCTGCTCGAGCTTCGCGACCCGGGGTCAAGGGCAGGGATAGGTATGATCCTTGTGGATTTCCTCGATCGCGTCCAGCACCTCGGCGTCGAGGGTCAACGCGGCCGCGGCGATGTTGGTCTCGAGCTGGGCCATCTTGGTCGCGCCGATGATCGTGGCCGTCGTGAAGGGCCGCGCGGTGACGTAGGCCAGGGCCATCTGCGCCGGGTCCAGGCCGTGCTGCACGGCCAGGTCGCGGTAGGCCGCGATCGCCGCCTCCGCGCGCCGGCCCTGGTAGCGCCGGTTCTGCGGGTGCAGGGTCAGGCGCGCGCCCTCGGGCCGGGCGCCGCCCAGGTACTTGCCGGTCAGGGTCCCGGCGCCCAGGGGCGCATAGGCCAGGAGGCCGCAGTCCTCGCGGACCGCGATCTCGGCCAGGCCGACCTCGAAGCTGCGGTTGAGGAAGCTGTAGGGATTCTGGATCGAGACCATCCGGGGGCCGCGTCCGGCCCCGGCCAGCTGCAGGAAGCGCTGCAGGCCCCAGGCGGTCTCGTTGGAGACGCCGACCGTGCGGACCCGGCCCGACCGCACCACCGCGTCCAGCGCGTCCAGGGTCTCTTCCAAGGGGGTGCCGTCGTCCGCCTCCGGGCCGGCGGCGAAGCCCAGGTTGCCGAAGCGGTTCGCCGGACGCTCGGGCCAATGGAGCTGGTAGAGATCGACGTAGTCGGTCTGCAGCCGCTTCAGCGAGGCTTCGAGGGCGGCTTCGATGTTGCCGCGGTCGAGCCGCAGCTTGCCGTCGCGGATGTAGGTCAGCCGCGGGTCGGGGCCGGCGACCTTGGTCGCGACCACCACCTTGTCGCGGTTGCCGCGCGCCTTCATCCAGGTGCCGACGATCTCCTCGGTCCGGCCGTAGGTCTCGCCGCTGGGTGGCACCGGGTACATCTCGGCCGCGTCCAGGAAGTTGACGCCCCGCGCGAAGGCGTAGTCCATCTGTTCGTGGCCTTCGGCCTCGCCGTTCTGCGTGCCCCAGGTCATGGTGCCGAGGCAGAGCGCGCTGACCTTGATGTCGCTTCGGCCGAGCTGGCGGTACTCCATGTCTTCCCCTTGCTGTCTTGCTGGATCTGTCTGCTGGATGGTGGAGCCCGGTTTGCCTTCGCGGCGGCTCAAAGGAAGAGCGCCAGAACACCGGTGTAGCCGTAGAGCCGGTTGTTCGAGATCTCGCCGTTGGCGTAGAAGCCGGCGAGCGGCAGATCGCCGAGTTCTGCGCGGATCAGGCGCATCTCGGCCGCGTCCGGGCCGAAGAGGTTCTCGCCCCGGGCGATGCAGGAGAAGTAGAGGGCGGCGCGCGGCGGTCCGCGCAGCCGCCGCTTGACCTGCTCGAGCATGCGCTTGAGATCCGCCCGGGCGGCGGCCTGGTCGCGGCGGCAGAACAGGATGTCCTGCCCGGTCTCGACGATCTCGCCGACCGCCAGCAGGCCCTGGTCCGCGTCGATGCCCATGAGGTTCCGGACCATGTAGTCGCCGGTGTCGCTGCCGGTCACCGGAAAGGCGACCATGGTGTTCGCGTCGGCGGGCCGCAGATCGGCCGCAGTCTCGACGCCGAGGTCGTCGAGCAGCACGTCCAGGGCCGGCTGCCCGTCGATGGCGATGACGATGTTGTGCTCTGCCGCGGTGATGCGGCGGCTCGGGCCGATCGGCTGGCAGCCCTGGGACAGCCCGGCGGCGACGTCGAGCCCGGCGCTGAACAGCACGCCGGAGAGCCCGCCCTCCGAGACCCGGTCGGCGAGCTGCACGATGCCGTTGCGGCTGGCCGAGAGGCCGCCGACCAGGAAGGCCGAGGTGTCGTTGGAGAGGTCGTCGATGAGATGGGGCAGCAGCGGATTGCGCGGGTCGCCGTGGACCACCCCGAAGAGCGGCGGGTTCCGCCTCAGCCAGCCGTCGCAGCAGCGGTGGAAGTCCTCCAGGTTCCGGGTGACCGGCTGGAAGACCTGAAAGCTCGCCTCCGGGAAGCGGCCGACCAGCAGCGAGACCGCCGGCCGGTCGTAGATCTCGACGCCGTTGCCGGCGACCCCGAAGCCGGTGGTGCCCACCCAATGGGTGACGCCGGTGGTACGGCGCAGCAGCTCCACCAGGTTCTGGGCGTGGGCGGCCAGCGGATCGGTGGCGTACAGGAAGCCGAGGTTGGCGCCGGGCGGCACCTCGCCGAGGGCGTCGAGGCAGGCCTTGACGGTGGCGCTCCAGTCCGCGCCGCTGGCATGGGCGGCCTTGAAGCCCTCGGCGGCCGTGGCGCCGGCGTCAGCCATCGGACCCGCGGGCCTGCGCCGCTTCGATCAGGGGCCGCAGGGCCGGCAGGATCGCCTCGACGATCACCGCGACCCCGGCGCCGTTGGGATGGAGGCCGTCCGGCTGGTTGAGATCCGGCTGCAAGGCGACGCCCTCGAGGAAGAAGGGATAGAAGGCCACGTCGTATTCTTCCGCCAGCCTGGGAAACACCGCGTCGAACTCCGCGGCATAGTCGGCCCCAAGGTTGCGCTGCGCGAGCATGCCCGTCAACAGCACCGGCAGGCCCTCGGCCTTGAGCCGGGCCAGGATGGCGTCGAGGTTGCGGTAGGTCTCCGCCGGCTCCAGGCCGCGCAGCATGTCGTTGCCGCCCAGGGTGACCAGCACCAGGTCCGGATCGTCCGACAGGGCCCAGTCGAGGCGGGCCCGGCCCGCCGCCGTGGTGTCGCCGGAGTTGCCGCCGTTGATCACCGTGACGTCGTGGCCTTCGGCGCGCAGCGCCGTCTCGAGCTGGGCCGGGAAGGTCTCCCCGGCCGGCAGGCCGTAGCCGTGGATCAGGCTGTCGCCGAAGGTCAGGAGCTTGAGCGGCCGCGCCGCGGCCGGCTGGACCAGCAGGCCGGCGGCGAGAAGCAGCAGAGCCGCCAGCAGCGCTCGGCCCGGACCGCTGGACCCTGCTGGGCACCGGCGGCGGGGCGTTCGGGCGGTGGCGGCCGGACTCTCCATGACTCCTGCGCAGATAAGGCCAAGGCCGGGCCGCTTCAAGCGGCGCGCCGCAGGGGCGGCCATTGATTCAAGGCCCATCGATCCGGGTCCCATTGATTCAGGTCCCATTGATTCAGGTCGAGGTGCTGCCATATCCCCTTCATCTTTTCGCGCTGTCCTGCGTAGGAAGCAGTATACCCGAAGGTCCAACGCGCAGGAGACAGCCGTCATGACGGGAGAAATGCCTTGCGGGACAGTATGATCCGGCTCGCTGGCGTGCAGCTGACCCTGCCGAGCAGCGCCGGTCCGGTCGAGATCCTGCGCGGCCTCGACCTCGAGATCGCCGCCGGCGAGACGGTCTCGGTGGTCGGGCCTTCCGGCTCCGGAAAGTCCACCATGATGATGCTGATCGCCGGCCTGGAGCGGCCGAGCGAGGGCCGGGTCGAAGTCGCCGGGGCCGATCTCTCCGTCCTGGACGAGGACGGCCTCGCGCGCTTCCGGCGCGACAGCATCGGCATCGTGTTCCAGGACTTCCACCTGATCCCGACCATGACGGCGCTGGAGAACGTGGCCGTGCCCCTGGAGTTCGCGGGCCGCGCCGATGCCTTCGACAAGGCCGCCGAGAGCCTGCGCGACGTCGGGCTGGGGCACCGCCTGAGCCACTACCCGGGGCAGCTCTCGGGCGGCGAGCAGCAGCGCGTCGCCCTGGCCCGGGCCTCGGCGCCCGCGCCCAAGCTGCTGCTGGCGGACGAGCCGACCGGGAACCTGGACGGCGAGACCGGACGGCAGGTCATCGACCTGCTGTTCGGCCTGCAGGCACAGCACGGCAGCACCCTGATGCTGATCACCCATGACCCGGGCCTGGCGCAGCGCTGCAGCCGGCAGGTGCGCCTCAAGGACGGGCTGATCGTCGATGCCGGCCTGGCCGTCGCCGAGCCCGCGGGCGGCCGGGCGGCGCGATGACCGATGGCGGCACGCTCGGCGGCTTCGGCGCCTGGCGGCTGGCCTGGCGCCTGGCCCTGCGCGAGCTGCGCAGCGGCCTGACCGGGTTCCGCGTCTTCCTCGCCTGCCTCTTCCTCGGCGTCGCCGCGATCGCCGCCGTGGGCTCGGTCTCCACGGCTCTGCTCGACGGGTTGCGGCAGAACGCCCGGACCATCCTGGGCGCCGACCTCGAAGTGCGCCTGGTGCACCGCGAGGCCGGGCCGGACGAGCGGGCCTTCCTGGAGACCCAGGGCGATCTCGGCCACATGATCCGCCTGCGGGCCATGGCCCGCGGCGAGGCGTCCGGCGCGCGGCGCAAGCTGATCGAGCTGCGTGGCGTCGACGGCACCTATCCCTTCTACGGCGAGACCCTGCTCGAGCCTGAGATGTCCCTGGCGGAGGCCTTGGGCCCGCGCGACGGGGTCCACGGCATCGCGGTCGAGCCCGGCCTGCCCGGCCGCCTCGGGGTCGCGCTGGGCGAGCGGCTGCGGATCGGCGAGACGGTCTTCGAGCTGCGGGCGCTGCTCGCCTCCGAGCCGGACCGGGCCTCGCGCAGCTTCCTGCTCGGGCCCGGCGCGCTGGTCAGCCTGGAGGGGCTGGTCGAGACCCGGCTCCTGCAGCCCGGCAGCCTGGTCTACCACTACTATCGCCTGCGCCTGCCGGCGGGCGAGACGGCGGCCGCGGTCAAGGCCCGGATCGGCGAGGCCTTTCCCGCGGCGGGCTGGCGGCTCCGGGACCCCCAGGCGGCGGCGCCCGGCATCCGGCGCTTCGTCGACCGGGTGACGCTGTTCCTCGGCCTGGTCGGTCTGACCGCGCTGCTGGTCGGCGGCGTCGGGGTCGGCAACGCGGTGCGCAGCTACCTGGATTCGCGCAGCGGCACCATCGCGACCCTCAAGTGCCTGGGCGCGCCGGGACGGCTGATCTTCCGCTGCTACCTGCTGCAGATCCTCTGCCTCGCCCTGCTGGGGGTCGCCGCCGGGCTGGCCGTCGGCGCCGTGGCACCCTACCTGGTCGACGCCTTCGTCGGCGATTCCCTGGGCTGGCGCGCCAGCCTCGGGCTTCACCCCGAGCCGCTGATCAAGGCCGGGGCCTTCGGTTTGATGACCGCCCTGACCTTCTCGCTCTGGCCGCTGGCCCGGGCCCGGAGCATCGCCCCGGCCGCCCTGTTCCGCGATCTCGTCCTGCCGGCCCGCGGCGCGGTGGCGCCGGGCTCGCGGCTGGCGGTCGCGGCCGCCGCTGCGGCCCTGGCCGCCCTGGTCTTCTACGGCTCCAGCGACCGGACGGTCGCGCTCTGGTTCATCTTCGGCAGCCTGGCCGGCTTCGCGCTCTTCCGCCTGGCCGGCGACGCGGTGGTGCGCCTGGCCCGGCAGGTGCCGCGGCCGCGGCGGCCCGGCCTGCGCCTGGCGCTGGCCAACCTGCACCGGCCGGGCGCGCCGACGCCCAGCGTGGTCCTGTCGCTGGGCATCGGCCTGACCGTGCTGGTCGCGATCGCGCTGGTCGAGGGCAACCTCGCCCGCCAGATCGACCGCAGCCTGCCCGAGGAGGCACCGGCCTTCTTCTTCATCGACATCCAGCCCGACCAGGCGGAAGCCTTCGAGGCCCTGGTCCGGGCCCAGCCCGGGGTCCGCGGCCTGCAGCGCGTGCCCATGCTGCGCGGCCGGATCAGCGCCGTGAACGGCGCCTCGCCGGAGGCCTTGGAGGTCTCGCCCAACGTCGCCTGGGTGTTCCGCGGCGACCGGGGCCTGACCTGGAGCCGCGAGGCCCCGGCCGGGGCCGAGCTGGTGGAGGGCGCCTGGTGGCCGGCGGACTACACGGGTCCGCCCCTGGTGTCCCTGGACGCCGAGGTCGGCGAGGCCCTCGACCTGGGCCCCGGCGACAAGCTGACCGTCAACCTCCTGGGCCGCGACCTCGAGGTGCAGATCGCCAACCTGCGGCGGATCGACTGGGGCTCCATGGGCATCAACTTCGTCATGGTCTTCTCGCCGGGCGCCCTGGAGGGCGCGCCGCAGACCCAGATCGCCACGGTGCAGGTCGATCCCGAGGCCGAGGAGCGCCTGCAGCAGGCGGTCGCCGACGGCTTCGCCAATATCTCGGCGATCCGCGTGCGCGAAGTCCTGCAGAGCGTCTCGGACCTGATGGGACGGCTCAGCCTGGCGGTCCGCGCCATCGCCGCGCTGACCCTGATCGCCGGGGTCCTGGTGCTCGCCGGGGCGATCGCCGCCGGCCGGCTGCGGCGGCGCTACGACGCCGTGGTCCTCAAGGTCCTGGGCGCCGCGCGGCGCACGGTCGCGGGCGCCTTCCTGATCGAATACGGCCTGCTCGGCGCCCTGACCGCGACCATCGCCGCGGCGCTGGGCAGCTTGGCCGCCTACCTGATCCTGACCTACGTGATGGTGGTCGACTTCGTCTTCATCGCCCCGGCCGTGGCCGTGACGGCCGTGCTGGGGACCCTGGTCACGCTGCTGGTCGGATTCCTGGGGACCTGGACCGCTCTGTCCCAGAAAGCGGCCCCTCTGCTGCGAAACGAATGAGCCACAAATCCACAGATAATTTGCGGGAATGTGAATTGTTACACAGATTTAATGGCAACGGTCGGGCGATCTTCCATTGATTCTTCATGATTGAAGTCCGATATTCCGGGCATCGGTTTCACCTTCGTAGGGATGCGAGCATATGTCGTTCAATCCGAATCCGAGTACGGTGACGCGCACCCGGGTCGACACGGCTGAAATAGATGCCGGTCTCCGGCAGTACATGCTGCGCGTCTACAACTACATGGCGCTGGGCGTGGCTTTCACCGGGGCGGTTTCGCTCTTCGTCGCCTCGACTCCGCAGATCCTTTTCGCCGTCGCCGGCACGCCGCTGTTCTGGGGCGTGTTCCTCGGCATCCTCGGGCTGGGCTGGTTCGCGCCGCGCCTGATGATGAGCGGCAGCGTGATGACGGCGCAGGTCTGCTTCTGGGCCTATGCGGCGCTCTGGGGCATCGGCATCGCGCCGATGCTGTACTTCGTGGGCATCCAGCAGGGCGCGCCCGAGGATGTCGCCAGGGCCTTCTTCATCGCCACCGCGACCTTCGGCGGCATGAGCCTCCTGGGCTACACCACGAAGAAGAACCTCAGCGCCTTCGGCACCTTCTTCGCCATGGCGACCATCGGCTTGCTGATCGCGATCCTGGTCAACGCCTTCCTGGTGCAGAGCTGGGGCTTCGAGCTGATCCTCTCGATCGGCGTGGTCCTGGTCTTCTCCGCCCTGACGGCCTACGAGACCCAGATGATCAAGAACATGTACTACGAGTCCGACGGCAGCGACATCGTGACGCGCAAGGCGATCTTCGGCGCCTTCATGCTCTACGGCTCCTTCGTGACGCTGTTCATCTGGATCCTGAACCTCCTGAGCCTGCTGCGCGGCGAGTAACGCCCCGCGCCGCAGAGCTTCGGCACAGCGGACAAAGCCCGGGCCTTCGCGCCCGGGCTTTTTTCTATGCCCAGGCTTATGCATCGGGACGCGGTGTTCAGGTGCAGCGCCCGCCGTCGTCTTCCGGTCACCGGGCAGGCCGCCGTCGCTTTGCCACGGCTTCAGAACCGGGAGGACTGGGACTCCGTGACGATCCGCCCGGTCAAGGCCCGCAGCCGTTCGACCAGCTTCCAGCCTTCGGGGCCCGGATCGCCGTCGATATCGTTTTCGATGACCCGGCGCAGGCAGATGACGTGGGCCTCGATCACGCGGGCGGCGGTCGGAGTCGCCTGCTCCGGCGCCTGGCGCAGCAGGGCATGCAGGGATTCGCCGATCTCGGTCATCAGGGGATAGCCGAAGCTGCTGCCCTGGCCCTTGACGTTGTGGGTGATCCGCCGCAGCCGCTCGACGATTTCGGCCCAACTGCGCCGCTGCGCACTCAGGTCCGCGAGCAAGGCGTCCAGGGCGGCGAGGTCGGCGCGCACGCCCTGAAGGTAGATCTCCCGCAGGTCGGCCAGGATCTCCGGCGGCAGGCTGCCGCCCGAACTGAGCGGCGGCTGCTTCGCGACGTGGCCGGCCTTCGCGTTGGACATCGGAGGTCCCTGTGGTTGGTCGCGACCCGCGCCCGGCGGGCCCGCGGCACCGGTCAGTCTAGGCTGAGAGCCTTAACGCAGCGTTAGGATCTGCCGCCGTCCCGCCGAGGCGGACCGGGATTCACGCGCCGGGATGATCGATGACGATGCGGAAGCGGCCGGCCAGGGCCTCCGCCTCGACCTCCGGCGCCGGGCGCAGCGCGACCAGGACGCTGGCCCGGGCCTGCGGATCGCGGATCCGGTTGAACAGGCCGTCGCGCGCGTTGAGCGGCTCGCCCTCCACGTACATCTGGGTGGTGAAAGGCGCCATGCCGGGCGCCCGGATCGCGAAGTGGATGTGCGGCGTGCGCCCCGGATAGGCGACCGGCCGGATGGTGCGGAAGCGGAAGGCGGCGTCCGCGCCGGTGGTCATGGCACCGAAGCCCTGGAAGTCCGGGTCGGCCCGGCCGCCCCGGTCGGCCGGATGGTGATAGCGGCCTCGGGCGTCGCACTGCCAGATCTCGACCCGGGCGCCGCGCAGGGGCCGGCCGCCGCGGTCCAGGACCTCGCCGAAGATATGGGTGACGATGCCTTCGGCGGGCCTGCTGCGGCCCGCGACCTGAACCAGGTCGTTGTCGGAGTCCAGCGGCAGTTCGACCGGATAGAAGGGGCCGGCGGCCTGCCAAGGCGTCAGTACCGCCTGCGCCGCCAGCAGGGGCCTCGCGCCGATAAGCCCGGCCAGGCCGAGGCCGGCCGCCAGAAGATCGCGCCGTGCCGGCATGTCGCCTCTCCCCTTTTCAAGCTCTTCTTCTCCAGTCCATATGAGATGCCGGCCGGGACCTCGCCAGCCCAGGTCTTCAAGAGGGCGCGACTGGCGCGCTATGCTGGGGCTTCCGCAGCCGAGAGCGAAAAGGGGTTCGGGGATGAAGGCTTATCTGGTGGCGCACATCGAGGTTCACGACCCGGAGGGCTTCGCCGAGTACCGGGAGCGGGTCGCGCCGCTGGTCGCGCGCTTCGGCGGCCGCTATCTCGTCCGCGGCGGCACCGCCCACCCGGTCGAGGGCGACTGGCGCGTGCCGCGCCTGGTGATCATCGAGTTCGACAACCTGGACGCGGCCCGGACCTTCTATCACTCTCCCGAATACCAGGAGATCCTGCCGCTGCGCCTGAAGGCTTCCCACGGCACCGCGGCCTTTATAGAGGGGGTGGCGTGACCCTTTCCCGCGATGCGGCATCCGGCGCCGAGGACTTGGAGTATGGGTCGGATCAAGACCGGCTCGGACGAACTCACTCCGAGCCGGTCTTGATTCATTTCAGCAAGATAGCGCGCCATCAAATGGGTCATGATCACGGCTCCTTGGTATTAGTCCCAGGGGGCATTGGCGTTGATGTTATAACGGTCGAACAGCAGGGTCACGAGAAGCCGGAATTTGACCCAGGTCGCCTCCGAGGTGTTTCCCTTTAGCGCTGTTGCCGGCGGTAACGGCACAGTTAGTTCATCCATCGGATATATTGTTGACACGGGGAGGCCGGTCACGGCTTCGACCAGGGCGCGGGCGATAAGGTTGCAGCGAACGTGACCGAAGCTTACGCCGACCTTCCACTGTCCGGTACGGTCGTGTAGGTTGCCATGGACCTCCGCGCCGATTGAGATACCCGCGGCGATGGGGTCTGTCATCGGCACAGTACTGTCATTGAATTGGTAGGCCCAGGTCACGGCCTTACGTGCGAAAGCGGCGGCAATTGTTCGACCGCCATTCACGTAGACCACGATCACGTCCCGCCTGCCCATGAAAGCATCTTCGGCGAGCGCGATCTTCGCCGTTACAATCACCTCCCCGAGATGACGATCGAGAACCTTCTTGTCAGCGGGGATGTTACGGCTGTGCCGCTCACGCGGTACGTCGTCCTCATCAAACGGATCATCCAGATTCACATCGAGCGCTTTGGCCGAGCAGTCGAGGATGCGTTGAAAGACGTCTGCAGCGCACACGGGCTTGGGGTTGAGATAGACCCTGTAATCCGCAGAGCCTTGCCCAGCAAAGTTTCTCCAGAAAAAAAAGCCGTTCTGGCGTTCTTGTGGCCTCCAGCTGCTGTTGGGCGGTTTCCTTATTCTTTCGAGCTTGTTGTTGTAGAATTCTTTCGACATGACCTGAATAGCAGGGGCCCCCTCCCCAAGGGCATAGAGCGAATACACGCGCTGCCCGACCGTTGTTCCTTTAAGTTTCGCTTGCGGCGCCTTCCCCGGATCCGGATCCGCAAAGAGGATGTTGTCAGCATTCTTCCAGACGTCATCTAGGAAGGATTGGAGTCGAGCGTGCATGTTTCACGTCCTGCGTTTCAAGCATCGAACAGGCTTCGCGGGCAGCGCGGCGACGTCCCTGTGCAGCGCCCGCGTGGCGGGGATCAATTACATTCTTTCTCCCGTGTGTCGAGTGACTTAGGCCACATCCTTTCCGTGAAAGGACCGACGACGGAACCTCCCGCGTTCACGACCACTTGGTCTTCGGCTTGGGCACCGCCTCGCCGTCGAGGACGACGGCGTCGACTTTCTCGCCGAAGAAGCAGAGGTAGTCCTTGATCCGCAGACTCTCGGGCAGCGGGTCGGCGTAGGTCCAGACGATGTCCTCGAAGACCCGGTCTCCGACCTGCACGTGACGATAGCGGGCCGTGCCCTTGTAGGGGCAGGCGGTCTCGGTCTCCGAGGGCAGCAGCAGGTCGGCGCGGACGTCGGCGCGCGGGATGTAGTAGCGCACCGGCAGGCCGGTCTCGAGGAGGAAGCGGGCGCGCCGGGTCTCGGCCACGGTCTCGCCGCCCAGGACCACGCGCAGCGGCCGGGCGGAGTCCAGCACGTCGACCCGGACGTAGGGGTCGCGGGCGTGGACGAAGACCTCCTCGTCCTCCTCGTACCAGTGGTCCATCTTGTTCCAGTAGAAGGCCAGGTAGTCCTTGATCCCGGCGACCTCGTCGTAGGGCGCCTGGTAGCTCCAGACCGCGTTCTCGGCGGTCTCGCCGCCGGCGGCGACCGTCCAGTAGCCGGCCTTCCCCTTGAAGGGGCAGTAGGAGCCGTGGTCCGTCCGGGTCAGCAGCTCCATCCGTACGTCGTCCCGCGGGAAGTAGTAGATCGGCAGGTGCCGGGTCTCGTGCAGCAGCCGCACCGCCGTGGTGTCGGCGAGGGTCTCGCCGCCGAAGACCACCCGCAGGCGCTTGGCGCAGGGCTCGAAGCGGATCTCGTAGCCCGGATGCCTGGCGAAGCCCGGAGCCTTGTTGTCCTTCGCCGTTTTCGCTGTCATGACCGGTCTCCTCCTCGTCGTCGGTCCTCGAAACCTATCATATGGGTCATATGGGCGCGCCGGGACGGGCCTGCCGCCGTTTCGCGCCGAGGCGGCGGCGCGGTGCGGTCACCCGCGCGGCCCGAAGGATTCGCTGTGGACGCGTTCCGCCGGGACGCCGCGGCGCTCCAGCCCCGACTGGATCTCGGCCATGAAGCCGAACGGGCCGCAGAGGAGGTAGTGGGCGTCTCGGGCCGGGGCCAGATCCGCCAGCCGCGCCGCGTCCAGCCGCCCCTCGCTGTCGTAGTCCCGGCCCCGCCTGTCCTCCCGCCGCGGCCGGCTGTAGGCGACGTGCGTCCGGATGCCGGGGCGTTTCTCCGCCAGCGCCCGGACTTCCCCGGCCAGCGCGTGATGCGCGCCGTCGCGCGCGCCGTGGACGAACCAGACCGGACGCGCCCCGTCCTCCTCGGCCAGGGCATGGAGCATGGACAGCATCGGCGTGACCCCGACGCCGGCGCTGATCAGCACCACCGGGCACTCGCCGCAGGGCAGCAGGAACCCGCCCGCGGGCTTGCGCGCTTCCAGGATCGCGCCGACCTCGACGGCGTCGTGCAGGTGGCGCGAGGCGAGGCCCTGCGGCTCCCGCTTGACGCTGATCCGGTAGCGGCCGTGGCCCGGCGCGCCGGAGAGCGAGTAGGTCCGGCGGACCGGCGCCTCCTGCCCCGGGACGCGGAGCTCGATCGGCAGGTGCTGCCCGGCTCCGAAGCCGGGCAGCGGCCCACCGTCCCGCGCCTCGAAGACGAAGGAGGTCACCTCCGCGCTCTCGGCGGTCTTCTCGACCAGCCGTAGGGAGCGCACCGATTCGGCGCTGGCGTCCCAGCGCAGGGGCAGGGCCGCGGGCAGCTCGACGGTCTCCTCGATCTCGAAGTGCACCAGGCGCCGGGCGCCGGGGAAGCCCGCCACGGCCGCGGAGTCCCAGTCGATGCGCGTCCGCCCCGTCATCTGCAGCAGGCCCCCCGCGGCGAAGTCCACGAACAGCAGGCCGGCGCAGGGATCGACCAGAAGGTTGCCGATGGTGTTGCAGTGGTTGTTGCCGGCGTAGTCGGGAAACACCAGATGCCGGTCGTCCAGCACCCGGACGAAGCCGGGATCGCCGCCGCGGTGCGAGGCGTCCATCCCGAAGGCAGGGTCCTCGCCCGCGCCGCGGTGGCCGCTGGCGACGAAGAAGGTGTCGGCCGCGGCGATCCGCTCGCGCTGCGCGGCCGTCAGCCGCTTGCCCCTGGCCGGTGTCCCGGAAGGCGCGCCCTCGACCCGGCGCCAGGCCCGTTCGCGGACGTATTGGGGGCAGTTGCCGAAGGTCTGGTCCACGGCCAGGGCGATGGCGCCGTCGTCGTCCTTCGCGATGCGGCCGTTCACGCGGTTGCGCCGCCGGGTCGCGGGCTCGATGCCGAGGATCCCCAGATCGGCGCCGGCCGTCAGCCGGCCCTCCAGGGCATCGCCCGGCACCGGCCTGGCATCGATGACCAGGGTCCGCGGGTCCGGCGAGGTGACGAAGCCCTCGGCGCCGGCGAGCAGGGTCGCCCAGGGACGTCCCTCGCCGTCGCGCGCGGCGGCGACCAGGAAGGGCAGCGCCGTATGGAAGTCGCGGTGCTGCTCGGGCAGGTAGGGGCGCACGACCTTGCGCGCCCAGTCCTCGATGTCCCGGACGCCCAGGCGCTGCTGGGCCTGCCGCTCGCCCGCGTGGAAGGGGGATCGGGCCTGCGTGACGATCTTCGCCATGGCCCTTACTACTCCGCCGCGATGAACTCGACCCGGATACCGCCCGGGATCGTGCACATCATGTGCCTGAGCGGCCCGCCGCCCAGGGGCTCGGGCGCGAACTCGATCGCGACGCCCGGTGCCGCGCCGAGCGTCCGGTGCAGGGCCTCCAGGGTCTCGGCGCTTTCGACCTTGAGCGCGAGGTGATGCAGCCCGATCACGTTCTTGCGGTCGAAGGCCACCGCGGTCTCCGGGTCCGCGGCCTGCCACAAGGTGATCATGATGCTGCCGTCGGTCACGAAGACCGCCGGGTAGTCGGGCTTCTCGCCGACCTGGGCGAAGCCGAGGGTGTCGATGAAGAAGGCACGCGTCTCGGCCAGCTTCGGCACGGTCAGGCCGATGTGATCGGCGCCTTGGGTCACGGCTCGCTGGGTCATCTCTGCTCTCCCTCTTCGCGGGCCCTCTTTGCGGGGTGCCGTCCGGCCGTGCCGGCGGCGCTCTGGGAGGAGAGATAGAGCGCTTCGTCGTGCGGTATAATGGGCGTAGAATGAAAGTCATTGTTCCAGCTTGCGGAATGAGCGATGGACCGTCTTCAGACCATGTCCACCTTCGTCACGGTGGCCGAGGAGGGCGGCTTCGCCCCCGCGGCGCGCAAGCTGAAGCTCTCGCCGCCCTCGGTGACCCGTGCGGTCTCGGAGCTGGAGGCGCGCCTGGGCGCGCGGCTCCTGCACCGGACCACGCGCTCCCTGCGTCTGACCGAGGCGGGCGTCCGCTACCTCGCGGACTGCCGGCGCATCCTCTCCGAGATCGAGGAGGCGGACCGCCACGCCGCCAGCCTGCACAGGGAGCCCAGCGGCCTCGTCATCGTCTCGGCCTCGGTGCTCTTCGGCCGCATGCACGTGGCGCCGCTGCTCCTGCAGCTCCTGGAGCGCTATCCCGGCCTTCGCGTCTCCGCGGTCTTCGTCGACCGCGTCGTCCATCTGCTGGAGGAGGGCATCGACATCGCGGTGCGCATCGCCGAGCTGCCCGACTCCTCGCTCTCCGCGGTCCGGGTCGGCCGGCTGCGCTGGGTCCTCTGCGCCGCGCCGGACTACCTCGAGGCCCGCGGCCGTCCGAAGTGCCCCGGGGATCTGGCGGCGCACGACACCATCAGCTTCGCCGGCGGCAGCGCCGCCGACGGCTGGGTCTTCGGCGGCGGCGCGGAGAGCCGGCGCGTCCAGCCAGACTCGCGCTATCTCGTGAACAACGCGGACGCCGCCATCGCCGCGGCCACGGCCGGCCGCGGCATCACGCGGGTGCTGTCCTACATGATCGCGCCCCAACGGCGGGCGGGGGCGCTGGAGGTCCTGCTCGAGGACTTCGAGCCGCCGCCCGTGCCGGTCCACGTCCTGCACAAGGAGGCGGGGCAGACCTCGGCCCGGGTCCGCGCCGCCGTCGATCACCTCGTGCAAGGGCTGCGACAGGACCCCATCTTGTCGAACTGAGCCGGCCGCCTCATACCAGGGAGCCGTGATCCTGGACGCCGAGCCGTCGCCCGGGACGCGCTTCGTCGCGGCGGCGGCGTAGCTTTCCGAGTTCTCGGGCGTCAGCGGTAGCGGTCGAACCACTCGGTCGACTCGAACCACTTGCGGTGCAACCTGTCGTAGCGGCCGTCGGCCCGGATCTGGGCGAGGAAGCCGTTCAGCCAGGCCAGGAAGTCCGGGTCGTCCTTGCGGATCGCGAAGGCGATGGCCTCCTCGGTGAAGGGCCGGTCGAGGAAGACCAGCCCCTCGCCGCCCCGCAGGGCGAGGAAGGTGGCGTTGAAGGGGCGGTCGTAGACCAGGGCGTCGACCTCGCCCGCGGCCACGGCCGCCGCCGCTTCCCGCTCGGACTCGTAGGGCCGGTAGTCGGCCTCGGGCAGGAAGCGTCTCACGGCCGCCTCGCCGGTCGTGCCGGGCTTGGAGGCGACCTTGAAGCCGGGGGCGTTCAGATCGGCGTAGGAGCCGACCCGGTCCGCCAGCCCGGCGTTGAGCAGGACCGTCTGCCCGACCTGCATGTAGGGCTCGGAGAAGTCGACCTTCTCGCGCCGCGCCTCGGTCACCGACATGCCGCTGA
>JAKSBE010000374.1 GCA_022361275.1 Kiloniellales bacterium
AGTGAATTGGGCCATAGTGAATTGGACCAGGTAAATCGGGCGCCGGGTCTCGAACGCCCCAACCAATGGGTCAGGCCTGGAGGCGATGCGCCTCCAGGCAGCATCTTCCGAAGCGAGCCGAACGGCTGCGGTGAGGATTAGCACAGGCCGAGGAAAAACCGAACTCCGCGATCGGCGCGCGCGATCGTCGGGACGGGTCCGTCACGTTCGGTCGGGTGAAATCTCCGGGTCGGCGGCGCCGGGCGATCCTCCGAGAGTTGCCCCCGGAATCGATCCCCGCCAAGCAAAACGAGAGGCCCGGCCCCGCCGGCAACGTCAGTCGGCCATCATGCCGGCGAGCTTGAGCGCCACGCCGAGCGAGCCCTCGACCTTCAGCTTGCCGGTCATGAAGGCCAGCTGCGGATCCAGGGTGCCGTTGACCAGGCTCTGGAGATTCTCCTCGCTCATCTCCATGGTGGTATCGGCGGCACCGCGGTCCTCGTTCGAGATCTCGGCGGTCGGACCGGTGCCGTCCCAGAAGATGATACCCAGCTCGCCAAGGTCGAACTTGACCTTGTAACCGAGCGGCGGGTTGAGCGCCGCCTGACTGCGGATCGCTTCGGTCAGGCTGTCCAGGCTCATGTCGGTTTCTCCCCTGCTCTCTTGCCCCCGACCTCTCGTGTCTCGGTCCCGCGGCGCCCTCAGGCCGTGGCGCTCAACTGGGCACCGGTGATCCAGCCGCCGCCCAGGACCCGCGGCCCGTCGTAGAAGACCGCGGCCTGCCCGGGCGAGACGCCGTACTGCGGCGCCTCCAGCCGCAGCTCGGCACCGCCCTCGGCCGCGGGGAAGACCCGGGCCGGTGTCGGCGCGCCGGCGGAACGCAGCTTGGCCGCGACCGCCCGTCCCTCGGCCGGCAGCGGTTCGGCGTCCAGCCAGTTGACCCGGGTCAGGCGCACCAGGTCACGGCCGAGCGCGGCGCGGGACCCGACCACGACGCGGCGGGCCTCGGGCTCCAGCCGGACGACGAAGAGCGGCTCGGCCGTGCCGCCGATGCCGAGACCCCGGCGCTGGCCGACGGTGAAGTTGATGATGCCCTCGTGGCGGCCCAGGACCCGGCCCTCGAGGTCGACGATCTCGCCCGGCTCCGCGGCTCCGGGGCGCAGCCGCTCGACCACCCGGGCGTAGGAGCCCTTGGGCACGAAGCAGATGTCCTGGCTGTCCGGCTTCTCCGCCACCTTGAGCTGCAGGCGCTGGGCGATCCGCCGGGTCTCGGCCTTGGGCAGGCCGCCGAGCGGGAAACGCAGGAAGTCGAGTTGCGCCCGGGTGGTGGCGAAGAGGAAGTAGCTCTGATCGCGCTCCGCCTCGGCGGCGCGGTGCAGCTCCGGCCCGGCCGGGCCGTCGAGCCGGCGCACGTAGTGCCCGGTCGCCAGCGCGTCGGCCTCGAGCTCGCGGGCGGTCGCCAGGAGATCGCGGAACTTGACGGTCTGGTTGCAGCGTACGCAGGGGATCGGCGTCTCGCCGCGCAGGTAGCTGTCGGCGAAGTCCTCGATCACGCTGTCGCGGAAGCGGCTCTCGTAATCCAGGACGTAGTGCGGCACGTCGAGCTGGTCCGCGACCCGGCGGGCGTCATAGATGTCCTGCCCGGCGCAGCAGGCGCCCTTGCGGCCTGCGGCCTGGCCGTGGTCGTAGAGCTGGAGGGTGATGCCGAGGACGCCGAAGCCCTGCTCGGCCAGCAGCGCCGCCGTCACCGAGCTGTCGACGCCGCCCGACATGGCCACCACGACCCGCGTCTCGGCGGGCGCCTTGTCGATTCCCAGGGCGTTCATAGCCGGGACTATAGGCCTTCGCGGCCCGCTTGCAACCGGAGGCGCGGCCCGGGCCCGAGTACCGGCTTGCACAAACTGGCGTGTCCCCCCTTTCCCCCCTCTCCCATCAAGGGAGGGTCGGGGTGGGGGTGACTCTCTGAATTACGTGAGTCAGCACTCAAGGCCCTTCAGCAGCCGCGCCAGGGCCAGGAGCGGCTCCGGGTCGGTGGTCACGCCGAGGTCGAGGGTGAAGTGTCCCTGGTGCCGGCGCAGCAGGACGTTGGCCTCCGGCAGCGCCCAGCGCCGGGCCAGGGCCAGCGCGGTCTCGGCCGGCGCCACCTCGTCGGCCTGGCCGATCAGCATGAAGATCCGCTCGGGCGCCAGCAGGGGCCGGCCCCGCGGCTCCAGGAGATCCAGCCAGGGGGCGATCCCGGCCGCGTCCCAGCCCGCCTCCGCCAAACGGGGCCTCAGGTCGAGGGCGGCGGGCAGCGCGCCTTCGTAGCCCGTCGCCAGCAGGTCGCCGCTGCCGGCCATCAGCAGCGCCGCGTCCGGACGCTGGGCCTCGGGCCAGCTCCGGGCGGCGGTCAGCACCAGTTGGCTGGTCAGGGCGCCGAGGCTGATGCCGCCGACGGCGACCGGGCCGCGGCTGGTCCGCCGCGCCCAGGCGATCCAGGCCGAGGTCTCGGCCACCCAGTTCTGGAACAGCTCCAGCAGGCCGAGCGGCCCGCGCCCCAGTACCGGCTCGCCGCCGTAGAAGCCGGGCAGGCGGCGTCGGCCGTGCCAGGGCCCTTCCGGCCGGATCACCCGGATGCCTTCCCGGGTCAGGGGCGCCACCGGATCGAGGGTGTCCCGCCACATCTCGGTCTCGATGGTGATGCCGTGCAGGAAGATCAGGGTCGGCGGGTCGGCGATGCCCCCGGGCGTCGTCACCCGGGCCCAGGCGGTGTCGCCCAGCGGCGCCGGGAAGCGCAGCCAGGACAGGTCGCCGCGGCGGCCCTCGCTGGCCTGGGACTGAATCACCTCGGCGGCGGCGAGCGCCGGGAAGGCGCGTCCCGGATCGGCCAGGCGACGGCCCTGGCAGGCCTCGACCTCCTCCGGCGTCGCGATCTGCCAGCGCAGCGGCGGCAGGCGGCGGCGCAGATGCAGGCGCAGGAAGCGCCCGCGGGTCAGCATCAGGGCCTCGGCGGCGGCGACCCGGCGGGCCTGGACAGCGGCCAGGTGCCCGGGCGCGACCCTGTGCGGACCGAAGAAGGCGGCCTGCCAGGCAGCCTCCGCCTCGCGGTAGGCCGCCGCCCGGCGCAGGACCGCGACGATCGCGGACCCGACCCCGTCGCGCGCCGCGCCGGCTTCCGGCGCGGCCTGGCCGAGACCTTCCCAGAACGCGGCCGGGTCACCCTCCGAAGCGAGCGCCGCCGCCCAGGCCCGGGACAGCGGCAGGTGCAACCCCACGATCAAGCGCAGCGCCAGGCTGTCCATCCAGGGCCAGAGCATCCCCCGGGCGGCGAGGGCGCGCCAGGCGGACACGCCGGCACCGGCGGGCAGCGTCAGGGGCTCTGCATCGCGCGGGGTCATGGAGTTGCCGAGGGCAGGCAGTCGGTTAAAGTGGGCGCCCAAATCCGTGCCACCGGATCGAGGTAGGAGAACCCGCCATGACGCACCGCCCGCTTGGCCGCCCGCTTGACCGCCCGCGCGCGCGCCTGTTGCCCGCCGCCTTCCTGGCCGCCGCCCTCCTGGCCGGGCCGGCCACGGCGGCGCCCGAGGGCCTGGTGACCGCGAAGACGCCGCACAGCTACGAGACCCTGATCGAGCGCCTGAACGTGGCGGTCAAGGCTCACGAGATGGGCCTGGTCACCCGGGCCAGCGCGACCGTCGGCGCCAAGGCCGCGTTCGACAAGGTGATTCCCGGCAACATGGTGATCGGCGTCTATCATCCGCGCTTCGCCGTGCCCATGCTGGAGGCGAGCATTGCGGCCGGCATCGAGGCTCCGATCCGCTTCTACATCACAGAGAACGAAGACGGCACGGCCTCCCTCACCTACCGCAAGCCGACGGTGATCTTCGCGCCCTACGAGGGTGGCGGCGAGCAGCTCAAGAACCTGGCCAAGGAGCTGGACGAGGTCTTCGCCAGCATCGCCAAGCAGGCCACGGCGGCGGAGTAGCGGGCGCCCCAACACGCAGGGATCAGGCACCCAGGGATCAGGCGCCGCCGAAGGCGGCGGGCGGCGCCAGGCCCATGTCCCAGAAGCCGACCTCGAGCCGCGTCGCGCTGCGGAAGGTGGCGGCCAGCGCGGGCCAGCGCGGCGAGGCCGAGGGATCGTCGCCCAGACGGGCCCGGGCCACCCGCTCGAGCTGCGCCCGGGCGGCGGCCGCGACCTCCTGGTACTCGCCGCCGCCGTAGACCTCGATCCAGTCCAGATAGGGGTTGTCTTCCAGCCGGGTCGACGGGTCGGCCAGGAGAGCCCGGCCGATCTCGCCGTAGCCCAGCACGCAGGGCGCCAGGGCGACCAGCAGGTCGAGCAGGTCGCCGGCCAGGCCGCGCTCCAGGACGTAGCGGGTGTAGGCCAGGTTCTGCTCGGCCTCGGGCAGGGCCGCCATTTCGCCTTCGCTCAGCCCCCAGCCGGCGCAGTACTTCAGGTGAAGCTGCATCTCGCTGTTGATCAGGGCGTCCAGGGTCGCGGTGGCCTGGCGCAGGTCGTCCAGATTGTCGCTCTTGAAGGCGGCCAGGGCGTAGGCGCGGGCGAAGTGGATCAGGAAGAGATAGTCCTGGGCCAGATACCAGCGGAAGCAGGGCTCGGCCAGGCTGCCGTCGCCCAGGCCGCGGACGAAGGCGTGCCCGGTGTAGGCCCCCCAGTCCTCGGGGCAAGCCTGCTTGAGGCGCTCGCAGACCCCGTCCCCTTGCTTCTCGGCCGCAGCCGCCATTGCAGGCCTCAGTCGAACAGAATGTTGTGGGTCTCGGTCGGCAGCTTCACGGTCAGGCCGTCCAGTTCCTCGGTCATGACGATCTGGCAACCGAGCCGCGAGGTTTCCTCCAGGCCGAAGGCCAGGTCCAGCATGTCCTCCTCGTCCTCGGAGGCGGCCTCCAGCCGGCCGAACCAGGAGGGCTCGACGATGACGTGGCAGGTCGAGCAGGCCAGGGAGCCTTCGCAGGCGCCTTCGATGTCGACGCCGTGGAGATGGGCGATCTCCATGACGGAGAGGCCCAGGGGCGCATCGACCTCCTTTCGGTTTCCGTCCGTTTCGACAAACACCATCTTCGGCATCCGCTCAGGCTCCAGGCTTGAATTCCGCGGGCTTTAGGTAATGCCCAGCGCCCCCGAAATCCAGATTGAATCCGCCGAACCGCGCCGTTTGCGGCTACTCGGCCGCTCCGACCGCCGTTGCCCGTCCGGCCTCGGCCTTCGCCCCGTCCCGGCGCAGGGCGGTGACGGCGGTGGTGACGTCCTCGATCGCCAGGTCGACCTCGGCCTCGGTCGTGAACCGGCCGAGGCCGATGCGGATGCTGGAGTGGGCGGCCTCGTCGGAAAGGCCCAGGGCGCGGAGCACGTAGGAGGGCTCGACCGCGGCCGAGGAGCAGGCCGAGCCGGAGGAGACGGCCAGCTTCGGCATGGCGTCTATCAAGGCCTCGCCGTCCACGCCCTCGAAGGCGAGGTTGAGGTTGCCGGCGACCCGCTGCTCGGGATCGCCGTTGAGGCTCACGCCTTCCAGGGCGGCCATGATCCTCTCGCGGAACCGGCCGCGCAGGGCCAGGAGTCGCTCGGCCTCCTCGGCCATCTCGCGCCCGGCCAGGACGCAGGCCTTGCCGAGCCCGACGCAGAGCGCCGGGGCCAGGGTGCCGGAGCGCAGCCCCCGCTCCTGCCCGCCGCCGTCGAAGAGCGGCTCCAGCCGGACCCGCGGCCGGCGCCGCACATAGAGCGCGCCGACGCCCTTGGGCCCGTAGACCTTGTGGCCCGAGATGCTCAAGAGGTCGATCTTCATGGCCTCGACGTCGATCGGGATCTTGCCGACCGCCTGGGCCGCGTCGCAGTGGAAGACGGCCCCCGCCTCGCGGCAGAGCGCGCCGATCTCGGCCAGGGGCTGGATCACGCCGATCTCGTTGTTGACCGCCATGACGGAGACCAGGGCGGTGTCCTCGCAGATCGCCTCGTTGAGGCGCTGCAGATCGACCAGGCCGCTCGGCTCGACCGGCAGGACGGTGAGGCGGAAGCCCTCGCGCTCCAGCCGGCGGCAGCACTCCAGGACGCACTTGTGCTCGGTCGCCAGGGTGACGACATGGGTCTTGCCCTTGCGGCGCAGGAAACGGGCGGCGCCCTTGATCGCCAGGTTGTTGGATTCCGTCGCGCCGGAGGTGAAGACGACCTCGCGCGACTCGGCAGCGATCAGCTCGGCGACCTCGGCGCGCGCCGCCTCGACCCCGGCCACGGCCTTCCAGCCATAGGCATGATGGACCGAGTGCGGGTTGCCGAAGTGCCCGGTGAGATAGGGCATCATCGCCTCCAGGACCCGGGGGTCCAGGGGCGTGGTCGCCTGGTTGTCCAGGTAGATCGGGGTTTCTTCGGAGCGCTCCTGCACCCGCGTCCTCCTTTGCTCCGGGCGGCGGCAGACGAGCCCCGGAAACGCCCCGGGATCTAGGCTGCCCGCCGCCTGTATAGCCCGTCCCAGGCCTCGATGAAACGCTCCAGGTCGGCGGCCGTCGAGGCCCGGCCCAGGCTGACCCGGATCGCCGCGACCGCGGTTTCCCGGTCGGCCCCCATGGCCTGCAGGACATGGGAGGGCTCGACCTTGCCCGAGGAGCAGGCCGCGCCCGAGCTGACCGCGATCCCGGCGAGGTCGAGAGCCATGAGCTGGGTCTCGGCCGAGAGGCCGGGCAGCGCGAAGCAGCTCGTGTTGGCCAGGCGCGGCGCCTCGGCGCCAAAGACGACGAGATCCGGCGCCAGGGCCCGCAGACGCGTCTCGAGGCCGTCGCGCAGGCCGGCCAGCTCCGGGTCCGGCTTGGGCGCGTCCAGGACCGCCGCGGCGGCCGCCCCGAAGCCGGCGATGGCCGGCACGTTTTCGGTCCCGGCCCGGCGCCGGCGCTCCTGGCCGCCGCCGCGGATCAGGGACGCCACCGCCACGCCCTCGGCCAGCACCAGGGCACCGGCGCCCTGGGGGCCGCCCAGCTTGTGGGCCGAAAGGCTGAGAGCCGCGGCTCCCAGGGCCTCGAGGTCGATATCGAGCCGCCCGGCGGCCTGAACCGCGTCGCAGTGCACCAGAGCGCCCCGCGCCCGGGCCAGGGCCGCGATCTCCGCGACCGGCTGGATCACCCCGGTCTCGTTGTTGGCCAGCATGACCGAGATCAGCGCCGGCGCGCCGTCGTCCTCTTCCTCCAGGGCTGCGGCCAGGGCATCCAGATCGACGCGGCCCTCGGCGTCGACCGGCAGCCGGCGCGCCTCGGGCGCCGCCTGGAGCACGGAGTCGTGTTCGACCGCGGAGACCAGGACACGGCCTGACGGCAGGCCGGAGAGAGCCAGGTTATTGGCCTCGCTGCCGCCGCTGGTGAAGACCACCCCGGCGGGCCGGGCACCGACCAGGGCCGCCACGGCCTCGCGCGCGTCCTCGACCCGACGCCGGGCCCGGCGGCCGAAGACATGGACGGAGGAAGGATTGCCGGTCTCCCGCAGAGCCGCTTCGAGGGCGGCCGCGGCTTCCGGGCGCAGCGGCGCGGTCGCGTTGTAGTCCAGATAGACCGGTCGGATCATCATGGCGCGGGGGGCGGCGCGGGCCGCTATTCCGCGGCCGCGACCGGCCCGGAGTCGCTGCCGGACAGCAGGCTGCTGGTCCCGAGCACCCGCCGCTTGACGACGTCGGCGACGGTGACCGAGCTCAGGTAGAGGTAGATCTGGTTGCCCAGTTCCTCCCAAAGGTCGTGGGTCGCACAGCGGCTCTTGTTGCTGCGGCAGCCGAGTGGCTGGCCCGGCGTGCAGCGGGTCGTCCGGATCGGCTCGTCGACGGCCAGGATGATGTCCGAAACCCGGATCTCCTCGGGGGGCCGCGACGGCAGATAGCCGCCGCCGGGGCCGCGGACGCTTCTGACCAGGCCGCCACGGCGCAGCTTGGCGAAGAGCTGCTCAAGATAGGAAAGAGAGATCTCCTGCCGCTCGGCGATGTCGGACAGGGCGATCGGCTTGCCCTCGTTCTGGGCCGCCAAGTCGACCATCGCCATCACCGCATAGCGTCCCTTGGTGCTGAGCTTCACCTTCAATCCTCCAACTGCGCGCTCACCCGCGCCACTAGATCAAATAAACGCAGATCATTTGATCTATTCCATATAGTTAGAGCAGCTTATCCGCGTTCGAACGAACGCGGGCTGCTCTAGCACTTGCCTCGGGGCAGCTCGGCGCTGCCGTCCTCGGCGGTCGGCTCGACCGCCAGGCCGTCGACCTCGCCGCCGGCCTTGGCCTGGGCCTCCAGGTCGGCGACCCGAGCGCGCAGACGCGAGACTTCGTCCAGGAGGCCCTCGATCGCCCGGGCCACCGGATCGGGCAGATCGCCGGTCGGGGTGCCGTAGGCGACGAAGCTCGGCTGCTCTTCCCGCTTGGCCGCCGGCTGGACGACCTTGCCGGGAATGCCGACCACCGTCACGCAGGACGGCACGTCCTTGGTGACCACGGCGTTGGCGCCGACCCTGGCGTTGCTGCCGACCGTGATCGGGCCCAGGATCTGGGCCCCCGAACCAACGATCACGCCGCTCTGAAGGGTCGGATGGCGCTTCTGATTGCGCTGGCTGTCGCTGTCGACGCTGGGCGCGACGCCGCCCAGGGTGACGTCGTGGTAAAGCGTCACGTCGTCCCCGATGTGGCTGGTCTCGCCGATCACCACGCCCATCCCATGGTCGATGAACAGCCGGCGGCCGATGCTGGCGCCCGGGTGAATCTCGATCCCGGTGAACCAGCGCGCCACCTGCGACAGGAAGCGGGCGGTCAGATGCCAGTCGCGCCGCCAGGCCGCATTGGCCAGGCGGTAGAACAGGGTGGCCTGGAAGCCCGGATTGCAGAGGGCGACCTCGAAGCGGGAGCGGGCCGCCGGATCGCGGCGCATGATCGAGTCGATCTCTTCCACCAGGAACTTGAACATCGCCTTGCCCGTCGTGCTATGATCCGCGCCCGCAAGACCTCCCGGAGAGCTCGCCCCCCGGCCTTCGAAACCTTATCGGGTCGGATATGGTTTATCCGAGTAATTTGCTCAAGTTTAACCCACGGCCCCTGGTAACACCAGCCGCCAGACCCGATATCCACCCTGAGATTTCCTAGATTCTGACGTGAAGCAAGCTCATGGATACCGCCGATGCCTGACGTGATCTTCAACGGACCTGAAGGTCGCCTGGAGGGACGCTACCAGCACAGCAAGGCGCCCGGCGCCCCGATCGCCCTGATGCTGCACCCGCACCCGCAGCACGGCGGCACGATGAACAACAAGGTCATCTACAATCTTTATCATGCCTTCGCCCGCCAGGGCTTCTCGGTGTTGCGCTTCAACTTCCGCGGCGTCGGGCGGTCCCAGGGCGTCTACGACCGCGGCGAAGGCGAGCTTTCGGACGCGGCCTCGGCCCTGGACTGGCTGCAGTCGATCAACGAGAACGCCTCGGCCTGCTGGATCGCGGGCTTCTCCTTCGGCGCCTGGATCGGCATGCAGTTGCTGATGCGCCGGCCGGAGATCGCCGGCTTCGTATCCGTCGCGCCGCCGGCCAACCAGTACGACTTCAGCTTCCTGGCCCCCTGCCCCTCCTCGGGCCTGGTGATCCAGGGCAGCCGGGACGAGATCGTTCCCGAAGCGGCCGTGTCCAAGCTGGTCGACAAGCTGTCGCAGCAGGGCGGCATCACCATCGACTACCGGGTCATCCCCGGTGCCAATCACTTCTTCACCGAGCAGATGGAGGAGATGACCGGCCACGTCGAGGACTATCTGGCCAAGGCCGAAGACGGGGCCGTCGCCGCCGCGCGTTAACCCCCGCGGTTCCCTGCCAGCGGGCGGCCGCCCGGCGAGCGGGCCGGGCGCGCTCGGCCGTGGCCAGGCGTTTGAGACCCCGGCGGGATTGTGATATTGCAGCGCCGCCCCGGCAAAGCGCCGGACGCCATCAGGAGCCCCTCGCCCACCATGAGCAAGCTGCGATCCGATTTCCTGCGCACCCTCGACCAGCGCGGCTTCATCCATCAGTGCACCGATCTGGACAACCTCGACCAGGAGGCGAGTCAGGGGCGCATCGTGGCCTACATCGGCTATGACCTGACCGCGACCAGCCTGCACGTGGGCAACCTGGTCCAGATCATGCTGCTGCGCTGGCTGCAGCAGACGGGTCACCGGCCGATCGTCCTGATGGGCGGCGGCACGACCAAGGTCGGCGATCCCTCGGGCAAGGAAGAGATGCGCCAGCTCCTCGACCTCGAGGGTATCGCGCGCAACAAGGAGAGCATCCGGCGGATCTTCGCCCAGTTCCTGACCTTCGGCGATGGGCCCACGGACGCGATGATGGTCGATAACGCCGAATGGCTGGACGAACTCAGATACATCGCCTTCCTGCGCGACTACGGCCGGCACTTCTCGGTCAACCGCATGCTGACCATGGACTCCGTCCGCCTGCGCCTGGAGCGGGAGCAGCCGCTGTCGTTCCTGGAGTTCAATTACATGGTCCTGCAGGCCTACGACTTCGTCGAGCTGGCGCGGCGCCACGGCTGCCGCCTGCAGATGGGCGGCTCGGACCAGTGGGGCAACATCGTCAACGGGGTCGAGCTCGGCCGCCGGGTCGAGCAGACCAGCCTCTTCGGCCTGACCACGCCGCTGATCACCAACGCCTCCGGCGCCAAGATGGGCAAGAGCGCGGCAGGTGCGATCTGGCTGAACGAGGAACGGCTTTCGGCCTACGACTACTACCAGTTCTGGCGCAACACGGAGGACCCCGACGTCGGCCGCTTCCTGCGCCTCTTCACCGAGCTGCCGGAGGCCGAGATCGCACGTCTGGAGACCCTGGAGGGCGCCGAGATCAACGAGGCCAAGAAGACTCTCGCCTTCGAGGCGACCCGGCTCTGCCGCGGCGCGCCCGCCGCCTCGGCCGCTGCCGAGACCGCGCGCAAGACCTTCGAGCAGGGCGGCCTGGGCGAGGCCCTGCCGAGCCTGGACGTCCCGGAAGCCGACATGGCGGCCGGCCTGCCGGCCTACGAGCTGTTCAGCCGCTGCGGCCTGACCAGCAGCAACGGCGAGGCCCGCCGGCTGATCAAGGGCGGCGGCGCCAGGATCAACGACCAGAAGGTCGAGGACGAGGCCCGGACCGTCACCCTGGCCGACCGCAATCCGGAAGGGGTCATCAAGCTCTCCGCCGGCAAGAAACGCCACGCCCTGGTCCGGATCGCCTGATCCGCCCATCTCCGATCCGCCCATCTGGGGCCCGGCGCTAATTGTCGCCGCGTCCGGAAGGCAGCGCGGTCATGTCGTCCCTGGACCGGGGCGCGTCGCCGTCGAAGATGTTGAAGATGCCGCGCAGGAATCCCGGCGTCAGCGCGGCGAGCGGATTGACGCTGACGTCGGGCTTGTCGCTGGGACCGCGGACCTTGTAGGTGAAGGCGATCAAGCCTTCGCCTTCGCCGCCGATCAGGATGTTGCCGATGATCGGGATCGCGCCCAGGATCCGGTTCAGGAAGTAGGCCGGCACGACCGTGCCCTCGACGTCGATCCAGCCCTGTCCCAGATCGACCTGGCCCTTGGTGGTGATCCCGAGCGAGGTTCCGTAGATCCGCAGCAGCTCGGTCGACAGGCGATCGGCTTGATAGACGAAGTCGCCGGTTACCCGGTCGAAGACCAGGCCCTCGCCGCCGAGGGCCTCGACGATCCCGGTCAGCGAGGCCACGGTCAGCACCTTGGCCAGGATCGGCGCGTCGTAGACCCGGAAACCGTCGGCCTCGATCCGGCCCCGGATCGGGCTGGCCGGGTCCGGGTCCTCGGTCTTGCCGGTGACTTCCAGCTTGCCGCCGTCGATGTTCGGATCGATGTCGAGCGCGCGGAGAACCGCCCCGAGGTCGCGGGACCGCACGGCCAGGCGGCGCGTGCCGTCCTCGACCGGGACCAGACGCAGGTTGAGCGTCACCGGGCCTAGATCCTCCTCGGACGCCGGTTCCGGCCGGGCCGTTTCCTGCGCGCCGCCGAACCTTCCTCCGGTCTCGCCGGGCGCCGCGCGCGAACTGGGCCGGGCTTTCGGGTGGCGGGCCAGCGCCTCGGGCACCTGGCCGTCGATCTCCATCCGGTCCCAGCCGCCTTCGGCCCGAATCAGCTTGAGTCGGACGTTCTCGAGATACTCCCCCGGCCCGAAGTAGACCCGGTCGAGCCACTTGGCCGAGAGGTCGAAGGCGTGCACGGCTTCCTGCGGCCCGACTTCCGTTCCGGCGCTCGGTGGCTCCGGGGCCAGGCGAGGAGCGAGATCGACGGTGCCGGTGCCGAGCTCCACGCGGAGCATCTCGCCGCCCTCCCGGACCGTGACGCCGGTGAGCTGCGTCCGGCCGACCGAGAGATGCTTGAGCTTCACGATCGAGATGTCGCGGTCTTTGGGGTCGAAGGACAGGCTGCCGTCGGCTTGCAGGTCGCCGGCATCGATCCGGAAGGCCTCGACACGGTCCAGGCGGCCCCCGTCGAAGATCACCGTGGCGGTTGCGCTCGCCTCCGCCCCCGGCTGCTTGCGCCAGCCGAGGACCGGAAAGGACAGCTTCGTCAGGCGCAGATTCGCCTTGGCCTCCACCGTGGTCACGCCGGCGCGATCCACCGTCGCCGCGATCTGGGTCACCGAGGGCCCCTCGATATAGGGGGTCACGTCGACGCCATAGGCGGCCCAGTCCGCCACATCGACCCGCGGGACCCGGGCCGAGATCCGTGTGCTGATCGGGTCGTCGGCGTCGAAGAACTCCTGCCAGTCGACGGTCATGCCGAGACCGCCGAGTTGAACCGGACCGCTGACCTGCATGCCCTTCGTGTCGATGACGAGCTGCAGCCGCCCCGCGTTCAGGTCCTTGTCCAGAAGGATCCCGCCGATCTCCGTATCGGTCAGGGCCGCTTGGGCCGAGACCTCGATCTGGTCCACGGTGAGATCCGCCTCCAGCGGGAAGCCGAAACGCAGCCGGCCGGCGGCCTGACCGGCGGTGCGGGCCGGGTCGATGCCGAGGCCGCTGATCAGGCCGAGGCGTTCGTGATCGAGCAACTCCAGGGTCTCGCGGACGGGGCCCGCCACCTCGAGATCGATGTCGATGGTCTGATCCTCGGCGTCGAGACCGTCGATCGTGACCCGGCCCTCGGGGACGGAGATCGTGCCCAACCGGCCGCCCTTGGGATGGACGACGAACTGCTGGGCGTTGAAGGTGGCCTCGCCGCTGACCCCGGTCACGGGCGGCAAGGGTCGCAGGTAGTGCACGGAAAGGTCGCTGTAGGTCAGCCGGCCGAAGACCTCGCGCGCGCTCACCTTCCGCTCGGCGCCGTCGGATAGCAGGATGTCTAGGTTGATCTCCGCCGTGTCGGCCAGTCCGTCGCGGATGTTCTCGGTCACCCAGGTCCTGGCGTTGCTGCTCAGACCCAGGGGCCAATAGCTCGCCAGGTGGTCCAAGTCGATCGACTGGCCGATCGCCCGGGCCTTGATGACGACGCCGCCGCTCTGCCGCTCGGCGCTGCCGACCAGTCCGACCTGCGGGCCCGGGTCGGTTTCACTGCCGAGGGTGAGGGTCGCGTCCTCGACCCGCATCTTGCCGGCCGGTGCGTCGAAGATCCCACGGGCCTTGAAGCTCAGCACCGGCAGCGGCGCCGGCCAGAGATCGGCGATGGCGATCTGGCCCGGCCCGCCCGAGACATCGAACCCGAGGTTGGTGACCTGTCCCTGGGCGTCGAAGGCCGAAATCAAGGTACCCCTCAAGGCCACGTCGACGCCGGCGAGCGTGTCCAGGTCCGGCGACAGAAGGGCCAGGTCCGACAACAGCACCTCGTCGACGTTGACCACCAGATCCAGACGCTCGGAGCCGCGATGGTAGGAGAAGGCGCCTCTCACGCCGGAAATCTCCTTCGGTTCGGCGACGTCGAGCGAGAGCTCGCCGAACAGTCCGGTCGCTCTGCGGCCCACGGTGATGTGGGTCGACCTCGCCCACCAGTCGACGCCGGCCTGCTCGTCGCGAATCAGCAGCTGGCCGTCGACGATGTTCACTTGCCGCAGGTAAGACAGGCTCCGTTGCGGGTCGCGTTCCGCCTGCAGCTGTTCCAGAAGGTCGGGGATGACGCCGGCGAGTTCCGGGGCTGCCCTGTCTTCCGGCGCTTCCACGGTGGTCCCGTCGCCGAAATGGAAGCTGCCGTCCGCCTTGCGGAGCAGGGTGATCCGGGCGCCCACGAGCTCGATCCGGGTCGGTGCCAGGGTGCCGGAGAGCATCGCCGTGAGGCTGAAGCCGGCCTCGACGTTGGGCAGGGACAGGATGGGCCGACCGTCCTGGTTGCGCACCGTGACGTCGAGCGCCTGCAGGTCGAGGTCCCCTTCCCTCCTGTCCCAGGTCAGCACCGTGTTTGTGACACGGACGTTGACACCGGTGTCGGGGTCGGAAAAGGCCGTCTCCAGATAGGGCGTTAGGAAGTCCAAGGTGACGGGGCCGCTGGACAGCCGCCAGACCAGCAGGCCGACGATCACCGCCACGGTGGCGATGCCCCCCAGCAGGACCTCAAGACAGATCTTGGCGCTTCGCTTCAGCACGTCTCGATCCGACCCATCCTTCGCTGGCCGGTCCGGCCCAGCCCTTGACCGCCACCGAGGTGGCACGCAGTGTTTCTCGAAACCGGATCACAGTGGATGACGCGCTTGTCACTCTTCACGTCCAAGGCCCCACTCCCCGTGCTCGCCCATCCGGAGCGAGCCGACGCCGGATGGCAGGACTGGACCAGCCGGCTAAGCAAATTGGCAGAGTCCGGGGACGCTGAGAAGCTCGGCGAGCTGTCCAAAGACCCCAAAGTCAAGCGCCTCGCGGGAACAGTTTTCGCCTACAGCCCCTTTCTGAGTCGTTGCCTGCTTCATGATATTGAACTTTTCGCGGCGGTTTTAAGGCGTGGCCCAAAAAAACCCTTCGAGGAGACACTCGACCGCCTCGACCTCGATCTGGACAGTCAGACCGAGCTGTCCGCGGTCGAGGCGGAGCTGCGCCTGATACGCCAAAAGGTCGCCCTGATCGTGGCTCTGGCCGACCTGGCGGGGGCCTGGTCGCTGGACGAGGTCACCCAGGCCCTGAGCCGCTTCGCGGACCGGGCGATCGGCCAGGCACTGGCTTTCCTGCTCCGCCGCGCCGCAGACCGAGGGGAACTGGCCCCGCCGGACCCCAGCGCGCCCGCCGAGGGCTGCGGCTACTGCGTTCTGGCCCTGGGCAAGCTGGGCGCCGGAGAGCTGAACTATTCCTCCGACGTGGATCTGATCGCGATCTTCGACCCCGAGCGGGCGCCCTACACCGGCAGCCGGAGCTGCCAGGACTTCTTCGTCCGACTGACCCGGGACCTGGTCCAGCTGCTCAGCGAGCGCACCGCCCAGGGCTACGTCTTCCGGACCGACCTCAGGCTGCGCCCGGACCCGGCGGCGATGCCGCTGGCGATCTCGATCTCGGCCGCCGAGACCTATTACGAGAGCCTGGGCCAGAACTGGGAGCGGGCGGCCATGATCAAGGCGCGCCCGATCGCCGGCGATCGGGCCCTGGGCCGGGACGTCATGGCCATCCTGCGGCCCTTCGTCTGGCGCCGGAACCTCGATTTCTGGGCGATCCAGGACATCCACTCGATCAAGCGCCAGATCAACGCCCAGCGCGGCGGCGGCGAGGTCGCGATCCTGGGCCACAACGTCAAGCTGGGACGCGGCGGCATCCGCGAGATCGAGTTCTTCGCCCAGACCCAGCAGCTGATCTACGGCGGCCGGGCCCCGGCCCTGCGCCGGCCCCGGACGGTCGACGCGCTGGACGCCCTGGTCGAGTGCGGCCGCCTGGAGCCCGAGACGGCGCAGGAGCTGGCCGGGGCCTACCGCTACCTGCGCCGGGTCGAGCACCGCCTGCAGATGGTCGCCGACCAGCAGACCCATCGGCTGCCGAGCGACCCCAAGCAGCTCGAGGCCCTGGCCGCCTTCCTCGGCTACGAGGACCCGGAGGTCTTCCGGCGGGAGCTGCTGGCGCAGTTGCGCTGCGTCGAGCTGCACTACGCCGCCCTCTTCGAAGAGGCGCCGGCGCTGTCGGGACCCGGCAACCTGGTGTTCACCGGCAACGAGCCCGACCCCGACACGGTGGCGACCCTGGAGGGCATGGGCTTCACGGAAGGCGATCAGGTCATCCACCTGGTCAGCGGCTGGCACCATGGCCGCTATCGCGCCACACGCAGCAAGCGCAGCCGCGAGATCCTGACCGAGATCATGCCGACCCTCCTGGAGTCCCTGGCAGCGACGGTGCAGCCGGACCAGGCCTTGCGGCGCTTCGACACCTTTCTGCAGGGCCTGCCCGCAGGCGTGCAGCTCTTTTCGATGCTGCACGCCAACCCCGGTCTGCTGCGGATGCTGGCCGGGATCATGGGCAGCGCCCCGGCCCTGGCCGAGGCGCTGAGCCGCCGGCCCGGGCTCCTGGACGCCGTGCTGTCCCCGGACTTCCTGGAGCCCCTGCCCGGCGCCGGGACTCTCGAACCGGAACTCGACCTTGCCCTGCGCGAGGCGCGCGACTTCCAGGACGTCCTGGAGCTGTCGCGGCGCTGGGCCAACGACAGCCGGTTCCGGGTCGGGGTTCATCTCCTCGACCGGATCAGCGACGCCGATGACTGCGCCGCCGCCCTGACCGCCATCGCCGAAACCACGATGAGAGGCCTCTTCCCGGCGGTCCGTGCCGAGCTCGAAGCCGTCCACGGAAGCCTGCCGGACGACGGACTGGCGGTGGTCGCCCTCGGCAAGCTGGGCGGCCGGGAGATGACCGTCACCTCGGACCTGGACCTGGTGTTCCTCTACGACGCCCCGGACGACACGACCCAGTCCGACGGCAGGAAGCCCCTGCCGCCCAGCCTCTACTACGCGCGCCTGGCGCAGCGTTTCATCAACGCGCTCTCGGCCCCGACCGGCGAGGGCCGGCTCTACGAGGTCGACATGCGCCTGCGGCCCTCGGGCAACGCCGGTCCCATCGCCACCACCCTGACCGGCTTCGTCAAGTACCAGCGCGATCAGGCCTGGACCTGGGAGCACATGGCCCTGACGCGCGCCCGGGCCATCATCGGCGCGCCGGACCTGGCGGGGCGCGTCCAGGCCGCGATCGCGACGCTTCTGACCGGCGAGCGGGATCCGGAAAAACTGGTCAAGGACATCGCCGAGATGCGGGCCCGGGTCGCCCGCGAGCACCGCTCCGGCGGCTTCTGGGACGTCAAGCAGAGGCCCGGCGGCCTGGTCGACCTGGAGTTCCTGGTGCAGTACTGGCAGCTGCGCCACGGCCATGCCCAGCCGGAGGTCCTGGACCCGAGCACCGCCGGCGCGCTGCGCAAGCTCGCCACGGCCGGCGTCCTGTCCGCTGACCGGGCCGGGGCGCTGGAGCAGGCGGCCCGCCTGCTCCGCCACCTGCAGGCCATCCTGCGCCTGACCGTGGGCCAGGCCTTCGACGAGGCCCAGGCGCCGGAAGGCCTGAAGGTGAGGCTGGCCGCCGCCGGGAACTGTCCCGACTTCGCGGCCTTGAAAGACCGCCTGGACGCCGCCACGTCCACAGTCCACCGCGCGTTTCGCGAGGTCATCGAAGAGCCCGGCGGACGCGTAGACAGAGAGGACTCGGCCGGCAAGGCCTGACCTGCGACAGACCTGCGACAGAGGAGAAAGACAAGGAGATGACCGTTTCGACCGGAGACGCCGCCCCGACCTTTTCCGCCCCCACGGACGGCGACGGCAAGCTTGACCTGTCCGAGATGAAGGGGCGCAAGGTGGTGCTGTACTTCTATCCGAAGGACGACACCTCGGGCTGCACCAAGGAGGCCTGCGGCTTCCGCGACGCCATGCCGGATTTCTCGAAGATCGACGCCGAGATCCTCGGCGTGTCCAAGGACAGCGTGAAGAGCCACGACAAGTTCAAGGCCAAGCACGATCTGCCCTTCTCGCTCGTCAGCGACGAGGACGGCAGCATCTGCGAGAGCTACGGCGTCTGGGTCGAGAAGTCCATGTACGGCCGCAAGTACATGGGGATCGAACGCTCGACCTTTCTGATCGACGAGAACGGCGTGATCCAAGGCGCCTGGCGCAAGGTCAAGGTGCCCGGTCACGTCGAGGAAGTGCTGAAGGCCGCCCAGGGCCTGTAGCGCGGTGGCGGCGCCAGGCGGCCTGGCCGAGGCGGCGGTGGCGGTCCTGGCCGCCGCCGAGCCGCCCGACAAGCTTCGCCTGACCGAGGCGGCCGCGGCCGCCTGGCAGGACGGCCGGATCACGAAGGTCGGACGGGCGGACCCGCCGGCGCGGCCCGCGCGCCCCGCCCGGCCCCTGCTGGTGCCGCCGCGCGAGGTCCCGCGGCGGCGCATCGGCCGCGATCCGGCCGGCCGGATCGCCCTGCTGCACGCCCTGGCCCACATCGAGCTCAACGCCATCGACCTGGCCTGGGATCTGATCGCGCGCTTCGGGTCCGGCGAAGGCGGGTCGGAGCTGCCCCGCGCCTTCTTCGACGACTGGTGCCGGGTCGCCGCCGACGAGGCCCGCCACTTCGGCCTGCTGAGCGCCCGGCTCGGCGAACTGGGTGCGGCCTATGGCGACCTGCCGGCGCACGACGGGCTCTGGGAGGCGGCCCGGGCGACCTCCGGCGATCTCCTGGCCCGGCTGGCCGTGGTACCCCTGGTCCTCGAGGCCCGGGGTCTCGACGTCACGCCCGGCATGATCGACAAGCTGCGCCGGGCCGGCGACCCGGCCAGCGCCGCGATCCTCGAGGTGATATATCGCGAGGAAATCACCCATGTCGCCGCCGGCGAGCGCTGGTTCGCCTTCCTCTGCCGGGGCCAGGGGGCCTCGCCCGGGCCGACCTGGGAGATCCTGGTCAGGCGCCATTTCAAGGGACTCCTCAAGCCGCCCTTCAACGACGAGGCCAGGCGCGCCGCCGGGATGTCACCCGACGTTTACGGATACTTTACCGGCTTCGGGTCTTGATGGCAGACCAGATCAGACTGCGCGCGACGGCGATCGATCGAGCGCAGGGGATCTGAGCCACACGGAACCGCAGGGCATGGACCAAGATCTGGCACCCGACCAGCACCCCTCGCGCCCGCCGGAACTCTTCTGGGATATCCGGAAGGTCCTGGTGGCCACGGTTCTTTTCGGCTTCTTCGGCTTCTTTGCCGGCTGGATCGCGTTCTACGCCATGACCCTCGGCTTCAGCGTCGCGAAGAACAAGGCGGAGCTGTGGCTCTACCTCATACCCTGCGGCCTGACGGCCTTCGCCTTCTTCAGCGCCCTCTTCTTCGCCCACCGGGAGCGACGGCGCCTGCTCGACTACTACTGCCGGGAAGAGGATTAGAGCGTTACATACTGTGCTCAATTGGAAGCAATTGAGCACAGTTTGATCTATTTCATGTTCAAATGAACGCGGGCTGCTCTAGTCGTCCGGCGCTTCCGACGCCGAGAGGCCGCCTTCGATCCGTGTCGCCAGGGCGGCTTCCAGGAACGCGTCGATCTCGCCGTCGAGCACCCCTTGCGCGTTGCCCTTCTCCACCCCGGTGCGCAGGTCCTTGACCATCTGGTAGGGCTGGAGGACGTAGGAGCGGATCTGATGGCCCCAGCCGATGTCGGTCTTGGCGTCGGCCTCGGCCTGGGCCGCGGCCTCGCGCTTCTGCAGCTCGTGCTCGTAGAGCCGCGCCTTCAGCATGGCATAGGCCTGGGCGCGATTGCGGTGCTGCGAGCGGTCGTTCTGGCACTGCACGACGATGTTGGTCGGCAGGTGGGTGATGCGGATCGCGGAGTCGGTCTTGTTGACGTGCTGCCCGCCGGCACCGGACGCGCGGTAGGTGTCGACGCGCAGATCCTTTTCTTCGATCTCGATCTCGATGTTGTCGTCCACGACAGGATAGACCCAGACGCTGGCGAAGCTGGTGTGGCGGCGGGCCTGGGCGTCGAAGGGCGAGATCCGGACCAGCCGGTGGACGCCCGATTCGGTCTTGAGCCAGCCGTAGGCGTTGTCGCCTTCGACTTGCAGGGTGGTCGACTTGATCCCGGCCTCTTCGCCCGGGCTTTCCTCCAGCAGCGAGGTCTTGTAGCCGCGGGCCTCGGCCCAGCGCAGGTACATCCGGGCCATCATCTGGGCCCAGTCCTGGGCCTCGGTGCCGCCGGCGCCGGCGTGGATCTCCAGGTAGCAGTCGTTGGCGTCGGCCTCGCCGGAGAGCAGGCTTTCGAGCTGCCGCTTCTCGCAGACCGCCTTGAGCGCCTCGAGCTGCTGCTCGGCTTCCCGGACGCTGGCCTCGTCGCCTTCGACCTCACCCAGCTCGATCAGGGTCAGGGCATCCTCGAGGCCGCTCTCCAGCTCGCGGAACCCGCCGATGGCCCGGTCCAGCCGCTGGCGTTCGCGCATGACCTTCTGAGCCGCTTCGGGATCCTCCCAGAGGCCGGGGTCCTCAGCTTTCTGGTTCAGCGCTTCCAGCCTGGCTGTGGTGGCCTCGAGGTCAAAGATGCCTCCTCAGCAGAGCCAACGACTCGCGGATGTCGTTGACCACCGCCTCGATCTCGGCGCGCATAAGGGGACTCCCGATCTGCTTCGCGTCTTGGAACGATGCGCTCTCTACTGCCTAGAGCCGGATTCGGATTTGAAGTCGAACCGACTTCAAATCCGAATCCGGCTCTACCTCATCGTGCTCTAGGAGCGACTTAATACAGACCGGAATCCCCGGTCAAGGCCGGGCCGCCTTCCGTGGAGCTGCTGCCGGTCCAGGGATTGTAGCCGCCGTCGATCACGACCTGGGCGCCGGTCGGCTCGCTGCCGGGCTTGAAGGCCTCGAGCACCACCTTCCGGTCGCCCGGCTTGGCCAGGCGGCCGGTGTCCTGGTTGACCCGGACCAGGCGGATCCCGGCCGGGATCCGGAAGGGAATCGCCGGCTGGTCCTTCAGGGCATCGGCCATGAAGTCGCGGAAGATCGGCGCGGCGACGCTGGAGCCGGTCTCCTTCGGGCCCAGGGTCTGCGGCTCGTCGAAGCCGACGAAGACCCCGACCGCCAGATCGGGCGCGAAGCCCACAAACCAGGTATCGATGCTGTTGTTGGTCGTCCCCGTCTTACCGGCCAGCGGCTTGCCGACCGCCTTGATCCGGACGCCGGTCCCGCGCTCGACCACGCCCTGCAGCATGGAGACGATCTGATAGGCGCTGGCCGGATCGGCAACCCGCTCCCGCTCGTCGGGCAGCTCGGGGACCGGCTGTTCCAGCCAGAGATCGGCCCGGCAGGCCAGGCATTGGCGACCGTCGTGGCGGAACACCGAGCGGCCCTGGCCGTCCTGCACCCGGTCGATCAAGGTCGGCTTGATCCGATGCCCGCCGTTGACCAGCATGGCATAGGCCGTGGTCAGGCGCAGCAGGGTCGTCTCGCCGGCGCCCAGCGACATCGAGAGCACCCGCGGCAGGTAGTCGACGACCTCCATGCGCTCGGCCGTCTCGGCGACCATTTCCATGCCGATCGTCTGAGCCAGGCGGATGGTCATCAGGTTGCGGGACTTCTCGATGCCGACCCGCATCGGCGTCGGCCCGTAGAAGGTCTTGGTGTAGTTGCCCGGCTTCCACTTGCCGCGGCCACCGCCCTGATCGGCGACGAAGGGGGCGTCCAGGACGATGGTCGAAGGGGTCATGCCCTGCTCCAGCGCCGCGAGATAGACCAGGGGCTTGAAGGCCGAGCCCGGCTGGCGGACGGCCTGGGTCGCGCGGTTGAAGACGCTGGCCCTGAAGGAGAAGCCGCCGGCCATGGCCAGGACCCGGCCGGTGTGCGGATCGATCGCGACGAGGCCGCCGTTGACCTCGGGGATCTGCCGCAGGCCGTAGCTCCCGGCCGGGTAGTCCTCGCCCTTGGGACCCTTCGCCACCGGCTCGACCATGACCACGTCGCCGGCCTGAAGGACCTCGCCCGGCGACTTCGGCGCCGGCCCGACCTTCTGCCCCTCCAGGGACGGCCGCGCCCAGGTCAGCTCGGTCATCGGCAGAACGCCCTGGCTGCCGTCGGCGAGCCCGATCTCGGCACCCTTGGCGTTGAGGCCCAGCACCACCGCCAGCTTCCAAGGCGCGAGGGCACCCTTGGGCGGCTTCACTTCAGCCAGCTGGGCAGTCCAGTCCGCCGCCTCGGGCTTGAGCTTGGCCAGCGGTCCACGCCAGCCGTGGCGGCGGTCGTAGGCGATCAAACCCTGGCGCAGCGCCGTGTCGGCGGCCTCCTGCAGCCTCGGGTCCAGGGTGGTGCGGACCGAAAGGCCGCCCTGATAGAGCTTCTCCTCGCCGTAGAGCCGGACCAGCTCGCGCCGGACCTCCTCGGCGAAGTAGTCGGCTTCGGCGACCTCGGTCGGATCCCGCTCGACGACCCGCAGCGGCTCGGCCGTCGCGATCTGGGCCTCCTCGGGGGTGACGTAACCCTCCTTGACCAGCCGCCCGATCACCCAGTTGCGCCGGATCACGGCCGCGTCGTGCTTGCGGATCGGATGGTAGTTGTTCGGGCCCTTGGGCAGCGCCGCGAGGTAGGCGGCCTCGGCGATGGTCAGGCTGTCGAGCGATTTGTTGAAGTAGTTGAGGGACGCGGCGGCGACGCCGTAGGAGCGGAAGCCGAGGAAGATCTCGTTGAGGTAGAGCTCCAGGATCCGGTGCTTGGAGAAGGCCTGCTCGATACGGAAGGCCAGGATCGCTTCCTTGATCTTGCGCTCGACCGAGACCTCGTTGGTCAGCAGGAAGTTCTTCGCGACCTGCTGGGTGATGGTCGAAGCGCCGACCGGCCGCCGGCCGCGGCCGATGTTGACGATGTTGGTGACGATGGCCCGGATCACCGAGCGGAAATCGACGCCGGGATGGTTGTAGAAGTTCTTGTCCTCGGCCGCGAGGAAGGCGTTGATCACCCGCTGCGGGATCGCCTGGATCGGCACGTAGACCCGCTTCTCCAGGGAGAACTCGGCCAGCAGCCGGCCGTCGCCGGCGTGGACGCGGGTCACGGTCGGCGGATCGTACTTGGCCAGTTGCCGGTAGTCGGGCAGATCCCGGGCATAGTGATAGTAGCCGTAGAGCAGCCCGACGCCCGCGACCAGGACGATCACGCACAGCACCGAGAAGAGGGCTCCCAGGATCTTCAGCATGTCAGGTTCCCGACCGGTTCAGGTTCCGGAATATACACCAAGCCGTTGTCGCCGTTGCATTCATAATGGCAAACCAAAAGCTCGCCCGGTCCCATTTCAGCTAGCCAGCAAATGTGGCGTGGTTATGACCGCCTGAGCGTGGCCTGCCAGGAGAAGTAGCGATCGACGGCCGCCCGGACCGCCTCCGCCAGGCGCTTGCGCTGCCTGGGCGCCGAAAGCAGCCGGTCGTCGGCGCGGTTCGACAGGAAGCCCAGCTCGATCAGGACCGACGGCACGTCGTGGGCCTTGAGCACCACGAAGCCGGCGAAGCGGTGGGTATTGGCCAGAACCTTCACGCGCTTGGACAGCTCCTCGACCATCATCGTGGCGAACTTGGCCGAAAGGTTCATTGTCTCGCGCTGGGTCAGATCGAGGAGGATGCTGGAGACGTCGTCGGTCTGGCCCTCCAGGTCGACGCCGGCGATCAGGTCGGCTTTGTTCTCGCGCTCCGCCAGTTCGCTGGCGACCGCGTCCGACGCGTTCTCCGACAGGGTGTAGACCGATGCGCCGCGGACCTTTCGGGACCTGTTGGAATCGGCGTGCAGGGAGATGAAAAGGTCGGCGCCGGCCTGGCGTGCGACCTCGCGCCGCTGGGCCAGGGTGAGGAAGACGTCCTTGTCGCGGGTCAGGATGACCCGATAGCGGCCCTTGGCCTCGAGCTGGCGCCTGAGCTCCTGCGCGACCCGCAGCACGATGTCCTTCTCGCGCACGCCGGAGACCCCGATCGCGCCGGGATCGACGCCGCCGTGGCCGGGATCGATCACCAGGGTGATCCGGTCGTCGGTCTTGCCCTCGATCTGCGGCTGGCTGGGCTGCAGCGCCGGCAGCGCCTTGGCCGACTGGATCGCCCGGCCCGGATCGGCCAGGAAGGCCTGACGGCTGACCGGCGCCAGATCGACCACCAGGCGATGAGGCCGGCCATCGGTCGGGCCGATGGTGAAGACCGACTTGATCCTGACCGGGCCCTCGACGTCCAGCACCACGCGGCTGGTGCCCGGGGCAAAGAGGCCGAAGCGCAGCGCCTTGACCATGCCGCCGCCCTTGCGCCAGGCTTCGGCCGGCAGCTGCCAGTCCAGCTCCGGCAGGTCGAGGACCACGCGGAAGGGATCGGGCAGCGCGAAGACGCGATAGGCCGGCTCCTCCGTCAGGTCCATGACGAAGCGAGTCTTGTCAGGGTGAGCGCCGATCCGCACCCCGGTGACTTTCGGCTGGGCCGAGGCGCCACTGGCACCGATCACGACCCCGGCCAGGAAGATCAGAATTGTCGCGAGCGTCCGCACGACCTGCCAGATGTAGCGCCGACTCCTTACAGGCTAGGCTAGATATACTCGATAAGGATCGATGGCAACAGGCGAATCCGCGGTTGCAATACCGCTAGGGCGGCATTAATTCATTGAGTGATAGGACGATATCGTCATATTGTGAGCGCGCGTCCGAGTGGCGCCGTCCTGGCATGACGAGCCCGCCCAGCGACCAGCGCGCTTCAGCGCTCCAGACCTTCCCGAAGGTCCTTCTTGCTTGCGGTCCGGGCGATTTTGGCGCACAAGCCAGAGCCGCGGGGTCCTAAGGTCCCCGCAACCAGTCAAGCGGCCCTGCCGCCTTCCATGGGCGCAGGATCGAAAAAGTGGGAACGGGCCATTGGCCATGAGCTGCGACTCTTCGCGAAGACTCCTCACGGTTCGCCCGGCTCCTCGCCTCACATTCACCTCGAGATCAGCGCCGCTGCCCGCCAGCGCGGGCATTGCCGGGCGCTTCCCGGAGATTCACCTTTATGCCCAAACGAATGCTTATCGATGCCAGCCACCCGGAGGAGACCCGGGTGGCCGTGCTCAGCGGCAAGCGCCTGGAAGAGTTCGACTACGAAACCACGGCTAGGAAGCCGCTCAAGGGCAACATCTATCTGGCGAAGATCACCAGGGTCGAACCCTCCCTTCAGGCGGCCTTCGTCGACTATGGCGGCAACCGCCACGGCTTTCTGCCCTTCACTGAAATCCATCCCGACTACTACCGGATCCCGATCGCCGACCGCGAAGCCCTGATCGCCGAAGAGGCGTCGCTGAAGGGCGATCCCGGCGAGGACGAAGAGGCCGAGACCGACGGCGAGGCGGTCAACGGCGCCGAGGAGCCGGCCGGGGCCAGGCCCTCTGGCGCCAAGGGCGCCAACGGCGCGGCGGACGACAAGGACGAGGTCGAGGAGGTCGAGACGCAGACCGGCGTCGACACCGTCGGTGGCGACGAGGTGGAGGAGCACCGGCGCAAGCGGGCCAAGCTGCTGCGCCGTTACAAGATCCAGGAGGTCATCAAGCGCCGCCAGGTGATCCTGGTCCAGGTCTCCAAGGAGGAGCGCGGCAACAAAGGCGCGGCGCTGACCACCTACCTCTCCCTGGCCGGCCGCTACTGCGTCCTGATGCCCAATACCGCGCGCGGCGGCGGGATCAGCCGCAAGATCGGCAGCGCCAACGACCGGCGCCGGCTGAAGAGCATCATCTCCGACCTGAAGATCCCCGAGGGCATGGCGGTCATCGTACGGACCGCCGGCAGCCAGCGCAGCAAGCCGGAGATCAAGCGCGACTACGAGTACCTCCTGCGGCTGTGGGACGAGATCCGGCGGGACACGCTGGAGTCGAGCGCACCCTCGCTGATCTACGAGGAAGGCGACCTGGTCAAGCGCACGATCCGCGATCTCTATTCCCGTGAGATGGAGGAGATCCTGATCGAGGGCGAGGACGGCTACAAGGCGGCCAAGGCCTTCATGAAGACCCTGATGCCGAGCCACGCGCGCCACGTGAAGCTCTACAAGGACCCGGCGATCCCGCTGCTGCAGCGCCATCAGGTCGAGACCCAGGTCGAAGCCATTCACAACCCGGTGGTCGAGTTGGCCTCCGGCGGCTACATCGTGATTTCGCCGACCGAGGCGCTGGTCTCGATCGACATCAACTCGGGCCGCGCCACCAAGGAGCGGCACATCGAGACCACCGCCCTGAAGACCAATCTGGAGGCGGCGGAGGAGATCGCCCGCCAACTCCGGCTCAGGGACCTGGCGGGCCTGATCGTCATCGACTTCATCGACATGGAGGAGCCGCGGCACAACCGCGAAGTCGAGCGGCGCCTGAAGGAGGCGATGCGCCACGACCGGGCCCGGATCCAGCTCGGCCGGATCAGCCATTTCGGGCTGCTCGAGATGTCGCGCCAACGCCTGCGGCCGAGCCTGATCGAGGCCTCCACAGTGGTCTGCCCGCACTGCCGCGGCACCGGCTACATCCGGACCAGCGACTCTTCCGCGCTCCAGGTCCTGCGCGTGATTGAGGAGCAGGGCATCAAGCGTGGCGCGGTCACGCTGACCGTCACCGTCCATCCCGACGTCGCGCTCTACCTCTTCAACCAGATGCGCGACCGCCTGATCGCGATCGAGCAGCGCTACGGCCTGCGGGTCGGCATCAAGACCGATGCGACCCTGGTCCCGCCCGACCATCGCCTGGAGATCGTCAGCACGACCGGGGAGAGCGTCGCGGTCCGCGACGAGGACGAGGCGGCCGAAGGCGACCGGCGCCGCCGGCGCCGCCGGTCGCGGCGCGGCAAGGACAACGCTGCCGAGGAGACCACCGAGGAAGCCGCCGCCGAGGCCGAGCCCCAGGAAGAGTGGCCGGAGGCCGAAGCCGAGGCTGCGGAGGACGGCGAGAAGCCGCGCCGCCGCCGGCGCGGCAAGCGCGGCGGCCGCAGGCGCTCGCGCCGGCGCCAGGAAGGCGAGGCCGAGACCGGCGTCGAAGCCGCCGAGAGCGCAGAGGCCGAGGGCGAGGAAGCCGCGGCAGAGACTCCGCCGTCCGAGACTTCGGATTGGGAGCCGGCCCCAGAGACGGTACCGGAGGCGGTCCCAGAGACTGCCCCAGAGATTGCCAAGGAGGCGACTCCCGAGCCCGACACGGCCGCCGCCACGGCCCCCGCCACGGCCGAGGTGGCGCCCGAGGCCGTGGCTGCAGCGGAGGACGGCTCCGCCGAGGCCGAGCCGGCGCCGGAGAAGCCGAAGCGCCGCCAGCGCAGCCGCAAGAAGGCCGTCAAGGACGCTGCCGAGGCGTCCGAGGCCAAGGCGGAGACCGAAGCCGCGGCGGCGGCCGAGCCCGAGAAGCCGAAGCGCCGCCGGCGCAGCCGCAAGAAAACCGAGGAGACCGCCGAGGCGCCGGTCGAGGCGCAGCCGGCAGAAAGCGAGACGGTGGAAGCCGAGACGGCCGCCGAGCCGGTGTCCACAGCGGAACCGGCCCCGGAGGCGCTTGCGGAGCCGGAGCCCAAGGTCGCGATGAACGGAGACGCCGAGTTCCAGGAAAGGCCCAAAGGCGGAATCGAAAACGGGGCCGCGCCGGCCACGGGCCAGGCCGCGGCAGAGGCGCCGCCGCCGCCCCAGGACGCCGAGGACGCAGAGGACGACAAACCGAAGCGCAAGGGCTGGTGGAACCGTCTCAGCGGTTGAGGGGACCGCTTCTGCGGGGAAATCGACGGCTTTCAGATCGGCGGCCGCCGTTCAATCAGGCCCTTCCCCTCGTATGAGGCCGGGTCGACCTCATGTCATCCTGGCTTAACCGTTCTTGAGCCAGTCGTGGAGCCGGCGTGCGGCCGCCCGCATCACGGCTTCCGTGCCGGCGAAGGAGAACCTGACGAAGCGGTGCCCCCGCTCGGGGTCGAAGTCCAGCCCGGGCGTGGTCGCGACCCCGGTCTCGGCCAGCATGCGCCGGCAGAAGGCCTCGCTGTCGTTGGTGAGATGGCCGACGTCCGCGTAGAGGTAGAAGGCCCCGTCCGCCGGTGCCAGGCGATCGAAGCCCGCCGCCGGCAAGGCCTCCAACAGGAAGGCGCGGTTCCGGGCGTAGTTGGCGACATAGCCCTCCAAGACCTCGGTGGCATCGAAGGCCGCGAGACCACCGAGCTGCGACAAGGTCGGCGGCGAGATGAAGAGGTTCTGCGCCAGGCACTCAACCGGCCTGAGCAGGTCCTCGGGCAGCACCATCCAGCCCAGGCGCCAGCCGGTCATCGAGAAGTACTTCGAGAAGCTGTTGATGACGATGGCATCCTCGGTCAGCGCCAGGGCGGTGACCGCCGGTTCCTCGTAGGCGATGCCGTGGTAGATCTCGTCCGAGATCAAGCGCAGGGCGCGCGCGGCGCAGTACTCGACCAGGGCGGCGAACTGCCCGCGGTCGAGCATCGTGCCGGTCGGATTGGAGGGGCTGGCGACGATCAGGCCGTCGAGCGGCCCCGCCACCCGGTCGAGCAGCGCCGGCGTCGGCTGGAAGCGATGCTCGGCCTCGGTCGGGATCAGGACCGGCTCCACCCCCAGCGCGGTCAGGATGTTGCGGTAGGCGGGATAGCCCGGCGCCGCCAGGGCGACCCGGTCGCCGGCCTCGAAGGCCGAGAGGAAGGACAGCAGGAAGCCGCCGGAGGATCCGGTGGTCACCATCACCCGCGCCGGGTCGACCTCGACCCCGTAGCTGTCCCGATAGTGGCGCGCGATCCGCCGGCGCAGCGGCTCGATCCCCTGGGCCAGGGTGTAGCCGACGCGGTCGGCGTCGAGGGCCCGGCGCACCGCCTCCAGGACCGCGGGCGGCGCGGCGGTGCCCGGCTGCCCGACCTCCATGTGCAGGACCTCGCCGCCGGCGGCTTCCCGCTCGGCCGCCGCCCGCATGACGTCCATGACGATGAAGGGCGGAACCTTGCCGCGCCGCGCGGCTTTCAGGGCCATGCGGCTACTCCGCCCGCCGGGCCAGGCCCCAGCCGCGCGGATCGCTGACCACCTGGCACGCCTCCGGATCTCGGCGCAGCCCCCTGGGGCAGTGCAGCGCGTTCACCCGCCCCAGGCGGTCGACCGGCACCACCTGCAGGCCCTGCGCCGCAAGGGCCGCACGCTCGCCGGCGGAGAGGCCGCTCTCGATCAGCACCGTCCCGTCCGGCGGGGACGCCTGAACCCGGCCCCGCTCGACCGCCTCCGGCAGGGGCCGCTCGGCGGCGACGGCCTCCAGCATCACGGTGGACAGGGCCGCGACCCCCGCCGCGCCGCCGCCGGCCGAAGCGGCGAAGAAAAACTCGCCGTTGTGCTCGTTGGCCAGGATGACCGGCGAGGTCGGCCCGGCTTTGCCGCGCGCCTCGGCCGCCAGGAGCAGGCCCGTGCCGCGCGCCGTACGTCCCGAGCCGAAGAGCCCGTTCATGGTGAAGCTGCAGGCCACCGCGGTGCCCCACTGGTCGGCGACGACGAAGCCCGCGCCCTCGCTGGTCGCCGCGCCCGGGCCGGCGAATCCGGCCGGCTCGGGCCGGTAGGAGGCCTTGAGGCGCTGCAGTTCGCCCTGGTCGAAGACGCCCTGGGTCGCGGCGAGACCGACAGCGCCGCCGTTGCCCCCGGCCGCCGGGGCGCCCAACGCGGTGCCCGAGGCGGCCGCCAGCAGGGTTGCCCGTTCCTCGGCGCTGGCGGCGCCATAGTCCCGCAGCTCGGTCAGGAGGCTCCAGATCAGGGCGCCCGCCGTGCCGCCGTAGGCCGGCTGCGGCGCGAAGAACGCGGTGTGCGACCCCACCGGAACCTTGATCGCCTCGGCCACCTGGGGCGTGTAGCCCCGGACGTCGTCGGTCGTCATGGCGGCGCCGGCCAGGCTGGAGGCCTCGGCGAGACGCTGGGCGAAGGGACCGGCGTAGAAATAGCCCGCCCCTTCCCGCCGGATGCCGGAGATCACCGTCACCAACTCGAGCTGCTCGAGCTTGTCGCCCTCCCGCGGCAGCGCGCCCTCGGGACCGAGCAGGATGCGGGCGGTCTCGGCATCGCCGCGGAGCTTGGCCTGACCGGTCTCGATATCGCGGATCAGCGCGCGGCTGTAGGTGGCGCTGAAACGGCCGCGGTTCTCCGCCCGGCTCAGGAGATACTCCCATCTCTGGCTGCCGCGCCGGGCGTGCAGAACCGCCATGCCACGCGTGCTGCCGGGCACGACGCCGCCGCCCGGCGTCGTCTTGGGCCGAAAGTCGATGACCTCGCCCGCCTCCTCCTCGCGGTCGAAAACGATGCAGACGCCGCCGCCGCCCAGGCCGGCACGCGACGGCAGCGTGACCGCCATGGTGAAGTACATCGCCACCGCGGCATCCGCCGCGCCGCCGCCGTTGCCCAGAATGTCCCGGCCCACCGTCGCGGCGAAGGGCTCGTCCGCGGCCGCCAGGCCGGCGAAGCCGTCGACCTCGACCACCTGGCCGCTCGGCCCGCCGCCGCCGCAGGCGGCGAGCAGGGCCGCCAGGCCCAAGACGGCCGAAGCCGGGGCCGCCCTGCGGATCCTGCCGCATACGCGTTGAATTGCCCGCGGGTACGGCCTAACTTGATTATTGAGAAGTGGAAACTGAACCTTGAGTATCCGCCCCATAGCAAAACTCTGCGTCCTTATTGTCGTTGCCGCCCTCTTGGTGCCTGCAACGGTCCAGGCGAAGGGACTTCGCTTCATCCGGGACACGGAGATCGAGAACACCGTCCGCGCCTATTCGACGCCGATTTTCTTGGCTGCCGGGCTCAATCCGCAGGCTGTCGACGTTTACCTGATAGACGACCCCCGGCTCAATGCTTTCGTCGCCGGTGGCCAGAATATGTTCCTGCACACCGGCTTGCTCCTGCGCGCCGAGACGCCGCTCCAGGTCATGGGCGTGATCGCTCACGAGACCGGCCACATCACCGGCGGACATATCGTCTCCCGCAGCGAGGAGGTGAAGAAGACCACGGCCGCGCTGATCGCCTCCTACGTCCTGGGGATCGGGACCGCGATCGCCACCGGCCGCGGCGACGCCGGGGTGGCGGTGATCCAGGGCGGCCAGGGCGCGGCGGTTGCCAGCCTGCTCGCCTATACCCGCGGCCAGGAGGCCGCCGCGGACCAGGCCGCGATCAAGCTGCTCGAGGTTTCCGGATATTCGCCGCGCGGCCTCTTGGAGTTCTTCGAGATCCTCGGCGGTCAGGAGGCCCTGCTGTCGAGCCGCCAGGATCCCTACCTGCGCACCCACCCCCTGACCCAGGACCGGATCACCTCCTTGCGGGCGGCGGTGGCGCAGTCGCGCTTCGCCGACACGCCGGCCCCGGACAATCTGGTCGCCATGCACGAGCGGATGCGGGCGAAGCTCCTCGGCTACCTGACCCCCGAAAAGGCGCTGCGGAAGTACAGCGACAACGACGGCTCGCTGCCGGCACGCTATGCCCGCGCCATCGCTTATCTCGAGCGGGGCGAGATGGCGGCGGCCGAGGCGGAAGTCGACAGCCTGATCGAGGAGTTTCCGGAAGATCCCTACTTCCACGAGTTGAAAGGCGACATCCTCTTCCACGGCGGACGGGTCGCCGAAGCCCGGCCGTCGTACCTGAAGGCGGTCGAGCTCCTTCCGGACGCGCCGCTCATCCGCCGCGCCCTGGCCCATGTCCAGATGGAGATGAATCAGCCCGAGATGGACAAGCAGGCCCTGGAACATCTCAAGTTCGTCACCCAGCGCGAGCCCCGCAACGTGACGGGCTGGCGCCTCTTGGCAGGGGTTCAGGGCCGCCTGGGCGACAAGGGCATGTCGACCCTGGCGCAGGCCGAGGCCGCGCTCGCGATGAACAAGCCCAAGGAGGCCAAGGGTTTCGCGCAGCGCGCCCTGAAGCTTCTGCCGGAGTACTCGCCGGGCTGGCTGAGGGCGCAGGACATCGACGGCTTGGCCGACCGTCTGCGCAAACGGAGCTGAAACGGTCGCGATTTGCGGCCGCAGCCGCGGAGATGTGAGAAGGCCGGGACAACCGAGCGAGGGGTCAAGACATGAGGGGTTTCCTTTGTTTCACGGTCGCGGCCCTGCTGGCCGGGGCGATCTCGGCCTCCGCCGAGGAGACCGCGGCACCGGCCTCCACCTTCAGCGAGACCGAGACCCGGGCGATCGAGGACATCGTCCGCGACTACCTGCTGGAGCATCCGGAAATCCTGCTGGAGAGCATGCAGCGGCTGGAGGAAAAGGAACGGCTCGCGAAGATCGAAGCCCAGCGTGCGGCCATCGCGGCCAACCTCGAGGCCCTGAGCCGCGATCCGAACAGCCCGGTGCTCGGCAATCCCGACGGCGACGTGACCCTGGTCGAGTTCTTCGACTACCGCTGCCCTTACTGCCGCAAGGTCACCGTCGACCTCGTGGACGCGGTCGAGAAGGACGGTGGCATCCGCCTGGTGTTCAAGGAGTTCCCGATCCTCGGGCCTGAGTCCCTGGTCGCAGCCCGGGCGGCCCTGGCCGCGGCGGCGCAGGATCGCTACCGCGACTTTCACCTGGCGCTGATGACCACTCCGGGCCAGCTCGACGAAGCGACCATCCTGGCCCTGGCCAGCGATCTCGGCCTCGACGTCGACCGGCTGCGCGAAGACATGGCCTCTGAAAGCGTCGAGCGGCAGATCCGGGACAATCACCGCCTCGCCCAGGCCTTGCAGATCACCGGGACCCCGGCCTTCGTCATCGGCAAGGAGATCATCCCCGGAGCGGTGCCCATGCAGCAGCTGCTGGAGCTGGTTCGGCGCGAGCGTGCCAAGACCGGCTAGCCCCCACCCGGATGCCCCAGGCGGATTGCACCGGCGCGGGCGCCTGTGATAACGCTGTCGCCGAAGTCACACGCCCGCGGAGGAAGGGGTGGCGAAAGCCCCGGCAGTTCTGGTCCTTAACGGCCCCAATCTCAACCTGCTCGGAAGCCGTGAACCGGAGGTCTATGGCCGGACCACGCTGGCGGAGATCGAGGCCGCCTGCGTGGCCCGGGGCAAGGAACGCGGGCTGGCCGTGGACTGCCGGCAGTCCAACGCGGAAGGCGACCTGGTGACCTGGGTGCAGGAGGCGCGCGGCGGCCACCGGGGCATCGTCCTCAACGCGGGCGCCCTCACCCACACCTCGATCGCGCTGCTGGACGCCGTTCAGGCGGTGGCCCTGCCCTTGATCGAGGTCCATCTTTCGAACATCTATCGACGCGAGTCGTTCCGCCACCATTCCTACATCTCCCGGGCGGCGACCGGCACGATCTGTGGCTTTGGCCCTCAGAGCTATCTGCTGGCTTTGGACGCCATGGCCCGCCTCTTGAAAACCGAGGAAGAGGTTTGATGGCCGACAAGCTATCCATCGACGAGAAGCTGGTCCGCAAACTGGCCGATCTCCTGAACGATACCGGACTGACCGAGATCGAGTACGAGGTCGAGGGCCGGCGCATCCGCATCGCCAAGGGCGGTGCGGCCACGATGATCGCGCCCAGCGCGATCGCGGCACCGGCGGCCGCAGCGGCGGCGGCGCCTGAGGCCGCCGGCGAGGCGGTTCCGGCGGGCGCCGTTACTTCGCCCATGGTCGGCACGGCCTACGTCGCTGAGGAGCCGGGCAAGCCTTCCTTCGTCAAGGTCGGCGACCAGGTGAGCGAAGGCCAGACCCTGCTGATCATCGAGGCGATGAAGGTGATGAACCAGATCCCCAGCCCCCGCGCGGGGACCGTCAAGGCGATCCTGGTCCAGGACGGCCAGCCGGTCGAGTTCGGCGAGCCCTTGATGGTCATCGAATAGGACGCGAGGGGCCGCCGCAGCGATGTTCGAGAAGGTCCTGATCGCCAACCGCGGCGAGATCGCGCTGAGGATCCATCGCGCCTGCCGCGAGATGGGCATCCAGACCGTCGCCGTCCACTCGACCGCGGATGCCGACGCCATGCACGTCCGCCTGGCCGACGAAAGCGTCTGTATCGGGCCGCCGCCGGGCCGGGACAGCTACCTGAACATCCCGGCGATCCTGTCGGCCGCGACCATCACCGGGGTCGACGCGATCCATCCGGGGGTCGGCTTCCTGTCCGAGAACGCCGACTTCGCCGCCATGGTCGAGGAGCACGGCTTCGTGTTCATCGGACCCTCGCCCGAGCACATCCGGCTGATGGGCGACAAGGTGGCGGCCAAAGAGGCGGCGGTTTCCCTCGGGATCCCGGTGGTCCCCGGCTCGGACGGTGCGATCACCGAGGACGAGGAAGCGCTGCAGGTGGCCGAGTCGGTCGGCTTCCCGATCCTGGTCAAGGCCGCCGCCGGCGGCGGCGGTCGCGGCATGAAGGTGGCCGGGGACCGAGACGGGCTGATCCAGGCGCTGGGCATGGCACGCAGCGAGGCCAAGGCCGCCTTCGGCAACGACGCCGTCTACCTGGAGCGCTACCTGGGCGGGCCGCGGCACATCGAGATCCAGATCCTGGCCGACGGCCAGGGCAACGCCGTCCATCTGGGCGAGCGCGACTGCTCGCTGCAGCGGCGCCACCAGAAGCTGCTCGAGGAGGCGCCCTCGCCGGCGCTCAACGAAAGCGCGCGCGAGGGCATCGGCAAGGTCGCCACCGACGCCATGCTCAAGTTCGGCTACCGCAGCGCCGGCACGCTCGAGTTCCTCTACGAGAACGGCGAGTTCTTCTTCATCGAGATGAACACGCGCCTGCAGGTCGAGCATCCGATCTCGGAGGCGATCACCGGGATCGACATCGTGCGTGAGCAGATCCGGATCGCGGCCGGGTCGACCCTGGCCCTGAGCCAGGAGGACATCGCCTTCTCGGGCCACGCCATCGAATGCCGGATCAACGCCGAGGATCCCAAGACCTTCATGCCCAGTCCCGGAACGATCACCAGCCACCATGTCCCGGGCGGCCTGGGCGTGCGGGTCGATTCCGCGATCTACGGCGGCTACCGCATTCCGCCGTACTACGATAGTCTGATCGCCAAGCTGATCGTCCACGGGCGCAACCGCAACGAATGCCTGATGCGGCTGCGGCGGGCGCTGGAGGAATACGTCGTCGACGGAGTCAAGACGACGATTCCGCTGCACCACGAGCTGATCGGTGCGAACGATTTTATCAACGGCGACTATGATATTCATTGGCTCGAGAGGTTCGTCGACCAGACGCCCGAGGCCTGACGGAGGATGGTAGCCAGCGGATGAAGCTCAATCCTGAGCTCCTGCTGCGGGCTTACGCCATCGGGATCTTCCCCATGGCGGAGAGCCGGGACGACCCTGTCGTCCACTGGATAGATCCCGACAACAGAGGCGTCCTGCCCCTCGAGAGGTTCCACATCCCGCGGCGGCTGAAACGCCGTGTGCGCCGCGAAGACTTCGACGTCCGCTGCAATTTCGCCTTCGACGAGGTGATCGCCGGCTGCGCCGAGCCGGCGCTCAACCGTCCCGACACCTGGATCAACCGGACCATCGAGGGGCTCTACACCGAACTGCACCACATGGGCTTCGCCCACTCGATCGAATGCTGGCGGGACGGACGGCTGGTCGGCGGGCTCTACGGGGTGTCCCTGGGCGCGGCCTTCTTCGGCGAGAGCATGTTCAGCCGTGAGTCGGAGGCCAGCAAGGTCGCCCTGGTCCACCTGGTCCTGCGCCTCATCAAGGGCGGCTACAGCCTGCTCGACACCCAGTTCACGACGCCCCACCTCCGGCAGTTCGGCGCCGTGGAGCTGCCGCGCGAGGACTACAAGATGCGTCTGGCACAGGCCCTCTCGGTGACCGCTCAGTTCCCGGTGTCGCTCGACGCCGCCGAGCTCGAGGTGCTCTTGCAGTCGATCACCCAGACGTCGTAGACCGGATGGTCGACGGCCGAGAGGGCCGGCGAGGACGCGAACATCCAGCCCGTGAAGATCGGCGCCGAGGGGGAATCGGGTCTGACCTCGGTGATCTCCAGAAAGGCGGCGCGCTCCGGCGGCTCCTCCGGTGGCGTCTTGTGGCAGGTCCGGGCGATGATCTCGAAGGTCCCGAAGCGGACGATCTGGTCGACCGGCGCCTCGAAGGTCGAAATCCGGGCGGTGATCTTGTCCAGGCCCTGGAGCACGGCGATCTCGGCCCCGACCGCGGGCGTGGCAAGCCAGACGAACAGGACCGGCGTGGCGAGGAGCGCCGAGCGCATCTCAGGCCCCGCCTTCCGTGTTTTCGCGATAGGGGTTCTTGAGCGAGTCGACCAGAAGATGCAGGACATTGCGGATCTGCGCCTCGTCACAGCCCATCAAGATGCCGTCCTCCAGGGCGTCCTGGGCCATTTCGCGGAGCTCCTCGAGGTTCTCGTTCAGCACCTTGATCTTCTCGATGCAGGACACCGGAACGCCGTCGGGCTGAAGCCAGGTCGGGAAGTCGAAGCCTTGGTCCTTCTGATCCGCCAAGGGGGCGATCCTCCTCTTGATCCCGGATCCCCGGGTCCAGTGCCCCCCCGTGGATCCTGTGCCGAGACTTAGACAGAAGCCGGCGGCTCTGCAAGTCCGCCGAAAGGTCAGGCCGGCTTGCGGGCGGAAAAGCGCAGCCGGACGTAGTCCGCGGTCCAGCGCCCTTCGGCGTCCCGATGGGTCGGCCGCAGCGCCTCGCTGACCTCCGCGGCCAAGTCCCCGCGCGCCTCGGCCGGAACCAGCTTGAGGAACGACTCGGCGAAAGTATCCAGCCAATCGGCGATGGGGGCCGGCAGGGGCGTGGGGCGGTCGATCAGCGCGATGCTCCGGACCTCGAAGCCGCGGGCCTCCAGGCGCCGGCGATAGTCCTCGGGCGTCGGGAAGTACCAGGGATTGGCCGCCCGGCCATCGATCCCCCGGCGTTCCAGGACCGCCAGCAGCGCCGCCGTGATCCCGGCCACGTTGCCGGCGCCGCCCATCTCCCCGACGAAGCGCCCGCCGGGCCTGAGGGCACGCCAGACCCCCTCGATGACCGCATCGGCCTTGCGCATCCAGTGCAGGGCCGCGTTCGAGAAGACGGCATCGAAGGCGGCCTCGAAGTCCAGGGCCTCGCCGTCGGCCTGGCGGGCGTCGAGCCCGCGCGACCGGGCCACCGCCGCCTGCTCGGCGCTGCCGTCGACGCCGACGACCACGGCGCCCCGGGCGACCAGCATCTCGGTCAGGGCGCCATCGCCGCAGCCGAGATCGAGGATCGCCTCACCAGGCTCCGGTGCCAGGAGGTCCACCAGCGGCGCGCCGAGATCGGCCACGAAGCGGGCGTTGCGGGCGTAGCGGTCCGGGTCCCAGCGCTGGCCCGGGATGCTGTCCTCGGCCGCCGAGGTCACTGCTGGCCGCCGGCACCGGCCGCACCGGCGGCCGCCCCGCTCTCGCCACTGTTGTCCGTGCTGCTGAAGAAGAGCCGCGTGGCGAGGTCGATGATGTTGATCGCCCCCTGGGTGTACTCGATCGAGCCGCCGGGCTGAATGTTCTCGAGCTCCCCGCCGGGTTCCAGTTCGACGAAGTTCCCGCCCAGCAGACCGTCGGGGATGATCCGCGCAGAGGTGTCCAGCGGCAGTTGGAGGTCGCTCTGGATGGTCATGGTGACGATCGCGGTGAAGGTCTCGGGATCGAGGGACTGGCGGGCCACCGTGCCGATCTTGACCCCGCTCATGCGCACGTCGGTGCCGGGCGACAGTCCCGAGGCGTTCTCGAAGCGGGCCGAGACCTCGTAGCCGGTGACCGGGCTGACCCCCGCACTGGTGAAGGCGAAGGTCACGAAGAACCCCGCCACGATCAGAACGACACCGCCCATCACGGTCTCGATGATGTTCCTCTGCATGCGTTTACTCCGGATGCCTGTGCGCGTGTCCGGCTAGCGCCGGTCGGCAGGGGGCCGTCTTGTCGCGAGCGGTCACTCCGGTCGCCAGGGCTCGTAGTCTCCGGTCGCCGGGTCCCGATGGCCGCCGCTCAGGGTGTGGCCCGGGGGACGATAGGCCTGCTCGGTCCCGGTCAGGTTGGGCTGGTGCTCCTTCTCCCAGGGCCGCTTTGCCGGCCCGCCGATCGGCGGCACCTCGTCCGTGGTGTGGTGGAGCCAGGCGTGCCACTCCGGCGGCACCCGGCTGGCCTCGGCCTCTCCGTCGTAGAGCACCCAGCGCCGCTCCTTGCGGATGCTGTCCGGATGGACCCGGCCGCCGCCCTTCTCGCGGAAGTAGCGATTCCCCGTCCCGTCCCTGCCGACCTCTTCGCCGCGCAGCCAAGTATGGAGAATCGTGCCGAGGGTGTTTCCTGCCATAGCCCCTTGATCCAACAAGTTCGGCCGGCGCGACTATTGCACCTCCTCTCCCGCCCGTCCAGACGCTGCGTCCCTGGGCTTCTCGGCGGAGAGTCCACGGGCGGGCTGGACAGCGCCCGGGGCGCGCCCGATAGTGGCGCCATGCCCGACTTCTGGCGAGATTCCGGCTATCATTTGCTACGGCAGGAGCCCGAGACCGGCCGCCTGGCGGTCACCGACGCCTTCCTGACGGCCTATCTCCGGCGCCCGGAGCTCCGGCCGGTCGAGGAGTCCTGCGCCGCCGAGACCGCGCTCCACGAGCGCCTGCTGGCCAACCCGCGCGAAGCCGTCTCCGAAGCCCGCCTCGCCGCCCTCGCCGACCCGGACGCCCGGGAGAACTATCAGATCGCGCTCGCCTTCCGCGACCGTCTGGTGCGGGCCGGTACGGTCGAGGCCGCCTACGCCCGGATCTTCGCCGGGCCGGAGGGGGCCGCGCCGGTCAGGGTCCCCGTGCCGCCGCTGTTCCTGGACCAGCTCGCCCACGTCATCGCGCGGGCCCTGCTGGAGGGCTGCGAGGACGGCCTCAGGGCGCGGGCCGCAGAGCTGCTGTTCCGGGAGCAGCAGGTCACGATCAACGACGGCCACATCATGGCCGCGGACGCCGAGACGGTGGAGATGTACGCGACAACCGGCGGCTTCGGCGATCTCGGCCGCCTGGTCGTGGAGGCGCAGACGCCGCTGCGGCGGGTCGACCTCGAGGTCATCGACGAAGCCAACGCCGCGATCTACTGGACGCGCGACCAGCGCCACGACCTGGTCCTGAACCTGAACTTCGCCGGCGCCGGGCTCGACGCCCTGTGCCGGGTCCTGGAGGCCTGGGTCCGGCGCTTCCACGAGGTCGAGGTCAGCCTGCAGCCGGTCCAGGAGATCCGCGACGAGAAATGGGCCTGGCATCTCGGCCTCGATGCCGAGGGCTCGCGGCTGCTCAACGACCTGTACAACGGGGTCGAGGTCGGCGAGGCGCGCCTGGCCCGCCTGCTGTCGCTGTTCCGCCTCGATTTCCGGGATCCCGGCGTGATGCGGCCGGAACTCGCCGGCCGCCCGGTCTACCTGGCGCTTTGCATGTCGGAGAGCGGCCGGCTGAAGCTCAAGCCGCAGAACCTCCTGGTCAACCTGCCGCTCGCCAGGCCAGCCTGAATACCCCGGATTCCCGGCGAGTTTGCCGCAAGGCCCAGGCCATCCTTAAGAGAAAAGCAGGACATAATATTTATACCCTATGGCCTAATGAATACTTTCTCGGCCATAGGCGGCAGGCGGCCGTGAGCAACGCCGGGCAGACCCGAGACCGCGGCATGGTCGGGCGCGCGCCCTGGATCGCCGGGCTTATCTTCGCCCTGGCGGCGGCGGTCTGCTTTGCCAGCATCCCGAGCCTGGCCCGGCTCGCCTACGACGGCGGCAGCGATCCCCTGACCGTGGCCTTTCTGCGCTCCCTGATGGGCAGCCTGGCGCTGGTCATGATGATCCTGATCTTCCGGCGGCCGATCCTGCTGCCGCGCAAGGCCTGGCCGCTGACCTTCCTGGCGACCCTGTCGTGGTTCGTGACCAACGTCAGCTACCTGGCGGCGGTCTTCTACCTGCCGGTCGGCCTGGCCTGCCTGCTGCTCTATTGCTTTCCCTTCGTCGCCGCCGCGCTGCTGCCGCTCTCTGGTGCCGGCGGCCTGGGCGCCCGAGGGTTCGGGGCCGGACTGCTGGCCCTGGTCGGCCTGGGGCTCGCCCTCGCGACGGTCTACGGCGAGCTCGACCCGCAGGGGCTGCTCTTCGCCCTGCTGGCGGCGGCCGGCGCCAGCATCACGGTCCTGGTCAGCCGGCGCCTGGCCGGCCTGCACGACGTTTTCTCGATCACCGTCTACGTCAACCTGGGCGGCGCCCTGCTGCTGGCCGGAGCGCTGGTGCCGCTGGGCGGCTTCAGCCTGCCCTACGCCTTTACCGGCTGGGCCGGCCTGGTCGGCGCCAGCGCCTTCTACGCCGTCGCCATCGTCGTCCAGTTCGCGGCCATGGGCCTGTCCTGCCCGGGCCGGCTGGGCCCCCGGCTGGGCCTCGTCTCCTACGCCGAGCCTCTGCTGACCATCGCCATCGCCGCCGTAGTCCTGGGCGAACTTCTGGCCCCCGTGCAGTTCCTGGGTGCTCTGTTGGTGACCGCCGCCCTGGTGCTGCTGGCTTGGCAACCCCAGGCCGATCCCCAGAGACAAGGGAAAGTCGCCACTACATCTAGAGACTAATCGCGACATCTGCCTTATCAACCACAAAATCTGGTGACACTCTCAAGATTTTGTGGTTAGCTTTTCCTTCATCACGAGACCTGCCTCGGATCCCTGTTCGGGTGAGATTCCGGGCCGCAACGGCCCCGGATTTCTTGGGGTGGATTCTGGGCGGCAGCGGTCTCCAGCGCAGGCAGCACTCATTAGACAAGGGGGTCACATGCGGATCAGGCGACAGTTCACCGAGGATGGCAAGGATGTCTACGAGACGATCCCCTTCCGCAAGACGTCGAGCGAGATCCGCAACCCTGACGGCTCGGTGGTGTTCCAGCAATCGGACATCGAGGTGCCGACCGACTGGAGCCAGGTCGCCTGTGACATCCTGGCCCAGAAGTATTTCCGCAAGCGCGGCATTCCCGCCAAGCTGAAGCGCGTCGAGGAAAAGGACGTCCCGACCTGGCTGTGGCGCTCCGAGCCGGCCGGCAAGCCCGGGAAAGGCGGCAAGCGGCCGCACGCCGAGGGCGGCGAGACCTCGGCCAAACAGGTCTTCGACCGCTTGGCCGGGACCTGGACCTACTGGGGCTGGAAGGGCGGCTACTTCGACCAGGAAGACGACGCCCGCGCCTACTACGACGAGATGCGCTTCATGCTGGCGCGCCAGATGGCCGCGCCCAACTCGCCGCAGTGGTTCAACACCGGCCTCAACTGGGCCTACGGCATCGACGGCCCCAGCCAGGGCCACTACTACGTCGATTTCCGGAGCGGCAAGCTGACCAAGGCGGCCTCGGCCTACGAGCATCCCCAGCCGCACGCCTGCTTCATCCAGTCGGTCGGCGACGACCTGGTCAACGAGAACGGCATCATGGACCTCTGGGTCCGCGAGGCGCGGCTGTTCAAGTACGGCTCCGGCACCGGGACCAACTTCTCGCGCCTGCGCGGCGGGGGCGAGGCGCTGAGCGGCGGCGGCCGCTCCTCGGGCCTGATGAGCTTCCTGAAGATCGGCGACCGGGCCGCCGGCGCGATCAAGTCGGGCGGCACGACCCGGCGCGCCGCCAAGATGGTGACGGTCGACATCGACCACCCGGACATCGTCGACTACATCAACTGGAAGGCCGTCGAGGAGCAGAAGGTGGCGGCCCTGGTCACCGGCTCCAAGCTCTGCAGCCGGCACCTCAACGCGGTGATCAAGGCCTGCCACGCCGCCCCCGAGACGGAGGACCCGGAGGCCGCCTTCGACGCCAAGCGCAACCCGCAGCTCAAGGCGGCGGTGCGTGCGGCCCGCAAGGCCATGGTGCCGGACAACTACATCCAGCGGGTGATCCAGTTCGCCCGCCAGGGCGCCACCTCGATCCAGTTCCGCACCTATGACACCGACTGGGATTCCGAAGCCTATCTGACCGTCTCCGGCCAGAACTCCAACAACTCGGTGCGCCTGACCAACGCGTTCCTGGAGGCGGTCGAGCAAGGCGGCACCTGGAAGCTGATCCGCCGCACCGACGGCAAGGTCTCGGATACCCTGCCGGCGCGGCAGCTCTGGGACCAGATCGCCGAGGCCGCCTGGTCCTGCGCCGACCCGGGCGTCCAGTTCGACACCACGATCAACGAGTGGCACACCTGCCCGCAGTCGGGCCGGATCAACGCCTCCAACCCCTGTTCGGAGTACATGTTCCTCGACGACACGGCCTGCAACCTGGCGTCGCTGAACCTGATGACCTTCCTGGGCAAGGACGGCCGCTTCGAGATCGAGGCCTATCGCCACGCCACCCGGCTCTGGACCCTGACCCTCGAGATCTCGGTCCTGATGGCCCAGTTCCCCTCCAAGGCCATCGCCGAGAAGTCCTACGAATTCCGCACCCTGGGGCTGGGCTACGCCAATCTCGGCGGCCTGCTGATGGCCTGCGGCCTGAGCTACGACTCCGACGCCGGCCGGGCCATGGCCGCCGCTCTGACCGCGATCCTGACCGGCGACGCCTACGCCGCCTCGGCCGAGATGGCCGGCGAACTGGGCACCTTCCCCGGCTACGGCGAGAACCGCGAGGCCATGCTGCGGGTGATCCGCAACCATCGCCGCGCCGCCCACGGCGAGGACGAGGGCTACGAGGGCCTCTCCATAGCTCCGGTGGCCCTGGACGGCGAGGCCTGTCCGGACCCGGCGCTGGTGTCGGCCGCCTGCGAGGCCTGGGACGAGGCATTCCGCCTCGGCGAGACGCACGGCTACCGCAACGCCCAGACCAGCGTCATCGCGCCGACCGGCACCATCGGCCTGGTCATGGACTGCGACACCACCGGCATCGAGCCGGACTTTGCCCTGGTCAAGTTCAAGAAGCTGGCCGGCGGCGGCTACTTCAAGATCATCAACCGCACGGTCCCGGTGGCGCTCACGACCCTCGGCTACAACCAGACCCGGATCGAGGAGATCATCCGCTACGCGGTCGGCCACGGCACCCTGAAGGACGCGCCCGGGATCAACCACGAGGCGCTGATCGAGAAGGGCTTCACGCAGGCCAGCCTGGACGCGGTCGAGGGCAGTCTGGGCAGCGCCTTCGACATCAAGTTCGCCTTCAACAAGTGGACCCTGGGCGAGGACTTCTGCACCAAGCACCTGGGCTTCAGCGCCGAGCAGTTGGACGACATGGCCTTCGACATGCTCGCCGCGCTGGGCTTCGGCAAGGACCAGGTCGAGGCCGCCAACACCTACTGCTGCGGCGCCATGACCCTGGAAGGCGCGCCGCACCTCAAGGCCGAGCACCTGCCGGTCTTCGACTGCGCCAACCCCTGTGGCCGGATCGGCAAGCGCTACCTCTCGGTCGGCAGCCACATCGAAATGATGGCGGCGGCCCAGCCCTTCATCTCGGGAGCGATCTCCAAGACCATCAACATGCCCAACCACGGGACGGTCGAGGACTGCAAGAACGCCTACCTGCAGTCCTGGAAGCTGGGCCTCAAGGCCAACGCGCTCTACCGCGACGGCTCCAAGCTGTCGCAGCCGCTCTCCGCCGCCCTGCTGGAGGACGACGGCGCGGACGCCGAGGATATGGCCCCGGATCTGGCCCAGGATCTGGCCCAGGATCTGGTCGAGGCCATCGTCGAGGCGCCGGCCGCGGCCCGGGCCGAGATCGTCGCCGAGCGGGTGATCGAGCGCATCGTCGAGCGCGGCACCGAGCGGGCCAAGCTGCCGGAACGGCGCAAGGGCTACACCCAGAAGGCGATCGTCGGCGGGCACAAGGTCTACCTGCGCACCGGCGAGTACGAGGACGGCCGCCTGGGCGAGATCTTCGTCGACATGCACAAGGAGGGCGCCGCCTTCCGCAGCCTGATGAACAACTTCGCGATCGCGATCTCGATCGGGCTGCAGTACGGCGTGCC